>NZ_JBFBLD010000007.1:0-2375 GCF_040702445.1 Microbacterium sp. NPDC080005 | reverse complement strand
GCCAGAGCGATCATGTGGCAGTGAGGGTGCCACCCGTTGCCCTTGTTCGTCAGTTCGAGCGTGTAGACGGCTCCCTCAGCCTTGCACAGCTCCGTCCAGGGAGCGCGAGCCACGCCAGCGTTGAAATTGCGCCTACGGTCGAGCAGCTTGCGCAGCGACTTCGTGAGGTGGGTTTGACGCTCGTCCAGGTCTTCGCCGTTCTTCACGGTGAGGGTGATCAGGTAGGGGCGCAGATCGGGGCGCTGTTCCTGGATGACCTGCCAGCGGGTCAGGTAGGCACCGAGCGCCTTGGCACCACGCCGGATGGCGCAGAGCGGGCAGACCAGGTGCTGCTTGCAGAACGTCGCGTTGTGCAGCCGTACCTTGCCCACGGTGAAGTACTCCCGGAAGTGCAGGTAGTTTCCGCAGGTGGCGAGGCCTGCGGCTGTCTTAGTGGCTTCGACCTCTGGAGCGCCCCGAAGGTGCTCCAGCATCGCCAGCGACCTTGCGTGCGCTTGGCCGTAGCGTGCTAACCTATCGCCGAAGTTTTCAGCTTCATCGACCCCTGTGAACGCCCCTTCCGCCAAGTTGGATTCGTTCACGGGGGTTTTCTTTTTGGCCATGCCCTGGCTCCTTTCCCGTGCCTACAGCATAACGCGCTGCATGCACTTTGTTTCTATGTATCAAGTAAGAAGGCCCCGGCTACCGGCCTTCGGGGGCCCTTCCGCAAGCGGAATCCACCCTGAAGGCCCGGAAGCCGGGGCCTTAGCGTTGAATCAAGAAGCTGCTACGAGCTGCGGCTTTGAGCCTTGCGGAATGAAATAGCCCACCGTCTTGCCAAGGGAATAAACCCCCACAGGGACGCGAATCGTCTTGTTGAGCGCGGCCTGAAACAGGCGAGCGTCCTCGACGTTGAGGGTCACAAGATCGAGCTTGGTGCCGCCGCCCTGGAGCGGGACGTGGCCGAGGATCTGCACCTTGTCCCGAGGGTCGAAGGCCTCCCCGGTTTTCTTCGATGTGCCGCCCGGCTGGACGTACACGTTCGCTACCTGCCCGCAGAGGGTGAACATTGCTTCAGCCATCACTTGGCCTCCCCTTCTACGCGGTCACAAATATCGGCGTAGCCCTTCCAATGGTGGCAACCCGGCTCGCCATTGATGCTTGTGGTTTTGATGCCTTTGGACTCTTCGTAGCGGGTTTGCTCTGCGTCAGCCTCAGCAGCGCATGCGCGTCGGTCTTCAGGGGTGAGCGCGAGGAAAAGCTCACGCACATGCTCAGCAAATAGCTCTCCGCCAAAGGCAGCGGTGCTGCGACCGAAGCGTTTAGCAATGGCAGCCAGCATGCAGGCGTCTTCAGCAGGGAAGTTGAAAGAGACTGTTCGCATTGTGGCCTCACGGAATTCGGCATGGACTTCGTCTTCATAAAGCTCCTCGATGTGGCGCATGAAGGGGGATTTGGCAGGGGTCTTCTTGGTCGTCATGGCTGGCCTATAGATCAGTTATAGGGATTCTATGGAGGCCTGATCGTAATGCTATAGGAATCTTATAGCAACATGAGGACGCGCCGCTGGCGCGAGGATCAAAAGCGGAAAAGCGGAAAAGCACCCTCGCCGGGTGGCATCCCCCGGGCCAGTTCCTGGCCCGGGGTGCTGCCGTAGGGTGGTTGTTCGGGGAGGGTAAAGGGTGCGCTCCGCCCGTGCCTCCGTTCGCCGGGGAGGTGGAGCGCTTCCCCGACGAGCCGGGGGCGCGGCCCTTGACCTGTCAACTTTTGGAGCGGGTTTCAGCCCTTTTGAGAGCGGCCCTTCGTCGCTGCTCGCCCTCGTGCACCAGGACAGCGAACGACTTGGGTTTGGTGGGGGGTTGCGGGGGTCGCCAGCCGGGCAAGTCAGCAGCCGCTCGCGGATCGGCTGGCGTAACCGTGTAACGCGTTTCAGGGTTTTCGGTAACGGCGTTCTCCGTTACCGCTTTGGGGCTTTCACCGGTAAACCGGTACTCACCGCCGAAATACCGGTAGAACCGATCCCAGTAGGGGAGCGAGTCCAGAGGTTCGTCCAGGAGCGACTCGGGGACTTCGACACCACGGAACAGGCCGAAGCTGTTCAGCAGGCGTTTGCCCTTGAGGCGCTGGGCGGCGTGCCAGTTGTCTTCCAGGGAGAGGTCGGAGAACTTCACGGCGTACTTGAAGACCTCCATGAACCCCTCGCTGGGATCGCCTGTGATGGGCCTTACGTCGACGATGAAGCTGTCACCGGTGATCCGGTGCCACTCAGCGCTTAAAACCTCCTGACAGGGCTCAGAGGCCGCCAGAGCGATCATGTGGCAGTGAGGGTGCCACCCGTTGCCCTTGTTCGTCAGTTCGAGCGTGTAGACGGCTCCCTCAGCCTTGCACAGCTCCGT
>NZ_JBFBLD010000006.1:0-3020 GCF_040702445.1 Microbacterium sp. NPDC080005 | reverse complement strand
GCAGAGTTCAAGGGGCAGATCCCGCTCCTCCAGGACTGCCTCGCGGCCATGGGTGTCCCTGTGCTGACGAAGGAGGACGTCGAAGATAGAGCCAGAATGCGCCCTATAGCACTACGTCCTATAGAACTCATTTGAGAGGATCGATGTATGTTCAAAACCAACGAGAGCTGTTGCCGCTGACCGAAAACTGACCCAGTAGAGGCTGTTCTGCCGACTGAAAACTGACCCAGGTGTTCAACTGCTCCTGCTCAATTTTTGAGCAGGAGAACACAGGGTGATCAGTATGGAAATGATGGGCAAAATCCGCCGGATGTATTTCCGCGACAAGCTGTCGCTGCATGAGATAGCCAAGCGCACCGGGTTGGCGCGCAACACGATTCGCAAGTGGGTCAGAGCACCTGAGGCCAAGCCGCCGGTCTACCAACGCCGCGCGATCTTCAACAAACTCAGCCCTTTTCACGCCACGCTGGAGCAGGCGCTAAAAGCCGATTCGCTGCGGCCCAAGCAACAGCAGCGCAGTGCCAAGGCGCTGTTGGCGCAAATCAAAGCCGAAGGTTATGACGGTGGCTACAGCCAGCTCACCGCGTTTATCCGTGCCTGGCGAGGGGGACAGGGCAAGGCGTCGCAGGCCTTTGTGCCGCTGACCTTTGCTCTTGGCGAGGCGTTTCAGTTTGACTGGAGCGAGGAAGGCTTGCTGGTCGGCGGCATTTACCGGCGTATGCAGGTGGCACATCTGAAGCTGTGTGCCAGCCGTGCGTTCTGGCTTGTGGCGTATCCGAGCCAGGGCCATGAGATGTTATTTGACGCCCATACACGCTCGTTCGGCTCCTTGGGCGGCGTGCCGCGCCGGGGCATCTACGACAACATGAAGACCGCCGTCGACAAGGTCAATAAGGGCAAAGGCCGGGCGGTGAATGCGCGCTTTGCGGTGATGTGCGCGCATTACCTGTTCGATCCGGACTTCTGCAACGTCGCCGCTGGTTGGGAAAAGGGCATCGTTGAAAAGAACGTGCAAGACAGCCGCAGGCGTATCTGGCTAGACGCCCAGGACTGCCAGTTTCACTCCGTCGAGGAACTCAATGCCTGGCTGGGCCAGCGCTGCCGCGCGCTTTGGAACGAGCTGACGCACCCTCAATACAGCGGGCTGAGTGTGGCCGAAGTGCTGGAGTTGGAGCGCGCTGAACTGATGCCTGTGCCAGCGCCATTCGACGGTTACGTCGAGCGGCCTGCGCGGGTCTCCAGCACCTGCCTGGTCAGCGTCGGGCGCAACCGCTACTCGGTGCCGTGTGAGTACGCGGGTAAGTGGGTCAGCAGCCGTTTGTATCCGACGCGAATCGAGGTGGTGGCTGACGACGCGCTGATCGCCAGCCATGTCCGCTTGCTGGATCGCGACCAGGTCAGCTATGACTGGCAGCACTACCTCCCGCTGATCGAACGCAAGCCCGGTGCGCTGCGCAACGGCGCGCCCTTTGCTGATCTGCCGGCGCCGCTGCGTCAGCTTAAGCACGGTCTGGGGCGTCATGCCGGCGGTGACCGGATCATGGCGCAAGTTCTGGCTGCCGTACCGGTCGCCGGGCTCGATGCGGTGCTGGTGGCTGTTGAGCTGGTACTGGAAAGCGGCAGCCTGAGCGCCGAACACATCCTCAATGTCGTGGCGCGCCTGGCCGCGACCGAACCACCACCCAGCGTCGAAACCCACTTGTCGCTCAAGGAAGCCCCCGTCGCTAACACGGCGCGCTACGACCGCCTGCGTGGCCAGGCCGAGGAGGTCGGTCATGCGTGATTTGATGGCGGAACTCAAGGAGCTGCGCCTGCACGGCATGGCCACGGCCTGGGCGGAGTTAACTGCACAGGGTGAGTCGAACACAGCCTCGTCCAAGTGGCTGCTCGAACACCTGCTGGAACAAGAGCACACAGATCGCGCCATGCGCTCGGTGAGCCACCAGATGAACATGGCCAAGCTGCCGATGCACCGCGATCTGGCCAGCTTCGATTTCAACGCCTCTAGCGCCGACGCACGCCTGATCAGCGAGCTGGCCAGCCTGGCCTTTACCGACACCGCGCAGAACGTGGTGCTGATCGGTGGGCCAGGCACCGGTAAAACCCACCTAGCCACCGCGCTGGCCGTGTCCGGCATCACCCGGCACGGTAAGCGCGTGCGCTTCTACTCCACGGTCGATCTGGTCAATCTGCTGGAGCGCGAAAAACACGACGGCAAAGCCGGGCGGATCGCCCAGGCACTGCTGCGCATGGATCTGGTCATCCTCGACGAACTGGGTTATCTGCCGTTCAGCCAGGCTGGCGGTGCGTTGCTGTTTCACCTGCTGTCCAAGCTGTACGAACACACCAGCGTGGTGATCACCACCAACCTGAGCTTCGCCGAATGGTCGAGCGTGTTCGGCGACGCCAAGATGACCACCGCCCTGCTGGATCGGCTGACCCACCACTGCCACATCGTCGAAACCGGTAACGAGTCCTATCGCCTGCAACACAGTAGCTTGGCGGCCCAGGCCAAGATCAAATCACGGGAGCGAAAGCGTAAGGGCGGCCAGGAACCGGAGGACGATGAGCCGTTCTGATTTCATGGCGACGACGGCCTGCTACATGGCTGCGTGTGGCAGGTCTTAAACAACTGAACTGGGCTAGCGAAGGAGTGGGGGCAACAGCAGCTGCGCTGGTAGACTTATCCACAGTTGCTGGTAACAAAATCAGCAATCCGCCCTGGGTCAAATTTCAATCGGCAGGGTGGGTCAATTTTCCATCAGCGCCAACAGGGTAGAGGTGTGGAGACGCTATTTTTCGGCTGGAGGTGGCCTAAGAACGACAGTCTGCTGCCTGAGGTGGAATGTCATATAAGGTTCTAAGCTCAAGGGTGATTCGCACTTTTAATGGATCAGCTCTCCTCTGGCCGACAAAAGGCCAAAACCGGTCTTCAAGCGTGGCTAGGTCGGCGATTGACATTCCTAATGTATAAAAGATCGGCCTTCACACAATTGATCGCTACCTGTTTGACAACGGCA
>NZ_JBFBLD010000005.1:0-5468 GCF_040702445.1 Microbacterium sp. NPDC080005 | reverse complement strand
CGAAAGAAGTCCGGCGGTGTCCTACTCTCCCACAGGGTCCCCCCTGCAGTACCATCGGCGCTGTGAGGCTTAGCTTCCGGGTTCGGAATGTGACCGGGCGTTTCCCTCACGCTATGGCCGCCGAAACACTATTGATGTTTCAGTCTGCACAACGATTGTTCGTTATGCGGTTCTCGACCGTACATCGAGAACCACTCAGTGGACGCAAGCACCTAAACGGTGTGTTATCAAGTCATCGGCTTATTAGTACCGGTCAGCTTCACGTGTTACCACGCTTCCACATCCGGCCTATCAACCCAGTAGTCTGGCTGGGAGCCTCTCACCCGAAGGTATGGAAATCTCATCTTGAGGCCGGCTTCCCGCTTAGATGCTTTCAGCGGTTATCCATCCCGAACGTAGCTAACCAGCGGTGCTCTTGGCAGAACAACTGGCACACCAGAGGTTCGTCCAACCCGGTCCTCTCGTACTAGGGTCAGATCCTCTCAAATTTCCTACGCGCGCAGCGGATAGGGACCGAACTGTCTCACGACGTTCTAAACCCAGCTCGCGTACCGCTTTAATGGGCGAACAGCCCAACCCTTGGGACCTACTCCAGCCCCAGGATGCGACGAGCCGACATCGAGGTGCCAAACCATGCCGTCGATATGGACTCTTGGGCAAGATCAGCCTGTTATCCCCGAGGTACCTTTTATCCGTTGAGCGACAGCGCTTCCACAAGCCACTGCCGGATCACTAGTCCCGACTTTCGTCCCTGCTCGACCTGTCAGTCTCACAGTCAAGCTCCCTTGTGCACTTACACTCGCCACCTGATTGCCAACCAGGTTGAGGGAACCTTTGGGCGCCTCCGTTACTTTTTGGGAGGCAACCGCCCCAGTTAAACTACCCACCAGGCACTGTCCCTGAACCGGATTACGGTTCGAAGTTAGATATCCAGAGTGACCAGAGTGGTATTTCAACAATGACTCCACGGTAACTGGCGTCACCGCTTCAAAGTCTCCCACCTATCCTACACAAGCCACACCGAACACCAATACCAAGCTGTAGTAAAGGTCACGGGGTCTTTCCGTCCTGCTGCGCGTAACGAGCATCTTTACTCGTAATGCAATTTCGCCGAGTTCGCGGTTGAGACAGTTGGGAAGTCGTTACGCCATTCGTGCAGGTCGGAACTTACCCGACAAGGAATTTCGCTACCTTAGGATGGTTATAGTTACCACCGCCGTTTACTGGGGCTTAAATTCTCAGCTTCGCCTTGCGGCTAACCGGTCCTCTTAACCTTCCAGCACCGGGCAGGCGTCAGTCCGTATACATCGTCTTGCGACTTGGCACGGACCTGTGTTTTTAGTAAACAGTCGCTACCCACTAGTCTCTGCGGCCACCACACCCTTTCCGGAGCAAGTCCGTATAAGTGGATGGCCCCCCTTCTCCCGAAGTTACGGGGGCATTTTGCCGAGTTCCTTAACCACGATTCTCTCGATCTCCTTGGTATTCTCTACCTGACCACCTGAGTCGGTTTGGGGTACGGGCAGCTAGAACCTCGCGTCGATGCTTTTCTTGGCAGCATAGGATCACCCACTTTTTATCCGCATCGTGTCTCAGCCTGAATGAGAGACGGATTTGCCTATCTCTCGGCCTACGCACTTGCCCCGGGACAACCATCGCCCGGGTTGGGCTACCTTCCTGCGTCACACCTGTTAATACGCTAGCCGCACCAGAACGGGGTCGAGCGTTAGACCGGCCGGCTTCACCCCGAAGGGATCCACTCAGCCGGGTTAGGACTCTTAGCACTACTGGATTAGCTGGGGCGGTTCTTCGCCGGTACGGGAATATCAACCCGTTGTCCATCGACTACGCCTGTCGGCCTCGCCTTAGGTCCCGACTTACCCAGGGAAGATTAGCTTGACCCTGGAACCCTTGGTCTTTCGGAGGACGTGTTTCTCACACGTCTTTCGCTACTCATGCCTGCATTCTCACTCGTGTAGCCTCCACGGCTGGTTCACACCGCCGCTTCGCTGGCCACACGACGCTCTCCTACCCATCAACACGGCTGGACCACGAAGGCCTACCAATAATGTCAATGCCACAACTTCGGTGGCGTGCTTGAGCCCCGTTACATTGTCGGCGCGGAATCACTTGACCAGTGAGCTATTACGCACTCTTTCAAGGGTGGCTGCTTCTAAGCCAACCTCCTGGTTGTCACAGCAACTCCACATCCTTTCCCACTTAGCACGCGCTTTGGGACCTTAGTTGGTGGTCTGGGTTGTTTCCCTCTCGACTATGAAGCTTATCCCCCACAGTCTCACTGCTGCGCTCTCACTTACCGGCATTCGGAGTTTGGCTGACGTCAGTAACCTTGTAGGGCCCATCGGCCATCCAGTAGCTCTACCTCCGGCAAGAAACACGCAACGCTGCACCTAAATGCATTTCGGAGAGAACCAGCTATCACGAAGTTTGATTGGCCTTTCACCCCTATCCACAGCTCATCCCCTCAGTTTTCAACCTAAGTGGGTTCGGCCCTCCACGACGTCTTACCGTCGCTTCAGCCTGGCCATGGATAGATCACTTCGCTTCGGGTCTAGGACATGCGACTGAATCGCCCTATTCAGACTCGCTTTCGCTACGGCTACCCCACACGGGTTAACCTCGCCACATATCGCTAACTCGCAGGCTCATTCTTCAAAAGGCACGCTGTCACACCTACCAGGGGTGCTCCAACGGTTTGTAAGCAAACGGTTTCAGGTACTATTTCACTCCCCTCCCGGGGTACTTTTCACCTTTCCCTCACGGTACTTGTCCGCTATCGGTCATCTGGGAGTATTTAGGCTTATCAGGTGGTCCTGACAGATTCACACGGGATTTCTCGGGCCCCGTGCTACTTGGGATACTCTTCGCGTCAAGAGAAGCATTTCGACTACGGGGTTGGCACCCTCTATGACCCGCCTTTCAATGCGGTTCGTCTATACCTTCTTGTAACGCCGACAGTTCGGCAGAACAGTCTGAAAAGTCCCACAACCCCCAACGTGCAACGCCTGCCGGCTATCACACACGCTAGGTTTAGCCTGATCCGGTTTCGCTCGCCACTACTAACGGAATCGCGGTTGCTTTCTCTTCCTGTGGGTACTGAGATGTTTCACTTCCCCACGTTCCCTCTACCCGCCCTATATATTCAGGCGGGAGTCACCAGGTACGCACGCGCCCTGGCGGGGTTTCCCCATTCGGACATCCTCGGATCAAAACTTGCTTATCAGTTCCCCGAGGCTTATCGCAGATTGCTACGTCCTTCTTCGGCTCCAGATGCCAAGGCATCCACCGTTTGCTCTTAAAGACTTGAAATCACATGAGTTGAATCGTCAATTCGAAATTGACTAATGATCTTTAAGATCATCTTTCACGAACCGATCCCTAAAGATCAGCTCGCAAGATGCTCGCGTCCACTGTGTAGTTCTCAAAGTACGGGCGGTACCTCCCCCGCACCGGCACTGCCGGCACAAGAAAAGGCCCAGAGGTTCGGACTCTCATCCGGTCCCTCAGGACCCAACAGCGTGCATGTGCAAGAAACCTCACCCCGAACCGTTCCACACCCGAAGGCCGTACTAGATCCAGAGGTCACCCTCCTGCACCTCGTCAAACGTTCCACCCATGAGCTCCGGTCGAGAACATTCGTCTCGAAACCGGCTCTGTCACTCCGAAGAGTGCAGTGCTCCTTAGAAAGGAGGTGATCCAGCCGCACCTTCCGGTACGGCTACCTTGTTACGACTTAGTCCTAATTACCGATCCCACCTTCGACGGCTCCCTCCACAAGGGTTGGGCCACCGGCTTCAGGTGTTACCGACTTTCATGACTTGACGGGCGGTGTGTACAAGACCCGGGAACGTATTCACCGCAGCGTTGCTGATCTGCGATTACTAGCGACTCCGACTTCATGAGGTCGAGTTGCAGACCTCAATCCGAACTGGGACCGGCTTTTTGGGATTCGCTCCACCTCGCGGTATTGCAGCCCTTTGTACCGGCCATTGTAGCATGCGTGAAGCCCAAGACATAAGGGGCATGATGATTTGACGTCATCCCCACCTTCCTCCGAGTTGACCCCGGCAGTATCCCATGAGTTCCCACCATTACGTGCTGGCAACATAGAACGAGGGTTGCGCTCGTTGCGGGACTTAACCCAACATCTCACGACACGAGCTGACGACAACCATGCACCACCTGTTTACGAGTGTCCAAAGAGTTGACCATTTCTGGCCCGTTCTCGTATATGTCAAGCCTTGGTAAGGTTCTTCGCGTTGCATCGAATTAATCCGCATGCTCCGCCGCTTGTGCGGGTCCCCGTCAATTCCTTTGAGTTTTAGCCTTGCGGCCGTACTCCCCAGGCGGGGAACTTAATGCGTTAGCTGCGTCACGGAATCCGTGGAATGGACCCCACAACTAGTTCCCAACGTTTACGGGGTGGACTACCAGGGTATCTAAGCCTGTTTGCTCCCCACCCTTTCGCTCCTCAGCGTCAGTAACGGCCCAGAGATCTGCCTTCGCCATCGGTGTTCCTCCTGATATCTGCGCATTCCACCGCTACACCAGGAATTCCAATCTCCCCTACCGCACTCTAGTCTGCCCGTACCCACTGCAGACCCGAGGTTGAGCCTCGGGATTTCACAGCAGACGCGACAAACCGCCTACGAGCTCTTTACGCCCAATAATTCCGGATAACGCTTGCGCCCTACGTATTACCGCGGCTGCTGGCACGTAGTTAGCCGGCGCTTTTTCTGCAGGTACCGTCACTTTCGCTTCTTCCCTGCTAAAAGAGGTTTACAACCCGAAGGCCGTCATCCCTCACGCGGCGTTGCTGCATCAGGCTTTCGCCCATTGTGCAATATTCCCCACTGCTGCCTCCCGTAGGAGTCTGGGCCGTGTCTCAGTCCCAGTGTGGCCGGTCACCCTCTCAGGCCGGCTACCCGTCGACGCCTTGGTGAGCCATTACCTCACCAACAAGCTGATAGGCCGTGAGCCCATCCCAGACCGAAAAATCTTTCCAACTGCTGACCATGCGATCGCAGCTCATATCCGGTATTAGACGCCGTTTCCAGCGCTTATCCCAGAGTCAGGGGCAGGTTGCTCACGTGTTACTCACCCGTTCGCCACTGATCCACAGAGCAAGCTCTGCTTCACCGTTCGACTTGCATGTGTTAAGCACGCCGCCAGCGTTCATCCTGAGCCAGGATCAAACTCTCCGTAAAAGAAAAATACTGACAATCACCGGAAAAAGGCGAAAGCAGCGAGTTTGAACTGACCAAAAAGATAAATCATTGCTGACTATCCATCGCCGACACCAAAGTGCCGGACTTTGATCCAAAGGAATCTCACCTCAGCCGAAGCCGAGATCGAGGTTATTTGGCATTTGACAAGTGCACGCTGTTGAGTTCTCAAGGATCGGATGCTCCCACACCACCCCCGCAAGGGCTTCGTAGTGAGGCAAC
>NZ_JBFBLD010000004.1:0-165900 GCF_040702445.1 Microbacterium sp. NPDC080005 | reverse complement strand
GGATCTGAACCCGAGCCAACTCGACGGCCACATCCCCGACGTCCGCGACGATGCCCGCCAACGCGGCGAGATAGTCCTCGCCACCGGGGGTTTCCGTCGCGTCCGCCATACCTGCACTCTGCCACCGACCACCGACATCGACGCCTGGAAAACCGGTCGAGAACATCCGTTGTGCACACCCTCAAGATGAGAATCCGCTCATCCGTTCGGCGGGCCTCCGGCCTGTTTCACCTCGCCGTCGCTCACGTCGACGATCGGGGTGTCCGGCGCATCCTTCGCCGGACCGATCCCCACCGGGAGTCCGGCTTCGGGATGGTGCAAGTCGAACGCCGGCCGCTCGCTGCGGATACGCGGAATGCGCGTGAAGTTGTGCCGCGGCGGCGGGCAACTGGTAGCCCATTCGAGGGAGGCGCCGTAACCCCACGGGTCATCGACGGTGATCCTCGGTGCTCTCCGCGCCGTGACCCAGACGTTCAGGAGGAACGGGATCATCGACGCAGCGAGGATCATCGAGCCGACGGTGGACAGCTGGTTCTGCCACGTGAAGGCGTCCTGGCTGGCGTAGTCGGCGTAGCGTCGCGGCATCCCGTCGGCACCCAGCCAGTGGTGGATGAGGAATGTCGTGTGGAAGCCGATGAACAGCAACCAGAAGTGCATGAGACCGAGTCGCTCGTTCAGCATCCTGCCGGTCCATTTCGGCCACCAGAAGTAGAAGCCGGCGAACATCGCGAAGACGACCGTGCCGAACACCACGTAGTGGAAATGGGCGACCACGAAGTACGAGTCGTGCACGTGGAAGTCCAGTGGTGGAGAGGCGAGGATGATGCCGGTCAACCCGCCGAAGACGAAGGTGACCAGGAACCCGAGCGCGAAGGCCATCGGCGTCTCGAACGTGATCGAGCCCCGCCACATCGTGCCGATCCAGTTGAAGATCTTCACGCCCGTCGGAACCGCGATGAGCATCGTCAGCAGCGCGAAGAAGGGCAGCAGGACCGCTCCGGTCGCATACATGTGGTGCGCCCACACCGAGACCGACAGTGCGGCGATGGCGATGGTCGCGTACACGAGTGTCTTGTAGCCGAAGATCGGCTTGCGACTGAAGACCGGGATCACCTCCGAGATGATCCCGAAGAACGGCAGTGCGATGACGTACACCTCGGGGTGGCCGAAGAACCAGAACAGGTGCTGCCACAGCAGCACGCCGCCGTTCGCCTGGTCGAAGATGTGAGCGCCGAGGATGCGGTCCGCCGCCGCCGCGAAGAGCGCGGCCGCCAGCACCGGGAAGGCCATCAGGATCAGGATGCTGGTGATGAGGCTGTTCCAAGTGAAGATCGGCATCCGCCACATCGTCATGCCCGGTGCGCGCATCGTCATGATCGTCGTGAGGAAGTTCACTGCGCCGAGAATGGTGCCGAATCCGCTCATGCCGAGGCCGAGCATCCACAGGTCGCCGGCGGCACTGGGTGTGAAATCGTCGTTGGCGAGAGGCTGGTAAGCCGTCCACCCGAATCCGGCCGCGCCCTCGGGGGTGAGGTAGCCGCCGACTGCGATGAGGGAACCGAACAGGAAGAGCCAAAACGAGAACGCGTTCAGCCGAGGGAAGGCGACATCCGGAGCCCCGATCTGCAGGGGGACCAGCGTGTTCGCGAAGCCGGCGAACAGCGGCGTCGCGAACATCAGCAGCATGATCGTGCCGTGCATCGTGAACAGCTGGTTGTACTGCTCCTTGGTCGGCACCACTTGCATCCCCGGCTCGAACAGCTCGGTACGGATGATGAGAGCCAGGACCCCGCCGAACAGGAAGAACATCATCGACGCGATGATGTACATGTAGCCGATCGTCTTGTGATCGGTGGAGGTGATCCACCGCACGACCGTGTTGCCTTTCGGGCTGTCGGGGACCTGCTGGGTCGCCTGTCTGGGTGACGTGGTCGTCATGGTGCTGTGGTCCTCCGCTCGGCGCTCTGCGGGCGCCCACGGAGCGTGGGCCTGCGACCCTGCATCCCACCCGGGGGTTGACATCGGCACAAACAGGGACGACGGCTCGCGGTCCCAGCGATGCCTCTCCTTCTGGGGTCCGCTGACTCGGAAAGTCAATCCCCCTGGAGGGAGTCGCGGGTGCCACCGACTCTTGCCGGGACAGGAGGCCATGATGGTCGCAGCAGGAGGCCCACGCACCCCTTCGCAGGTCACGACGACCTCCAGGCCGGGGGCGTCTCAGAAGTACACCGCGCGGACGCTCGGCGTGGAGGAGGAGTTCCTCGTCGTCGACGGTCGGACGTTGCGGCCCGCCCCGCGGGCTGACGACGTGTTGAGGGTGCTCGCGGAGGCTGCGAACGAGGGCAGCTCCCCGGCCCTCGGCTCCATCGCCTTCCACGCGGAGATGAAGCGCGAGCAGATCGAAGTCGTCAGCCCGCCGGTGCGTACGCGCAGCGAACTCGCCGCGGTCATCGGTGAAGGCCGGCGCCGTGTCGATCGGGCTGCGATGTCGGTGGGTGCTCGCGCGGTGCCGCTGGCTACGGCACCGCATGCGTGCGATTCGCAGGTCTCCGACTCGCCGCGCTACACCGAGATGGCAGCGCGATTCTCGGCCACCGCGCGGGAGCAGCTGACGTGCGGCATGCATGTACACGTCGCGGTGGACTCGCCCGAGGAGGGCGTCGGCGTGCTCGACCGGATCCGGCCGTGGCTGCCGGTCATCCTCGCTCTCAGCGCCAACTCGCCATTCTGGCGAGGAACCGACACGGGGTACGCGAGCTACCGCTACCAGGCGTGGATGCGGTGGCCGACGGCGGGCCCGACCGATCTCTTCGGCTCACTGGACGCGTACCGACGCGAGGTTGCGGCGATGCTCAAGGCCGGCGTGTGCCTCGACGAGGGGATGATCTACTTCGATGCGAGGCTCTCGACCCACGCTCCGACGGTCGAAGTGCGGATCGCCGACGTCTGCCTCCGAGCCGACGATGCCGTGACGCTGCCCCTGCTTGTTCGGGCGCTGGTCGATCGGGCTGCTGCCGACTGGCGAGCCGGGATCGCGCCGCCGGCATGGCCGACGACCATCCTCCGGCTGGCGAGCTGGCGGGCAAGCAAGGAGGGCATCGGAGGAGAGCTCATGCACCCCGAACTGTCGCACCTCGTCCCCGCTGACATCGCCGTCCAAGCTCTGTTGGACCACGTCCGTGGTCACTACTTCTCCGTCGTGGAATGCGACCAGGTCGAGGCGGGCGTTGCGTCGATCGTCGAGAAGGGGGCCGGGGCCGCGATCCAGCGGGACGCGATGCGCGTCACCGGCACGGCCTCCGCCGCATTGTGGGAGGCGCTCCGCTTCGGTATGGATACCTCGCCGGCGCAATGAGCGGCACGAGGCCCTTCTGAAGGCGGATCACGACTAACCCGCTCGTCGCGACGACGCAACCCTTCCTTCGATCCCTCCGCGCCCGCCTACCGTGGCTCGCAACGACCTGGAGCGGAGTGAGTGATGAGGACCTACGACTATCTGATCGTCGGCGGCGGAATGGTGGCGGATGCGGCGGCGCGCGGCATCCGGGAACTGGATCCCGACGGCACGATCGGCATCCTCAGTGCGGACATCGACCCGCCGTACACTCGGCCTGCTCTGTCGAAGAAGCTCTGGACCGACCCGGACTTCACGTGGGACCAGGTGCCGCTCGGCACGGAGGAGGCGACCGGCGCCGAATTGCGACTCGAGACGCTCGTCACTGCCATCGACCGTGAGGCGCAGACTGTGTCGATCGGCGACGGGCATGAGCTCGGCTACCGGCGACTCCTGCTCGCGACGGGCTCGAAGCCGCGCGAGGTCCCTGCGCCCGAGGACGACCGGGTGCTCTTCTTCCGGTCGGCGGACGACTACCGCCGGCTGCGGGAGCTTTCCGCGCAGGGAGGTCGCGCGGTCGTCGTCGGCGGCGGTTACATCGGCGCCGAGCTCGCGGCGGCACTCGTGCAGAACGGCCTGGAGACCGAGTTGCTCTTCCCCTCCGAGATCCTCGGCGACGGCACATTCCCGCCCGAACTGGCGCAGCGGTACGAGCGGCTGTTCCGCGACGGCGGGGTCGAACTGCACCCGAATTCCCGGGTCGAGGAGGTGCGCACCGAGGGCAACCGCCTGCACGTCGTCCTCGAGGGCGGGGACGAGCGTCCCGCCGACATCGTCGTCCTGGGGCTCGGTGTCGACCCCGTGACAGACCTCGCTGAGCAGGCAGGTCTCGAGGTCGACGAGGGGGTCGTCGTCGACGAACACCTCGTCACGAGCGACGACGCGATCTGGGCGGCCGGCGACATCGCGTCCTACCGCGACCCGATCCTCGGACGCACCCGCGTCGAGCACGTCGACAACGCCACCGAGATGGGCGCCGCCGTCGGTCGGTCGATGGCGGGTGAACGGCTGCCGTACACGCACACGCCGTACTTCTACTCCGCCGTCTTCGGCGTCCGGTGGGAAGCGGTGGGCAGCCTCGATCCCGAGAAGGATCCGCTCGTCGTGGACCTCGACGATGACCGCACGGTCGTCTACTACCGCGACGATTCGGGTGCCCCCGTCGGCGTGCTCCTCTGGAACGTCGAGGACGCCCGCGATCTCGCTCGTGCGGTGCTGGTCGACGGCGAGACGGATGCCGAGGTGCTGCGGACACGCATCGGCTGAGCGCGCGCGGGTGGCTCTCGTCGCTCCGATCATGATGTGGTCGCCCTCGCGCACGGCCTGTGTGGGGTCAGCCGAGAAGCAGTCAGGTCCATCGATCGCATGGAGCGGATGCCGGCTGTCGTCGATCCGATCGCATCACCGCGACGAATCATCATCGTGAGAGGAATCGGGCGCCGAGAGGTGATGTCGACGACGCGAACGCGGTTGACGACGGATGCCGAGGCTCTAGGCCTCCGGACGGTCCGCGTCGCCACGGTGATCGGCGTCGTCTCAGTGCGCGTCGGCGTTCGACGTGGACCGGTCGCCACGGTGTTCCTGCACGGCGCCGCGGGGTCCTGGACGACATGGACGCCTCTCCTGAGGGAAGCCGCGCACATCGGGGCGCCCGTGCCGAACGTCGTCGCGCTCGATCTCCCGGGCTGGGGCGAGAGCGAGCTGCCGCGCGAGGGAATCGACATCGCACGCACGACCACGGCCATCATCGAGGTCGTCCGCCAGCTGGGATATCGCCGCGCGATCGTCGTCGGACATTCCCTGGGTGGTGCCCTGGCCTTGGACGTCGCCGCCCGTGCCCCCGAGCTGACGGACGCGGTGATCCTCGTGTCCCCGTCGGGCGCGGCCGTGTTCGACGCCGTCCGGCGACCGATCCGTGGCGGGCTGCGCCTGCCCTGGTTCGCGGGAATGCTCCTCGCGATGCGGTTCCTCCGCAGCCTGCGGGGCGCGGCGACCGGCTTCCTACGCCGCCTCGAGCGTGCGGAAGCGCTCCGCGCCCTGAGCTCGCCCCTCTTCGCAGCGCCTCGGGACATCGACCCGACCGTCGTTCGTGCGCTCGCGGAAGAGATCCGTCCCGCGGCGTTCGTCGCCGCCGCGCACGCAGCCGCCGCCTACGACGAGACGTCGTGGCGCGGCATCCGCTGTCCGGTCAAGGCTGTTCGCGGCGATCGCGATGTCTTCGTGGGCGCCGGCGACGATGCGGCGCTGTCGGCGCTGATCGCGGACTTCAGTGAGACGACCCTGCCGGGCGTCGGGCACTTCGCCGCGATCGAGAGGCCCGCGGCAGTGGTCGCGCTTGTGCGTTGCGCCATCGATTCTTCCGTCGACCCCGTGACGCGCGCTGCTTGACCTGGCCCCAGGGGCATGGTCGAGGCTGAGCACGTGACCGAACATGACGAGTGGATGACCGCCGGACGATTCGGCGCGGAGACGCTGCTGACGGCGAAAGCGCTGCGCATCTACGCGGAGCGCGGGCTGCTGCAGCCGCGACGCATCGATGAGAGCACCGGCTACCGCTACTACTCGACCGATCAGGTGCCGACCGGGTGGCTGATCGCTCTGCTCCGCTCAGCCGATCTGTCGCTCGATCGGATCGCGGCGATCATCGCGGCCGCCGAAGCCGATCCCGCCGCTGCGGTCACCCTGCTGGACGACGCGGTCGACGCGATGCATCGCCGCAACGAGTCCAACGCCGTCGTGCTCGCTCGAGCGCGGCTGCATCTCACGAAGGAGAACCCCATGTCCACTGTCGAGACCGCGATCGAAGCCGACCGCCCCGTGCTCAGCGTGATGCGTCGGATGGCGCCGCACGAGATGGACGAGGTCATTCACGCCGAGGTCGGCCGTCTGCGCGACCTCGCCGCGCGCAACGGTTTGCGCCCGACCGGCGACGCGTTCGGCGTGTTCCACGCCCCGGTGACCGACGACTCCGACGGTCCGCTCGAGATCGTCCTTCCGGTCGACGGGCTCATCGACGAAGCAGACGGCGTGCGCAGCTACCGGATGACCGGGGGTCGGGTCGCGCTCCGACACGCGGAAGGGCGCGAGACCTTCTTCCCCGAGATTCTCGCGCTCTACGACGAGGTGCATGCGTGGATCACGGATGCCGGGGCGACCCCGGTCGGCCCGCCCCGGGAGATCTGGCACAACTCACCCCGCGACGACGAGCCCCTGCGACTCACCGTCGCCTGGCCGTTCGCGGGCGGAAGCGCCTGACCCCGGGATCCGCCGTCAGAGCCGCCGGACCATCGCGACGACCCGCTGTGTCGCGACGAATCCGACGCTGTCGTACAGCCGGTTGGCGCCGGTGGGGGAGTCGGTGTCGACGTCGAGCACCGCGCGCTCGAGCCCCTCGGCCTTGATCGCCTCGAGCGCCGCCGCGATGACGAGCGGCGCGAGTCCCTGCTTGCGGTGAGATCGGATCACGCCGATCAGGTCGATGTAGGCGTGGGATGCCCCGAGCGTCGCGAAGTCCTCCTCGTTCACCGAGGCGAGGCAGAACGCGACGATCTGCCCGTCGTCGGTGACAGCGATCCGTGACAGGTCGGGGCGGAAGAACTCGCCTCCGACGAACTGCTGCCAACGTTCCTCGTTCGAGGGGAGGCTTCCCCAGTGATCGCGGAACGCGTCGTTGCGCGCGGCGAGGGCGTCGGCATCCTGAGCCCGGTCGTAGGGCACGACCGAGATCCCGTCGGGGGTGTCGAGCGTGTCCACGGGCTGAGCAAGGTTTCGTTCCATCGTCGAGAACCACCGCTCGGCGGTGTACCCCTGGGCCGCGAAGATGGCCGCGTGGTGGGTGTTGGGCTCCTCGACGTAGGCCTTGATCCGCCCCTCCGATCCGCCGTTCTCGAGCGACTGCGCCGATCGTGCGACCTGCTGCACCGCGCGAGCGTCGAGCCAGCGCAGCAGCGCGGTGCCGATGCCGCGCCGCCGCCAATCCGGGTGCACCGCTCCGCTGAGGTCGACCGACAGCATCCCGCCCGCGCGCGAGGGGTGGAGGGCGCTGACACCGGTGGCGACGATCTCGCCCTCGGCGGTGACGGCGACCAGGGTGTCGCGGGCGGGGGCGATGTGGCTGGACTCGAAGGTCTCGGCGACGTCTTGCCGCGGCGTGGTCCAGGTGGGGTGGTCGACCGCGTCGGCCGCGCTGACCACGGCGTGGATCGCATCGATGTCGGCGGAGGTCGCCGAGCGCCAGGTCTCGATCGCCGGATGCGAGGGCAGCTGAGGCTCAGGGGTCTTCTCGAGCCGATCGGCGAGGTGCAGGGGACTCACCGGGCCGACACTACTCGACGCCGTCGTTGGCTCGACCGCGCGCGCCGACGTCGGTACAACGCCGTTGTCCTGGCGCCGTCCGCCCCCTAGTGTCCGGTCATGGGGACAGACACACGTGCCGCGCTCGAGAAGCGCCTGCAACAACTCATCGACGAACGCAACGACGCCACACTCTCAGGCCTGCTGGTTAGCGGGCTCACCAGCGGCTACTTCAACGAACGCGTCCACGAGCTGAACGACGAGATCGCCGCACTGAGGCGCGAGATCGCCGCGGCGCCCGGGGACTGAAATGGCAGATCGTATCCCGCGGGAGTCTCACGCGACGCCCTCGCCCCGGGTGGTGGGCATCATTTTCGTCATCGCGAGCATCGCCGGCGGAGTGGCGGCAGGCGGGCTCATGCCCACGCCGTTGTGGTCGATACCGTCGGCCCTGGCGTTGACGCTCTGCACCATCGGGATGGGTATCGGCGTGCTCTGGACGCTGAGATCGTCGTGGTCGGAGAAGTGGTGGGAGCGGCGGGGCAGCGACGTGCCGGCCGGGCTGCGCGCTCGCCGCGCGTTCCGCAACGTCGGGATCGTCCTGCTGACGCCCCTGCCGATAGCCGTCGCCGCACTCGCGTGGCTCATCAGCGAAGGTGACGTCGAATGGCCGAGGGTCCTGTACGGGGGCTTCTTGGTGAGTGCCTACGGTGCCAGCGGGGTGCAGCTCATTCGGATGTCGCGCGGCGCCCGCAGCTCTCCGGGAATGCGGGCATCAGAGCGCCCCGACGGACGAGAGGATGCAGGGCCGGGGTGGCATCCGCTCGGAGGTCCGCTCGGCAGCACCATGCTCGGCGCATCCCTTGCTCCGTATGGGTTGTTGGTGCTCGGTGCCGCGAGCCAGCTCTACCTCGCCTTCGACGATGGATCAAACGGCGCCGTGTTCGGGGTCGCCTTCATCGCGGTGGCCGCGGTTGTCGCATTCCTCCTCTTCCGCCGTTTCAACCGACAGGCGGAGGTCGACGTCGACGCCGGGCTCATCCGTCTCGGTTCGACGACGGTCCCCTGGGAGGAGGTCACGCGCGCCGAACTCATGGCGCAGCCCTGGTGGACGGGGTCGCCGCGGACCCTGATCCTGGTGCTCGGCGACGCCGCGAAGGCCCGCGGCCGGATCGTCCTCCGTCGGCGCGAAGCCCTCGAGCTCAGCGGTGACGAGACCGACGTGCTCGAGCGCATCATCGAGGCATCCCGCATCGAGCTGCCGCGCGACAAGGACGATCCCCGCGGCAGGTTCTCGCGTCAGCTGTACCCCAACGCGTTGACGAAGGAGCAGGCCGCTGCGCTCGTCGCTGATCCGCCCACCATGGACGAGGACCTCCCCGTCGGCGCACCGACCTGAGCGCACGCGCCAACGCATGCGGCATCCGCCCCATATCCGCAAGTGCAGGTTTTCGACCGCCGCACCCGGCAGAGTGAGAGGCATCAGCTCGCCACGCGCGCCGCCTCCTCGGTTCATCCGATCGCGTGTTCGCTCCGAACACCTACAGAAGGGATGACATGAGCACTCACACCAGCGGTAAGCGGTTCACTCTCTGGGCCGCTCTTTCGGGTCTCGTCGCGGGCGCGGTGTTCCTCGCCATCGCCGAACTCGCGGCCCTCCTGTTCTCGAGCACGGCCAGTCCGATCCTCGCCGTGGGTTCGTTCGTCGTCGACATCGTGCCGCGGCCCCTCAAGGAGTTCGCCATCACGACGTTCGGGGAGTACGACAAGATCGCTCTGCTCGCGGGGCTCGGCCTCGCGGTCGCGATCGCGTCCGCCATCGCCGGCATCCTCGAGTACGTGCGGCCGCCCGTCGGAGTGATCGCGCTCTTCGTGGCGGGGATCCTGTCGGGCGCGGCGATCGTCACCCGTGCCGACGCCACGCCGCTGGCGTTCCTTCCCCCCACGCTCGGCACGCTCGGCTCCGCCGCGATCCTGTTCCTGCTCGGACGGTGGCTGCGCGGCTGGCGAGACGACGCCCGCACCGATGAGGCACAGGGCCTGGACCGCCGTCGCTTCCTTCTGACGACCGCCATCGCCGGGGCATCCGCTGTCATCGTCGGCGTCACCGCCCGCGCGGTGAGCGCGGCCACCGCCTCGGCCGAGGCCATCCGCCGCGCCGTGAAGCTCCCTGCGCCGAAGACGACCATCGACATCCCGGCCGGCGCCGAGCTCGACGTGAAGGGCATCAGCCCCCTGATCACCCCCAACGCGGACTTCTACCGCGTCGACACGGCGCTCACCGTGCCGACGGTCGACCCCTCGACGTGGCGGCTCGTCATCGACGGCATGGTCGACCAGCGCGTCGAGCTGACCTTCCAGGACCTGCTCGACATGGGCCTCGACGAGTACGCGATCACGCTCACGTGCGTCTCGAACGAGGTCGGCGGCGGGCTCGTCGGCAACGCCATCTGGCAGGGCGTGCCACTGCGTGAGGTGCTCAAGATGGCGGGTCCGAAGGCGGATGCCGACATGATCCTCTCCCGCAGCGTCGACGGGTACACGGCCAGCACCCCGCTGTCCGCCGGGACCGACGAGAACATCGACGCGATCCTCGCGGTCGCGATGAACGGCGAGCCGCTGCCGCCCGAGCACGGCTTCCCCGTGCGGATGGTCATCCCCGGTCTCTACGGGTACGTCTCTGCCACGAAGTGGGTCACCGAACTGAAGATCACGACCTTCGCCGCGGATGAGGCGTACTGGACCCCGCGCGGATACTCCGCCGAGGCGCCCATCAAGTTCTCGTCCCGCCTCGACACCCCCAAGAGCGGCACGCCCGTCGCGGCCGGAAAGGTGCCCCTCGCCGGCGTCGCGTGGGCGCAGACCGTGGGCATCGAGCGCGTCGAGGTCAGCATCGACGACGGCGACTGGCAGTCGGCGAAGCTGTCGACGCCCATCAACGAGGACACCTGGGTGCAGTGGGTCCTCGAGTGGGATGCCACGCCCGGGCCGCACTACGTGGCGGTGCGCGCGGTCAACAAGGACGGCGACACCCAGATCGAGGAGCGTGCACCGATCGCGCCCGACGGATCGACCGGCTGGCAGCGGTCGCTCATCACCGTCTCGTCGTGACCGCGCGGCCGTCTAGGGTGAGCCTGTGACCCCCGTGCGCGCCTTCGTCATCACCGTCTCCGACCGCTCGGCGGCGGGGGAGCGGGAGGACCGCGGCGGCCCCGCTGCCGTCTCGCTCCTCGACGCAGCGGGCATCGCGATCGCGGGCACCGCCGTCGTCCCCGACGGAGCGGATGCCGTGGCTCGGGCCCTCCGCGATGCGCTCGACTCCGGCGCTCGGCTGATCGTCACGACCGGCGGCACCGGCGTCGGACCGCGCGATCAGACCCCCGAGGGCACGCAGCGCGTCGTGACGCGACAGCTCCCCGGTATCGCCGAGGAGCTCCGCCGCGTCGGCCTCGCCGACACCCCCATGTCCGTCCTCTCCCGCGGGATCGCGGGTGTCGTCGACCCGGAGGGAGCGCTGGTCGTCAACCTGCCGGGCTCGACGCGCGCGGTGGTCTCCGGCATCCCGGTGATCGTCGCAGTCGCCCCGCACGTGCTCGACCAGGTGACGGGCGGGGACCACTCGTGAACACCGTCCGGATCGCCCGCCTCGAAGAGACCGCACTCGACCTCGACGCGCACCTGCGCGCCGTCGAGGACCCGCGGTACGGCGCCGTGACGACGTTCGTCGGACGGGTGCGCGACAACGATCCGGATGCCGCGGCCGCCGTCATCGGTCTCGAGTACAGCGCCCATCCCGACGCCGAGGCGACGCTGCATCGCATCGCGGCGGAGGCCGGGAACGCGTCGGCGGCCGTGGCCGTCAGTCATCGCGTCGGCAGTCTCGCCGTCGGCGACGCTGCGGTCGTCATCGCGGTCGCGTCGGAGCACCGCGCCGAGGCGTTCGACGTGTGCCGCGCGATCATCGAGACGATCAAGACCGACCTGCCGGTCTGGAAGCGTCAGCTCGAAGCGGACGGCACAACGGCGTGGAAGGGTATCGGCGGCTGAGGCCGACCCGTCAGCCCCCCGCGAAGGGGGGCAGCACGTCGATGAGACGCGCGTCGGCGAGCGAGGCGTCGCCGTCGGTCCGCACGCCGTCGACCAGCACGGCGCAGTCGGGCAGCACGAACCACAGCTTGGGGTGCTCGTCGAGGACGGCCGTGCGGAGCTCGGCGAGGGTCGCCTCCGACCGTTCCTCGCTCTCGGTGCCGGCGGCCTCGGCGGCGGCCGCGAAGTAGCGTACGAGGGTCATGACTGCTCCTCATCGGAGGTGCCGGACTCGCCGGGGCGCACCCAGTCGCCCGAGCGACCGCCCGACTTCGCGACGATGCGGATGTTCTCCATCACGACCGACCGGTCGAGACCCTTGATCATGTCGACGACCGCGAGCGCGGCGACCGAGACGGCGGTGATGGCCTCCATCTCGACACCTGTGCGGTCGGCTGTGCCGACGGTCGCCTCGATCTCGACGCCTTCGTCGGTGATCTCCAACTCGACGGATGCCCGGTGCACACCGATGACGTGCGCCAGCGGCAGCAGCGCGGCAGTCGACTTCGCCGCTTGGATGCCGGCGATCCGGGCTACGGCGAGCACGTCGCCCTTCGGTGCGGTGCCGTCGCGCAGCGCGGCGACGACCTCGGCGCTGCACCGGACGAACCCGCGGGCGGTCGCCGTGCGGACCGTCGGGGTCTTCGCCGTGACGTCGACCATGTGCGCCCGGCCGGCCGAGTCGAGGTGGGGGAAGCTCATCCCACCAGCATGACATCCACATCGTCGCCGGCGGCCACGCTCGCGACCTCGGCAGGGACGATCGCGAACGCCGATGCCCGTGCCAGCCCGCCCGCGAGGTGCGAGCCCGAGCCGCCCGCCGTCGCGGGCCGCACGGTCCGCGCGGCGAGGTCGACGACGGCCGGCAGGTACTGCCGGCGTCCCGGTGGTGTCGTCCACGACTCCGCCGCGGTCAGCGTCAGGCGCGGCCGCTGGGTCTCGGTGCGGCCCTGCAGCGCGAGGAGTGCAGGCCGCACGAACACCTCGAACGACACCGCGACGCTGACCGGGTTGCCGGGAAGGCCGAAGACGAGGCATCCGTCACCCACCGTCCCGAAGGCCTGCGGCTTGCCCGGCTGCATCGACACCTTCGCGAACTCGACCTCGCCGTGGCCGTCGAATGCAGCGCGCACCGGCTCGTACGCTCCCGCGCTGACGCCACCGGTGAAGACGATGACGTCGGCGCCGAGCTCGCGGGCATCGGCGGTGACCTGCGCGACCGCGTGACCGTCGTCGGCGACCCGCGCGGTCAGGACGAGGTCGGCATCCGCGTCGAGGACGAGCTGCGCGAGGAGCGGCCCGTTGGAGTCGGGGATGAGCCCACGGCGGATGGGCTCGCCCGGCGCGATCAGCTCGCTGCCCGTCGACACCACGGCGACTCGCGGCGCCCGGACCACCGCGACCGCGTCGATGCCGGCGGCGACGGCCGCAGCCACCTGGAACGGACCCATCCGCTCACCGGCGTCGATCACGACGTCGCCGGCGCGCAGGTCCGCGCCGCGGCGTCGGACGAACGCGCCGGATGCCGGGGCAGAGAGCACCTGGACGACGTCGAGGGAGTCGGCGAGCCCGCCTGCCGTGTCCTCGAACGGCACGATCGCGTCGGCGTCGGTCGGCGTCGGCGAGCCGGTCATGATGCGGGCTGCCTCGCCCTCCGCGAGGGGAGGGTCGGTCGCCACCCCGGCGGGGAGGTCGGCGACGACGCGCAGCGTGACCGGGTGATCGCCGCTCGCGGACGCGACGTCGGCGGCGCGCACGGCGAACCCGTCCATTGCCGAGTTGTCGAAGAGCGGGATGTCGTGGGCGGCGACGGCCGGCGTCGCCACCGTCCGACCCGCTGACTCGCGGACGGGGACCGTCTCGCTCGGCAGCGTGCGGACGGCGCCCAGGACGCGGGCGAGCTGGTCCTCGACGCTGCGCAGCGCGCTCATGCGCCGGCCGCCGCGGTCGCCGCCGAGCGGAGCGGGAGCTCGTGCTGGCGGCTCGAGAGCGCGTCGAGCACGAGCATGCGGCCGAGCAGCGGCTGGCCGACGCCGATCGCGAGCTTGACGACCTCGGTGGCCAGGATGCCGCCCACCTGCACGCAGAGTGCGCCGAGCACACCGACCTGCGCGCACGTCGGCGGGTCGCCCTCGGTGCCGACGGCGAAGAGGTCGTTCAGCACGACGGGGTCGCCCTCGGTCGGGCGCGACCAGAAGACGGTGACCTGCGCGTGCCATTCGCGCACGGCTCCCCAGACGAGCGGCAGACCGAGCGCCTCGGTCGCCGCCGCAACGGCGCGACGGGTGGCGAACGAGTCGCTCGTGTCGATGACGACGTCGGCACCCGCGAAGAACTCCTGCGCGTTGCTCTCGTCGAGGCGCGCGGTGACCGGGGTGACGACGGTGACGGGGGAGAGGGCGGCGACCGCGCGCACGGCGCTCTCGGTCTTGTGCACGCCGATGTCCTCGATGCGGTGGGCGATCTGGCGTTGCAGGTTGTGCAGCTCGACGGTGTCGTCGTCGATGACGATGAGCTCGCCGACTCCCGCGGCGGCGAGGGCGAGGATCGCCGGCGAGCCGATGCCGCCCGCACCGACGATGGCCACGCGTGTGTTCGCGAGACGTCGCTGCCCCTCGTCGCCGATGCCCTTCAGCACCGTGTGCCGCGCCGTCCGCTTGCGCTCGTCGGGATCCAACTCGGGTATGGGATCGACCAAGGGGTGCATGTCCTGAGTTTACGGGCGCGAGGGGATGCCGGGGCGCTGCCGCGCGATCGGCCCCAGTGCGCGATTCAGGTCGCAGATGCGGATACAACACGCTCTGAGAGCCGCTGGTGCGGCATGATCGAACCATGACGACGTACCGTGTCTCCCGAGCCGCTCGACTGCTGGGCGTGAGCGACGATTCCGTGCGCCGATGGATCGACCAGGGACTGCTGCCGGTGACGGATGCCGTGCCCGCCGAGATCCCCGGCGAGGCCCTCGCCGCCTTCGCCGTGAACATGGCGAACGACCCCGCCGACGGGTACGAGCACCGGTCGAGCGCGCGCAACAGCTTCATCGGGATCGTGACGCGGGTGCAGGTCGACGGGGTGATGGCGCAGGTCGACATCCAGTCCGGTCCGCACCGGGTCGTCTCGCTGCTGTCGGCCGAGGCGGTGCGTGAGCTGCAGCTCGAGGTCGGCACGCTGGCTCGGGCGTCGGTGAAGGCCACGAACGTCGTCGTCGAGCTGGCGGGGGAGTGACGTGCGCCGTTCCGCCGTCGCGTTCGCCGCGCTCGTGCTCGCACTGACCGGGTGCGCGGCGCCCGCCCCGGTACCTCCGGGCGACGAGGTGTCCGGTTCGCTGACCGTGTACGCCGCGGCGTCCCTGCAGGCGTCGTTCGACGAGATGTCCGCGGCGTTCACGGCGCAGCATCCGGGTATGCAGATCAGTCCCGTCTACGACGGCTCGTCGACACTCGCGACGCAGATCGCCGAGGGTGCCCCGGCCGATGTGTTCGCGTCGGCGGACGAGGCGACGATGGCGAGCGTGGCGGAGTTCTCGTCGGACCCGGCGGTGTTCGCGACGAACACCCTCGTGATCGTCGTCCCGGCGGGCAACCCCGAGAACGTCACGTCGCTCGCCGATCTGTCGGATGTGGTGGCGGTGCTGTGCGCACCCGAGGTGCCGTGCGGCGCGGCATCCGCTCGGCTGCTCGACGGCGCGGGCGTGACGGTCGACGCGGCGAGTCTCGAGCAGAACGTGACTGCCGTGTTGACCAAGGTCGCCGCGGGCGAGGCCGATGCGGGCCTCGTGTACGCGACGGATGTGGTCGGTCGCGACGACGTCGAGGCGATCGTCCCAGAGGGGAGCGCCGAGGTCGTGAATCGCTACGAGATCGCCGCGCTGACGGATGCCGCGAATCTGCAGACGGCCGAGGCGTTCGTCGACTTCGTGCTGTCGGATGCCGGGCAGCAGATCCTCGCGGACCGCGGATTCGGCGCGCCGTGAGCGACGTGCGTGGGTACGTCCCTCGAACCCTGTCGCTGCCCGCCGCGGTCGGGTTGGCGTTCCTGATCCTGCCGCTGGTCGCGCTGATCACCCGCGTGCAGTGGTCGACGTTCGTCGCCGACGTGACCTCGCCTGCGGCGCTGGCGGCGCTCGGGCTCTCGCTGGGCACGGGCGCGGCGGCCACCGCGATCTGCGTCGTGATCGGGGTGCCCCTGGCACTGCTCATCGCCCGGTCGGGTCCGCGTCTGGCGGCGACGCTGCGGGCGGCGGTGACGATTCCGCTGGTGCTGCCGCCGATGGTCGGAGGCATCGCGCTGCTGTACCTGTTCGGTCGGCAGGGGTGGCTCGGTGGGTGGGGGCTGTCGTTCACGACGCCCGCGGTGGTGGTCGCGCAGACGTTCGTCGCCCTGCCGTTCCTCGTCCTCGCCGTCGAGGGCGCGGTGAGGTCGACGGGCGTCGATTTCGAGCGGACCGCGGCGGCGCTCGGGGCCGGCCGGTGGACGATCCTGCGGCGCATCACTCTGCCGCTCGCGGCGCCGGGGATCGTCGCCGGTGTCGTGCTGTGCTTCGCGCGGGCGATCGGCGAGTTCGGCGCGACCGCCCTGTTCGCCGGCAACCGGCCCGGGGTGACGCAGACGATGCCACTCGCGATCTACACGGCGTTCAACGGCGCCGGCGTGACGCAGGGCACCGCCGTCGCACTCGCCTTGCTCCTGCTCGCCGCGGCGGTACTCGTGCTCATGCTCGTGCGCGGGTGGCGGCCGGGGGCGGTGCGATGAGCGGCCTCCAGGCGCGGGTCGTCGTGGACCGGCCGCGGTTCCGGGTGGATGTCACCCTCGACGCCGCCGCGGGACAGACGATCGCGGTGATGGGACCCAGCGGCGCCGGCAAGTCCACGGTGCTCGAAGCGCTCGCCGGTCTGCTGCCGCTCGACGACGGCGAGATCTCCGTCGCCGGTCGTACCGTCGAGCGGGCTTCCGCACCGCGGGTGCGGACGGCGCCGATGCACCGGGGGGTCGTGCTGCTCGGTCAGGACCCCCGCCTGTTCCCGCATCTGAGCGCGCGCGAGAACGTGGCGTTCGGTCCGCGCGCCGCCGGGACGCCCGTCGCGCAGGCGCGTGCCGAGGCCGACGCCTGGCTCGAGCGAGTGGGGCTGGCCGGTACGGGAGCGCGCATGCCGCGCGAGCTGTCGGGAGGCGAGCAGCAGCGCGTCGCGATCGCGCGAGCGCTGTCGGCGTCGCCGCGGGTGGTGCTGCTCGACGAGCCGCTCGTCGCGCTCGATCCCGTCACGGCGTCCGCGATCCGAGGGATGCTGCGCGAGCAGCTCGCCGGGACGACGACGGTCGCCGTCACGCACGACGCCGGCGACGCGGTCGCTCTAGCGGAGCGGCTGTTCGTGATCGAGGCGGGAGCCGTGGTGCAGAGCGGCGCGGTGCGCGAGGTGCTGGGAGCACCGGCATCCGCCTTCGTCGCCTCGGTTGCCGACATGAATCGGATGCCGGGGGTCTCGGCCCGTGGTGGGTGGCGGGGGTCGGCGGGTCAGGTGCTGACGAGCGCGGATGCCGCGTCGACGGCGCTCGCCGCTGGTGAGGGTCTGGCGCTCGCCGCCGTGTTCCGGCCGGGTGACGTGCGGATCGCGGACGGTGAGGGGCTGAACGCGTGGGCGGCGACGGTGGTCGGGGTGGAGCCGACGCTCGCGGGCACGCGGATCCGGACGACGGAGGGCGTGGTCGACGTGCCGGAGGCCGCGCTCTCGGTCGGCGACACGGTGTGGCTACAGGTCGACCGGGCGCGGGTGCGGTTCGTCGGCATGACGCGCGCGGCTACTTACGACTGACCCAGACGTTGTCCGAGATCATGTCCCGCCCCTCGCCGCTGCGGTAGCTGAGATCGGCGTTGACGCTGGCGGTGTCGCTGATCCGGACGGACACGTAATCGGGCTCGCACTTTGTCGTCTGCCAGACGTCGTCGAGGGTGAGCGACAGGCAGAGCGAGTCGTCGTCATCCGCCGCGCGAGCCAGATAGACGTCGTAGTCGTCGGCCTTGCCGACGTAGCGCAGCGTCGCGGCGTCGACCTTTCCGTCGGCCCCGCTGACAACGGATTCCGGTCGGTCCGCGGTGGTCTGCTCGCGGGCGAACTCCGCCGGCGAGCAGGCGGTCAGGAGCAGCGCGGTCGCGGCGAGGGTCGGCAGGGTGGCGCGGCGGAGGCTCATATGCCGGAAGCTAGCGCGCGATCCGGCGTCGAGCCGGGGATTGGTGCCGATTTCCCAGCCCAGGGCGGCTCTGTTCGCCCCGGCCGTGGACGCCGCCGATTAGGCTCGGAAAATGGCATGCCACGGGGGGACAGAGCGGTGACGGCCGTTCCGATCTCGCTAGGCCGCGCCGCGCCGCAGATCCCGTCGGGCGCTCTTCCAGATCCGGCCGTCGGCCTCGTCGACACGCACGGGCGTGTGCACCGGGACCTGCGCATCTCGCTGACCGATCGGTGCTCGCTGCGCTGCACGTACTGCATGCCCGAGCAGGGCAACGAGTGGCTGGCGCGCACGAGCATCCTGACGACGGACGAGATCGTCGAGATCGCAGAGGTGGCGGCGAGCCTCGGCATCCGCACGTTCCGGCTCACCGGCGGCGAGCCGCTGCTGCGGACCGACATCGTCGACGTGGTGCGTCGGGTTGCGGCGATCTCGGGACCCGAAGGTCCGGTCGAGGTGGCGATGACGACGAACGGGATCCGGCTGGCCGAGGTGCTGCCTGACCTGATCGACGCGGGGCTGACACGGCTCAACATCAGCATCGACACGATCGACCGCGAGCGGTTCGCCGCGCTGACGCGACGTGACCGGCTCGATGACGTGCTCGAGGGGATCGCGGCAGCCGCGGCATCCGATCTGAAGCCGTTGAAGCTCAACGCCGTCGCGATGCGGGGCGTGAACGACGATCAGCTCGTGGACCTCGTCGCGTTCGCGATGGAGGTGGGCGCGCAACTGCGGTTCATCGAGCAGATGCCGCTGGATTCGGGGCACACGTGGGATCGGAGCGCCATGGTGACGCGCGAGGAGATCCTGGCGGCGCTGTCGGAGCGGTGGTCGCTCGAGCCGGTGCCCGGCCGCGGCGGCGCTCCCGCCGAGAAGTGGCGGATCGACGGCGGCCCGCACGAGGTCGGCGTGATCGCGTCGGTGACGGCTCCGTTCTGCGGTGCGTGTGACCGGCTGCGGCTGACCGCCGACGGTCAGTTCCGCAATTGCCTGTTCTCGCTGACCGAGTACGACGTGACGAGTGCGGTGCGAGGGATGCCGGCGGATCCCGCGCCCGAGGATCGACGGCGCGTGATCGCCGAGGTGCTGCACGCGTGCGTGCTGGGCAAGCTGCCCGGGCACGCGATCAACGATCCGTCGTTCCTGCAGCCGGCGCGAGGGATGAACGCGATCGGGGGCTGAGCCTCCTCACGCCGACCCCGCGGCCGCGAGGTCGTCGCGGCGGCGCGCGAGGTAGGTGCGTTCGGCTGCGTTGCCGGCGAGGGCGATCGCGCGGTCGTAGGCCGCGCGTGCGTCGTCGCGGCGTCCCGTGCGGCGCAGCAGGTCTGCGCGCGCGGCGTGGAAGGCGTGATAGCCCGACAGCGCGCCGGCGAGCGGGGCGATCTCTCCGAGGCCGGTCGCGGCGCCGTGGAGCTCCGCGATGGCGACGGCTCGGTTCAGTCTGACGATCGGCGAAGCGTCGACCGCGAGCATCCTGTCGTACAGGGCGACGATCTGGCGCCAGTCGGTCTCTTCGGCCGAGGCGGCATCGGCGTGCACGGCGTTGATCGCGGCCAGCAGCTGGTAGCGGCCGGGCGCGGCGGAGCCTTCCGCGACCGCGGCGATTCGCTCGTGCACGAGCGTGTGCCCTTCGGCGATGAGCTCGCGATCCCACAGGCTGCGGTCCTGCTCGGGAAGGGTCACCAGCTCGCCGTCCGGGGACACGCGTGCCGCGCGGCGCGCGTCGATGAGCAGGGTGAGTGCGAGCAGCCCCGCGACCTCCCCTTCGTCGGGGAGGAGCTCGCGCAGCAGGCGCGCCAGCCGGATCGCCTCCGCTGTCAGTTCGACCCTCACCGCGTCTCCGCTCGAGGTGGACAGGTAGCCCTCGTTGAAGATGAGGAAGATCACCGTGAGGACGCCCGCAAGTCGCTCTCTGACGTCGGCTGCGGACGGCATCCGGAAGGGAACGCGCGCGGTGGCGAGGGTGCGTTTCGCGCGGGTGATGCGGCGCGCCATCGTGGTCGTCGGCACGAAGAACGCGTGGGCGATCTCGGCGACGGTGAGTCCGCCCACCATCCGCAGAGTGAGAGCGACTCGCGACGGCATCTTCAGTGCGGGGTGGCAGCAGACGAGCAGCAGCCGGAGCCTGTCGTCGTCGACGTCGCCGATCGGTGCACGAGGTTCGTCGTCGACGAGCAGCTGCGCCTCGTCGTGCTTGCGGCCGCGCTGAGAGTCCCGGCGCACGCGATCGATCGCCTTGCGGGTGGCCGTGGTGGTGAGCCAGGCCCCCGGGTTCGGCGGCACCCCTTCACGGGGCCAGTGCTCGACAGCGGCGACGAATGCGTCGGCCGCGGCGTCTTCGGCGAGCTCGAGGTCGCCGAAGCGGCGAGCGAGACCCGCCACCACCCGCGCCCACTCCTCGCGGTGGGCGCGGGTGATGTGGTCTGCAGCGGGGGGAGTGGTCACCCGGCTTCGGGGGTCTGCCGGTCGATGACGTCTTCGACGCCACCCGGGAAGCGGTGGACTTCTTGCGGCCAGTCGAGGCTGAGGGCCAGGCGGCCCGCCCAGTGGCGCGCGTCCTCGTCGGTCGGCACGTTGATCACGGTGAACCCGCCGAGGTGCTCCTTGGTTTCGACGAAGGGCCCGTCGGTGAACACCGGCTGGCCGTCGGTCAGCTGCACGCTGAAGAGCGCCGTCGAGGCATCGATGCCGCCGTCGGCGAAGACGAACACGCCTGCCTGCTTCATCTCCTCGAGCACCGCCATCGACGCCTGGCTCTTGGTCTGCAGCTGCTCGGCGGTCTGCGGGGGCACCCACTCGTCGTTGAACGCGATCAGGTAGTTCGGCACTGTCGTCTCCTCTTATCGAGATAGCGGCCGCGGCTCAGCGCGGCGGTCGCAGCGATCCGTTCGGGTCGCCCACACAGTCCACGAACGGCGACCCGCGAATACGACATTAGGACGCGAGAAGATTTCGAGAGAGGGAGAGACCGAGCCGATCACGTCGCTTCTTTGCCCCAGCGGCTCAGCGCAGCGATCGCGTCTGTCAGGTCCAGCCCGCGCTCGGTCAGGGCGTAAGCGCGGGTGTTGTGCTTCAACGGAAGTCGGCGGAGCACGCCTGCTGCTTCGAGTTCCTTCAGGCGGGTCGCGAGGATGTTCGTGGGTACGCCGAGGTCACGCTGAAGGTCGCCGTAGCGCTGCGGACCGTCGAGCAGCCGCTCCACGATGAGGAGTGCCCACCGCGCGCCGACGACATCGAGTGCTGCGGCGAGGTCGCTCACGAGGTCTGGTCGGCGTCCGGCTTCATCCAGAACGGGGAGTAGTGATAGCCGTCGGGGTCGTGGAACTGACGCTGGTACATGAAGGGGTAGTCGTCGGTGTCGCCGACGCGGCCGCCGGCGGCTCGCGCCCTCTCGATCATCGCGTCGACGGCTTCGCGGCTGTCGAGGTCGAACGAGACGGTGACCTTCGATGGGGTGTCGGGGCCTCCGATGAGGTCTTCGACGCCGCCGACGCTCGCGTACATCTCGCGGCTGCCCAGCATGACGTACTGGTCGGGGGCGATCGCGAAGCACGACACGTTGTGGTCGGACATCTCGGCGTTGAGGGTCCAGCCGATGGCTGTGTAGAAGGCCGTGGCACGTTCGACATCGACCACGGGGCAGGTGATGAAGAGGCTCATGTCGCCATACTTGCAAAATACAAGTACGCGGTCAAGAGGTCTGAAGCCGGCTACTGCAGCTCGGTTACGAAGCCCACCGTGTTGCCGTCGGGATCCGTGAGGCTGAAGAATTCGACGACGCCTTCGAACCGCTGGATGTCCGAGACCTCGAAGCCGAGACCCCGCAGTCTCGCGTGCTCACCCGTCGCATCGGGGACGCTGAAGGTCACCGAGATCCCGTGGGTGCCGGCGAGCTCAGGGTTCAGGGCCAGCTGCAGCCATACGGAGCCGAGGCTGAACTCCACCAAGCCGTCCAGCGGCCGCAGGTCGACGTCCCCGAGCTCAAGGGCTGATCGGTACCAGTCGATCGCTGAATCAAGGTCGCGGACGGGTACGCCGACGGTGGTGGCTCTGATCTCCATGTGGTCAACGTACCCGCGACCTATGACCATCGACCGGGCATGGCGGGGAGGGTGCGCTGTCGACGCGAGCTCGTCAGCCTCAGAACGGGCGGCGCCCGGGAGCCGGGCCGCGCCGGTTGTCGGATGAGTTCCCGTCGACGAGCGAAGGCAGGTGAACCGGAGGTTTCGCCGCCCTGGGAGGCTCCTGACTCTTCCAAACCGCGCAGTGAGCCGCTCCGGATCACCACCGTGCGGAAGAACATCGAAACTGATCACGACATCATCACCGGGAGCCCCGCCGCCGCGGCCCCTGCACCTGCATCGCTCGCCGCAGACGCCACCACGTCCTCGCCCACTCGCACTCCCGCCGGGCGTTCCTGGCGCTCACGTCTCCTCGGCCAGCTGACGGGGTTCGGCCTCGTCGGTGGTCTCGCGTTCATCGTCGACCTGGCGGTCTACAACCTCGTGCGGGCGACCGTCCTCGACGATTCACCCATCTGGTCGAAGGTGGTGAGCGTCTCGGTCGCCACCGCGGTGGCGTGGCTAGGCAATCGCTATCTCACGTTCCGGCGAGAGCGCTCGCCGCATCCGCTGCGCGAAGCCGCGCTGTTCGCTGTCGTGAACGTAGTGGGTCTCCTGATCGCGGCGGGGTGCCTGTTCGTGTCGCACTACGTCTTCGGTTTCACCTCGCAGCTGGCCGACAACATCTCGGGCAACGGCGTCGGGCTCGTGCTCGGCACGGCCTTCCGATTCGCCGCGTACCGGTGGTTCGTCTTCGCTCCCCGCACGCGCACACTGCGTCTTCCCCGCACGGCCCACCTGCCCTCAACCGCACCGACCGGAGGCATCTCGTGATCCCCACGCCCACAGGATTCGCCCCGCTGCGTCTTCGCGCGCAGGCCACCCCGGAACCGCTGTTGACTCCGGTCGCACCCGCGCCCGGACAGCAGGCGCCCGAGGTGACCGAATCTCCGATGCCGGTGCAGCAGACGGCTCCATCCGGGGTCGTGCTGCCGGACTGGTCCGTGGGCGAGTGGTTCGGCTACAGCGGCATCATCGCCCTCGCGCTCGTCCTCACGGCGATCGCCGTGACGACGCTCTGGTGGATGCTGCATGCCTGGCGATCCGCCGACGACCTGCGTGCGACGCAGTTCAGCGCCTCGCCTCGCCCTTCCCGGCATCGGTTCACGCTCCTCGTCCCGGGTCGCCACGAGGAGGAGGTGATGGGGCAGACCCTGGATCGCCTCGCGCAGCAGGACCACCCCGACTTCGAGATCATCGCGATCGTCGGTCATGACGACCCCGGAACAGAACTCGTGGTGCGAGAGGCTGCCGCCCGGCATCCCGACCTCATCACCGTGGTCGTCGACGACAGCGTGCCGAAGAACAAGCCGAAGGCGCTCAACCGCGCGCTGCAGTTCGCCACCGGCGACATCGTCGGCGTGTTCGACGCCGAGGATGAGGTGCACCCCGGACTGCTCACCGTGGTCGACTCCAAGTTCCAGGAGACCGGCGCGGACGTCGTGCAGGGCGGCGTACAGCTGATGAATTTCGAGACGACCTGGTGGTCGTTGCGAAACGTGCTGGAGTACTACTTCTGGTTCCGCTCGAGGCTGCACTTCCACGCCCGCTCGAAGTTCATCCCCCTCGGCGGCAACACCGTCTTCGTCACGCGTGATCGTCTCGAGTGGTCGCGCGGGTGGGACGACCAGTGTCTCGCCGAGGACTGCGAACTGGGCGTGCGGCTCTCGAGCGACGGCGCGAAGGTGGCCGTCGCCTACAATCCCGAGTACGTCACGCGCGAGGAGACGCCACCGACCCTCACCTCGCTGTACAAGCAGCGCACGCGCTGGAACCAAGGCTTCCTCCAGGTGCTCGGAAAGGGCGAGTGGAAGAAGCTCCCTACCCTGCGCCAGCGGATGTATGCCCGGTACCTGCTGAACATGCCCTTCATCCAGGCTGCCACCGGCCTGTTGATCCCGATCTCGATCGTGTTCATCCTCCTCGTCAAGGTCCCCACCGTCGTCGCCCTCGTCACCTTCCTCCCGCTCATTCCGACCGTCGTGACGCTCGTCGTCGAGGCGGCCGGGCTCGCCGAGTTCGGGCGGGTGTACGGCCGGAAGGTGCGCCTGCGCGACTATGCCCGGCTCGTACTCGGCCTGGTGCCCTACCAGGTGTTCCTGGCGGCGGCTGCTGTCCGGTCCGTCGTCCGGCAGCTGCGTGGCGACGGGAGCTGGGAGAAGACCGAGCACACCGGTGCCCACCGTGACTCGCCTGCAGCCGATGGCGCGGCGAGGGACCGTGGCTCGGATGAACTGATCGCCGTCGCCGCATCGGAGGAGAGCAAGTGACCTCGACACTCGACCGCACGAGCCTCGACGCAGCGTCGGCGGCGCCGACGCTGCCCGGTGCAGCCGAACGGAGTCCGCGCGCCGGCATCCGTGCGACATCCGTCTGGCGCGAACGCCTCATCGACCTCGCCTGGCTCGTGCCCGCACTCGTCGTCGGCATCGTCGTCAACGTCGTGAACCTCGGCGGCTCGCCCCAGCGGATCGACGACGAGGGGACCTACACGGCACAGGCGTGGGCCATCGGCAACCTCGGTGAACTGACGCACTACACGTATTGGTACGACCACCCCCCGCTCGGGTGGATCCAGATCGCCGGTTACGTCGGGCTCACCGGCGGGTGGGACCGGTACGAGGTTGCCGTCATCGCGGCTCGAGAGGCGATGATCGTCGCCACGGCGATCGCGGCGATCCTGCTCTGGGTCATCGTGCGGCGCATCGGGTTCGCCCGGCCGACCGCGTCGGTTGCAGCCGCCGTCTTCCTGTTGTCCCCGCTCGCGGTGCAGTTCCACCGGCAGGTGTACCTCGACAACATCGCGACGGCCTGGCTGCTGGCGGCGATCTTCCTCGCCATGAGCCGTCACAAGCAGCTGCTCGGATACATCGGCGCGGCCGCGGCCTTCGGTGTCGCTGTCCTGACGAAGGAGACATACCTCCTCGCCCTCCCGCTGCTCGTGTGGTTCATGTGGCGCGGTGCGGATAAGACCACCAGGCGCTACACGCTGTCGGTGTCAGCCGCAGTGCTGGCGCTGTTCGGCCTCACCTACGTGGCGTTCGCCCTGGTCAAGGGCGAGGTCATGCCCGGTGCCGGACGCGTCAGCCTCTTCGAGGGCCTCACTTTCCAGCTGGCCTCCCGCGAGGGGAGCGGCTCGCTCTTCGATCCCGACAGCCTCATGTCGCGCACCGTCGGCATGTGGTGGCAACTGGACTCGATCCTCATCGTCGCGGCCCTCGCTGCCGCGATCGCTGCGCTGTTCGTAGCGCGACTGCGGGCATGGGCGATCACGCTGCTCGCGCTCACCGCGTTCATGTTCCGCGGCGGGTACCTGCCGGTGCCTTATGTCATCATCATGCTGCCGCTCGCCGCGATCGTGGTCGCCGGCGTCGGACAGGTGGCTGTCGAGTTGCTGCGAGGCCGCGGCTCCCGGCATTCGATCGTTGTGCGGGCCGCCGGTGGAGTCCTGGCGGCGGGCACCGTCGCCGCACTCGTCGCGGCAGGTCCGCTCTGGGCCACGCAGTTGCGTGGCTTCCTCCTGGCCGATCTCGACCGGCCGCTGCGCGACGCCGAGCAGTGGATGGCGGACAACGCCGCCTCAGATGCTCGGATGCTCGTCGACGACGCGATGTGGGTCGACCTCGTCGAGAGGGGATTCGTCCGCGAGAACGTCGTCTGGTACTACAAAGCGGACACAGACTCCGATGTGCAGGCGCTGGCCCCCGAAGGCTGGCGTGACTACGACTACGTGGTCACCACTGACTCGATGCGGACCTTCCCGACGGAGTTCCCGACCGTCCGCCAGGCGATCGACAACAGTGTCGTCGTGGCCACCTTCGGTGAGGGCGCCCAGATGGTCGAGGTCCGCTACGTCGACAGCGAGCAGTCCGGCCTGGAGCAAGCCGGCGACGACGGTCTCTACGCAGCGCGATCCCTCGCGGGACAGCAGCTGTCGAGTAATCCCGACGTCGGCATCCCGGCGGAGGCGCGCGACCTGATGACCTCCGGCGTGGTCGACGGCCGGATCCTGCTGACCCTCGCCCAGTTGTCCTCGCTCGGGCAGATCGACGTCGCCGAGATCACTCAGCTGAACGGTGACCGTTCGGGTGTGCACAGGCAGTTGGTCATCAGCTCCTTCGCCGGCGAGGACGCGCGCGGTGACGCCGCGGGGGCGGATGCGGCGCTGCGCTTCTATCGCTCGCTCACCGGCGCCCTTGCGCCCCTGTCAGCAGAACGCAGCGATGCCGGCGTCGTCATCACCTTCTCGCCTGTCGAGCCGCTCGACCTCCTGCCGCGACCGGCGGCGTGATCCCGACGCCGGCGGAACATCCGTCGGCGCATCCCGAAGGAAGGAACACCATGATCCGTAACACCTCTCCCTCCCCGGCGCCTCATGTCTCTCGGCGGGGCGCCAGAGGGCTTGCCCTCGCAGTCGCAGCCGTTGTCCCGTTCGCCATCGGTGTCGCGGTCGCCCCCGCCGCATCCGCCTCCACCGCCGAACCCGGCGGCTGGGCTCGGGTGGCACACCTCTCTCCCGACACGAAGGCCGTCGATGTTCAGCTGACCGCGCTCGCCGGCGGCGACGTCGTGTACGAGCTCGACGACGTCGCCTACGGCGCAGTGAGCGACTACATCCCGCTCGCCGAAGGCACGTACGTCGTTTCGATGGTGCCTTCGGATGCCGCCGACGACGCCGAGCCCGTGGTCCAGCAGTCCGTCGACGTGGCAGCCGGGGACCCCCTCACCGTCGCCGCGTACGGCCGAAACGCCGAGCTCGACACCGTGGTCTTCGAAGACGACCTCTCGGCACCCGCGAAGGGCGAAGCCCGGGTGCGCGTCATCCAGGCTTCGACCGTCGAACCGCTCGTGAGTGTCGACACGGCGGCCGGCCGACCCATCGCGAGTGACGTGCCGACAGGGTCCGCGACCGATTACGCGGCGGTGGCCGCCGGCGAGTGGGACCTCGAACTCGCGGGCGTCGATGACGTCTCGTCCGCCGGCGTCGATCTCCCCGCGGGTTCGGTCTCGACGATCTTCGTGCTCGACACCGCGTCCGGTGCGCTGACGGCGAAGGCCGTCACCGACTCGGCGACCCTCGCCGACATGCCGGTCGGCGGCATCGAGACCGGTGGAGGCGGCACGGCCGGTGACGGGGAGGCACCGGTCGGCCTCTTCGTTGCCGGCGCGCTGCTCGTCGGCGCGGCCGGCGTGACGATGTACGCGCGTCGTCGTCGCACAGCCGGGACAGCCGGATGACACGGGCCGCCCGTGCGCTCGTGGTGACGTCGGCCGCGGCTGTCCTTGCGCTGGCGGTCACGGCGTGCTCGGGTCCTGAGGCGGACGCGCCGGCATCCCCCACGGAGGATGCCGCGACGACCGCCGACGCCTTCCTCGAGACGTACGTCGACGGTGGACGCGTCGCGCGTACCGATCAGGGTGGCGACACCGTCAGCGAAGGGCAGGCCTACGGCCTGCTGCTGGCGGTGGTCGCCGGCGACGAGCCGGTCTTCGATGAGATCTGGGACTGGACCACCACCAACCTCCAGCGGGAGGACGGTCTGCTCGCCTGGCGGTGGGACGACGGGGCCGTGGTCGATGACCAGCCCGCATCGGATGCCGACCTCGACGCCGCACGTGCGCTCGTCCTCGCGGGCGACGCGTTCGACCGCGACGATCTCCGCGCCGACGGTGTGGACCTCGGCACGGCGCTCCTCGACGAGATGACGGCATCCACCGCACTCGGCAGGATCCTGCTGCCCGGGCCGTGGGCTACGGCGTCGCCCCATGCCTATAACCCCTCGTACGCGTCGCCGGCAGCCTTCGCCGTGCTGTCCGAGGCATCGGGCGACCCTCGGTGGGACGAGCTCGCCGAGGGCAGTCGAGCAGCGACCGAAGCGCTGCTCGATGCGAACGCGCTACCGACGAACTGGGCCACCGTCGCGACAAACGGTACGGTCGCGATCGCGGGCGCCGCAAACGGCGAGGGGGAGCCGGAGTACGGGTATGACGCCGCGCGCGCGTCGATCCGCTACGCCGAGTCGTGCGATCCGGAGGATGCGGCCATCGCTGCGCGCATCGCGTCGGCGCTCCCCGAGGATGAGGTTCTCCCCGCCGAGCTGGACTCGGGTGCCGGGGCTGTGACCAGCGACCAGCATCCTGTGGCGTATGCCGCGCGAGCCGCAGCATACGCGGCGGACGGGCGCGGCGGCGACGCGGAAGCCGATCTCGGCCGGATGACGGCGACCGCAGCGGAGGCGCCCACCTATTACGGCGACGCGTGGACGGCGCTCGCGGAGGCGATGCTGACGAACGACGCCCTCGCCGGCTGCCCGCCGCTCGCGGCATCCGAAGCGGATGCGGCGACCTCGAGTGCCGGAGCCCTACAGGATCCGGTGGCCGAGGAGGCGGTGTCGGCCGCCGTCCCGGAACACGTCTCGATTCCCGCCATCGGTGTGGAGTCTGACCTCATCGGGCTCGGCCGCGGGGCGGATGGGTGGATCGAGGCGCCCGCCGACTACAACGATGTCGGCTGGTACGAGGACGGTGTGGTGCCGGGAGACATCGGTCCAGCCGTGATTGCCGCGCATGTCGACTCACCGTGGGCGGCCGCCGTCTTCCATGACCTTGGAAAGCTGCAGCCGGGCGACACCGTGTCGGTCTCGCGCAGCGACGGCACAACGGCGGAGTTCGTCGTCACCGGCATCCAGAACGTCAAGAAGCACGACTTCCCCACCGCATCCATCTACGCACCGGTTCCGACTCCCGAGCTCCGGCTCGTGACCTGCGGGGGACCGATCAGCTCCGAGACGGGCCTGTACGAGGACAACGTCGTGGTCACCGCGGTCGCGGCCTGAGCCGCCGACAGCCGGCGATCCGTCAGACAACGAAAGGCATCGACATGACCAGCGCGCTCACCATCATCCCCACCTACAACGAGTCCGAGAACATCGAAAGCATCGTCGAGCGCGTCCTCGCCGTGGGCCGATCCGACGTTCTGATCGTCGACGACGCGTCGCCGGACGGCACGGGCGACATCGCCGATTGCCTTGCTGCCGCGAATGGCCGTGTGCACGTCCTGCATCGCACGGCGAAAGACGGCCTCGGGCGTGCCTATCTCGCAGGCTTCGCATGGGGTCGTCGGCGGGGTTACGACGTGCTGATCGAGATGGATGCTGATGGCTCGCACCAGCCGGAGTCTCTGCCGATCATGCTCGACGAGCTGGCCACGGCTGACATCGTGCTCGGCTCCCGGTGGGTGCCGGGCGGCCGCGTCGTGAACTGGCCGCTGCATCGCAAGGTGCTCAGCATCGGCGGCAACGTCTATGCCCGGCTTGCGCTCGGGATCGACGTGCGCGACGCTACGGGCGGATATCGCGCCTACCGCGCGAGCGCACTCGATCGCATCGGGTTGGACGGTGTCGCATCGCAGGGCTACTGCTTCCAGCTCGACCTGCTGTGGCGCGGGCTGGAACGCGAGCTGCGCGTCGTCGAGGTCCCCATCACCTTCATGGAGCGGGAGCTCGGCGTGAGCAAGATGAGCGGCAACATCGTTCGCGAGTCGCTCGTCATGGTGACGATGTGGGGGATACGCCGTCGTCTGAGCGCAGTCCGTGAATTGGTGCTGCATCACCGTCGTCTGCCGTCCGTGCGTGCGAACACCCGGCGGCTCGCCCCGTCGTGACCGGTCTCGAACGCGGGAATCGGTCGATTCGGGTTGAGCCGGCGGTCGCGCCCCGCCGTGATCGTGCCGCGGCCTCGAAGTACACGGTCGAGTACTCGCCGTGTCGTCGTCGAGGTGACGCGTCACGCCCGAGAGTCGAATGCGATCAGGTAGTTCAGCCCTGTCGTCTGCACTTATCGAGATAGCGGCCGCGGCTCAGCGCGGCGATCGCGAACAGTTTCGGGGAGCCCGTACCCGAGTCACCGGCGGAACCGCAAGGCTCTGCCTTTCAGCTCGGGTCACGCGCACACTCCACGTGTGAACCTCGCGCACGATGCCTCCTCTTCGGCCCGCCTGAGTGACGGACCGTTCGAGAGTGCGACGGCCGCTGTGCTCGACGAGGCCGACCTCATCAACGGGTTCGGGGTGGACGTTGCAGCAACACTCGCATGGGCGGTTGGTGCGGGGGCCGCGCGAGGCGACGGGCGTTCGCTCGCCGACGACTGGTCATTCCTCGCCGCGGTTGCGAGCCGGGATGTCGGTGCGGCGCGCATCCTTGAACCCCACCTCGACGCGCTCGACATCCTCGACCAATCCCGACGCGACGGCTACGAGATCGATCTCGCGTCGATCCAGGCGGACGTCGAATCCTCGTGGGGAGTGTTCGCCGCCGAAGGCGCCGGGACTCGGCTGGAGGCTGACGCCAACGGCTCTGGGTGGCGGCTGACGGGAACGAAGCCGTGGTGTTCGCTCGCGCAGCACCTGAGCCACGCACTCGTCACGGCTTGGGTCGGCGACGAGCGTCGTCTTTTCGCCGTGGCTCTGCAGCGCCTCGAAGTGTCACCGCACACGGGACCGTGGCACGCACGGGGACTGCATCAGGTTGTGAGCGCGCCGGTGGACTTCGCCGCGGCTCCGGCCGTGCCCGTCGGTGAACCGGGCTGGTACCTGCGTCGCCCCGGCTTCGCGGCAGGCGGCATCGGAGTGGCGGCGTGCTGGTGGGGTGGTGCTCTGCCGATCCGCGACGCTCTGATCCACGCGGCACGGCGCGAGGGTGCAGATCAGCTGTCGCGCGTGCACCTGGCTCGAGTGGATGCCGCGCTCTGGACGGCGAGGCTCGCCCTGCGATCGGCGGCGCACCAGACGGAAGGGCTGCCGGTGGCATCCCACCCCGGCACCTCCGCCGCCCGCGTCCGGACGATCGTCGCCGGCGCGGTCGAGACGACGCTCGCCGAGTCCGCTCGAGCTCTCGGACCGCTGCCCCTCGTGGCGGACGAGACTCACGCTCGCCGCGTGGCCGACCTCGAGATCTACCTGCGACAGCACCACGGCGAACGCGACCTGGCGCGCATCGGCGCCGACATCACGGAAGGGCTGGGTGCATGGTGAGCTTCAGCCACCGAGATCCGGGAACGGACGAAGCGGTGTGGCGGAAAGCGTTCCTAGGCCGGGAGCTGCCGTCGTTGGATGAGACGTTCGAGCGCCTCGTCGTCGTCGCGGCCCACCCCGACGACGAAACCCTCGGCGTCGCGGGACTCATGGCCCGCACCGTCAGTCGTGGCGCGAGCGTCACCGTTCTCATCGCGACCGACGGCGAGGGCTCTCATCCGGACTCGCCGTCGCACACCCCCGTCGATCTGGCCGCGGTGCGACGGCGCGAGGTCGCCGCAGCGCTCGATCAACTGAGCCCGTCGATCGACGTGCAGTTCCTCGCCCTCCCGGACGGCGGCACGGACGACCATCGCGACGCGATCGCGGAGGCGCTCCGCGCGCTGCTGCAGGGACAGGGAGCGCATCTCGTCGTGGTGCCCTGGTCAGGCGACAGTCACCGCGATCATCGCGTCGCTGCGGAAGTGACGGCCGAGGTGTGCGCGGACCTCGGGGTCCCGTGGCGGGAGTATCCGATCTGGCTCTGGCACTGGGGGTCGACGGAGGACGTACCCTGGGGTGACCTCGAGGTGGTTCAGCTCGATGAGCCGACGGTGGAGCTCAAACGCACCGCGATGCATCACCATCGCAGCCAGATCGCCCCGCTGTCGTCGGCGCCGGGGGATGAGGTGATGCTCCACGAGGGGATGCAGGCGCACTTTGACCGGCCGCTCGAGGTCCTCATCCGCCCTGCTGGTCGCAGTCTGGCGGAGAGCTTCTTCGAGGATTTCTATCGTCGCAACGGGGACGACCCGTGGGGTTTCGAGTCGCGCTGGTACGAGCAGCGTAAGCGCACGATCACTCTGGCCAGCGTGCCTCGCGAACGGTACGCCTCGGCCCTCGAACTGGGCTGCTCGACCGGCGTTGTGACGGAGCTCCTCGCCGATCGGTGCGACGCCGTGCTGGCAGTCGATATCGCGGACGCGCCGCTCGCGATCGCACGCCGTCGCCTCGGCGATCGCGAGCACGTTCGCCTCGAGCGTCTCGCGCTCCCGGGGGAGTGGCCCGTCGGCACCTTCGACCTCGTCGTGTTGTCGGAGGTCGGCTACTACTGGAGCGCTGCGGACCTGACCCGCGTCGTCGACCTGATTCGGAATGCGATGGATGCCGGTGGCCACCTGGTCGCGTGCCACTGGCGGCATCCGGTCGCGGAGTATCCGCAGTCCGGAGACGATGTGCACGCGGCACTTCGCGCGGCCGAGGGTCTCGTCCGACTCGTGCTGCACGAGGAGGAGGACTTCGTGCTCGAGGTCTATGGACTCGCGGGCGCCCGCTCGGTCGCCGCCGAGACGGGGCTCATCGCATGACAGCGGGCGGTACCCCAGCGGTGGCGATCGTCGTCCCGGTGCACAACGAAGCCGAACTCCTCGACGACTGCCTCGCCGCACTCACCGCTGCTATCGAGCACACCCGACGGACGCATCGGGGAGTGCAGATCTCGACGGTTGTCGTCCTCGACGCGTGCGCGGATGCCTCGGCCCGGATCGCGCGGTCGTGGCCGGTGCGAACCATCGACATCGACGCGCGGAACGTGGGGACGGCTCGACGCCTCGGCGTGGCCGCGGCCGTCGCTGAACTGGGTTCCCCGCCCGCCGACGTGTGGATCAGCACCACGGACGGAGACTCGGTCGTTCCTGTCACCTGGCTCAGCCACCAACTTGACCTCCGCGCGGCGGGTGCCGATGTCGTGCTCGGCACCGTTCGGCCGGACTTCGCCGACCTCACACTCGAGCACGCGGAGCACTGGCTGCACACGCATCCGCGTGGCCGTCCGGCCGGCAACGTTCACGGCGCCAATCTCGGCCTGCGTGCCGGCGTGTACCTCGCGGCGGGAGGGTTCGCCGACCTCGAGCAGCACGAGGACGTCGCGCTCGTCCGTGCTGCGCGAGCCCAGGGTGCCCGTGCTGTCGCGACGGACGAGAACGAGGTGGTCACATCCGGCCGATTCTTGGGGCGGACGCCCGGAGGGTATGCCGCATTCGTCCGCGCGACTCACGAACGAATCGCCGGGGCCGGCTGAATCGTCTCAGGGGTCGGAAGGTAGTCGGTGGCGTCCGCATCGGCAAGGGGCGCGGTGGGACGGGGAGACCAGCGGATCGTCGGGATCCCCAACCCCCGGAGGAACCATGTACTTCCACGTTCAAGAGTTCATCAACGAGATCGCACAGGACGAGCCGGATCCCGCGGCCGCCAACGCACTGCAGGAGGGTCTCGGCGGACAGTTCGGTGAGATGCGCACGATGATGCAGTACTTGTTCCAGAGCATCAATTTCCGCGGTCCGTCGGGCAAGCCCTACAAGGACCTCATCCAGGGCATCGGCACCGAGGAGATCAGTCACGTCGAGCTCATCGGCACGACCATCTCTCGTCTGTTGGATGGGTCACCGAGGTACAAGGGAAAGCCGTCAGACCCTGTCGACGAGCCCGGCGCGGGTGGTGCGACGCCGCTCAGCATCGCCGTTGATCACAGCAACATCCACCACTATCTGGTCGGTGCGCAGGGTGCGCTCCCGGTGGATTCCGCCGGCAATCCCTGGATGGGCAGCTACGTCTACAACTCCGGCAACCTCGTGCTCGATCTGCTGTACAACCTGATGCTGGAGTCGACGGGTCGACTGCAGAAGTGCCGGCTGTACGAGATGACGGACAACAAGATGGCGCGAAGCACGATCTCGTACCTCATCGTGCGAGACCAGGCGCACGAGAACGCGTACGCGAAGGCTCTCGAGACCCTCGGAGTGAATTGGCGTACGTCGCTTCCGATCCCGAAGACGAACGCCGAGCAGTTCCCCGAGGTCAAGCGTCTCGTCGACCTGGGGCTGCAGAGCAAGCAGTATTCGTTCGATTTGGGCAATCAGTCCGAAGCCGGTCGCATCTTCCAGGGTGCGTCGCCGTCAAACGATGGCACCGACTTGGATGCGAGTGAGCAGGCGCCCGTGGGATCGCCGATGACCATCTCGCCCGAGCGACCCGAGGAGTTCTCGCCCGGCGCGGACAAGGACCTCCGTGCGCTCATCGAGGCGACCGCGGCGATGGAGATGGCCGACATCGACGCCACGTTCGGACGCATGAAGTAACCGGAGGATGCGGCGGCCCCGACCCTGTTCTGCGGGGTCGGGGTTCAGTGGGTGGAGCACCTTGCGCTCGCCGCACCCGTCAGCGAGCCTGAGTCCATGTGGGATCGCGAGACAGCGGCGGCAGCCGCCAACGAGTGGATCGGCCGATACGTCCGCGCGTGGGAGACCAACGACCCGGACGACATCCGGTCGCTGTTCACGCCGGAGGCGGAGTATCGCGATGGCCCGTCGACGACCCCCTGGATCGGTCACGATGCGATCCTCGCAGGTTGGCTCGGGCAGAAGGACTACCCCGGCACATGGTCGTTCGAGTATGAGCTCACCGCGGTCGACGGGGACATCGCGATCATTCGCGGTCGAACCAGCTACCCGAGTTCGACGACGAAGAGTCGGCAGTACGACAACCTCATGGTCATTCGTTTGGCGGATGACGGTCGGGCGAGCTCGTTCACCGATTGGTTCGTGACACCGGACACCACGGGGACAGAGGGTTAAGGACGTGCCGGGGCCGAACGCCGCTCCGCGGTGGGTTCAGCCGCGACGAGGCAGCGGATCGCCTTCGTCGCGCAAGCGAGGCTCGACGCGTCGCGCGGGACGCAGCCCCGACTTGTCGCAGTAGAACGCACGGATGGCATCCATGTCCGCGCCGACGTCGCCGGTGAGGGTGAGAGTCGGTCCCAGTCCGGTCGTCATGGTGGTGCGATCCACGTACCCGAGCGTGACGGGAAGGCCGGCCTCGCGGGCGATGCGGTAGAAGCCCGACTTCCAGTGTCCGACGCCGCCGCGCGTGCCTTCGGGCGTCACGACGAGGCCGAAGACCTCGCCCTCGCGGATGCGACGGACGAGAGTGTCGACCACTCCGGCGGGGTTCGCTCTGTCGACAGGGATGCCGCCGATCGAGCGCATCAGCGGGCCGCGCCAGCCGCGGAAGAGGCTTTCCTTGCCCAACCAGCGGAACCGCATCCTCAGGCGCCAGGCGATCGCCAGCATGAGCACGAAGTCCCAGTTGGAGGTGTGCGGCGCCCCCAGGACGACGGTGGGGCGAGGCGGCGCGGGCTCGGTCGCGAGCGTCCATCGGCTGAACGTCCAGTAGGCCCGGGCGAGGAGGCGGAGCATTCCGCAACCGTAACGCTCGCGTGTGCTCCCCGGACCCGAGGGGCGCCGGGTCAGCTCTCAGGTTCCAGAGGTATCCTGATACCGATAGGCGGACTTCTCATTCGTCTCGCCCCGGCTGTGTGGTAACAGTCGGGGCTTTCTTGTTGCGCGGGCGGGCCGCTGCACCCTTGGCCGATTCTGCTTCGCAGGTAACGTGGCCCGCATGAGCCGACGTCGGGTGTGGACTGCCGCTGTGATGCTCGCCGCGCCGACGTTGCTCGCGGGGTGTGTCTTCACGACCGATCTGGACGATGACCCGACCACGACTCCGCCGGCCGTGACGCCTTCTCCCGTCCCGTCCGTTTCCAGCCCTCCCGCGACGGTCGATGGCGATTACGCCGTGCCCGCCGTCGCTGACGACGAGCTCTCGCGGATCACATTCGTCGCCGAGGGGGCCAACGGCATCTCCGAGGGAGAGGCGACCGTCTCGGGTGTGGTGGAGGCCGGCGAGCGGTACGTGATCGACTTCGATTGCAGTCCGTCGACTGCGCGAGTGACGCTCGAATGGGCCCCGGCCCCCGCCCCAGGCGAGGAGCCGGCCAATCCCGTGGGGCCGACGTCCGTCACCCAGGATTGTGGTGCGCCCGGCCAGATCGAGGGGATCGCCTATGACGCGGACACCCCCGTGCAACTCAAGATGTTCGCGCACGAATTGAATGCGGGCTGGGCCGTCCTCCGCCCCGGCGGATGACAGCAGAGGTGGGCCCCGTGGGGCTCGAACCCACGACCCGCGGATTAAAAGTCCGATGCTCTACCGACTGAGCTAGAGGCCCTCAGCGTCCCAGCCTAATGGGGGAGCGGCGCGGCATCCGTCACTCGGCGCTCTTCGCACTGCCGAAGATGATGCCGAGCATCATCCCGAACGACAGGCCGAAGCCGACGCCGAGCCCGATGTTGTCGAGGAAGAGCAACCCGACGATCACGCCCCCGAGCATCCCGAACGCGATCCAGAGGCCGAACGACATCCCGTTCATGTTCTTGTTCGCCATACCTCGACGCTAGGGAAGGCGCCGACCCGCGGCGTCCCCCGCACGAGGGAAAAAGAAGGCGGCGCCGCCGAAGCCCGCAGAGCTTCGACGACGCCGCCGGTCAAGAAGACCGTGATCACATCGGGGGCATCAGCACCGTGTCGATGAGGTAGACGGTCGCGTTGGCGGTCTGAACGCCACCGCAGATCACCATGGCCTCGTCGTTGACCATGAGCTCGTCGCCCGAGCCGGTGACCTCGAGGTCAGCGCCCTGAACGGTCGCGTGCGTGCCGACGATCTCGTCGGGCGCGATCTGGCCGGGGACCACGTGGTAGGTGAGGATCGACGTCAGCGTCTCGGAGTCCGTCTTGAGACCCTCGATGGTCTCGGTCGGGATCTTGGCGAAGGCGTCGTCCACCGGAGCGAAGACGGTGAACTCGTCACCGTTCAGGGTGTCGACGAGGTTGACGTCGGGGTTCAGCTGGCCGCTGACAGCAGCGACGAGCGTCTTGAGCAGCGGGTTGTTCGACGCTGCGGTGGCCACCGGGTCCTGCGCCATGCCGGCGACCGAGCCGGCGCCGTCCGGAACAGCAGCGGCGTAGTCCGCGCAGCCGGGGCCGACGAGGTTGGCGGCGGGGTCCATCGTGTCCTCGGTCATCTCGGGCGAGGGCGACTCCATCGGAGCCTGCGACGACTCGGTGCCCTCGCTGCTGGTGCCGCCCTCGGGAGCGGAGCTCGACGAGCACCCGGCGAGAGCGAACGCACCGACCAGCGTCAGAGAGAGTGCTGCGGTCATCTTCTTCTTCGTGCTGAACATGTTGTCCTCCATGTGTTGGGACCGCCCTCTGCGGCGGCGATGTCTGGTCTTCGGAACCACTAGGCGAATGGATTGCACATTTCCCGAGATTCTTTTTCGCGGCTTCCGATGAAGCGGGTGCCGACGATCACGAAACGCTCTCGATTCCGCTGTTCGCCGGGGTTTCGCGCCCCGCCATCCGGGTTCCGCTACGCGGGAATGGCATGCTGGGGAGTAATGGTTATCGACGGTGTGGACGTCCCTGAGGACGGGCAGTCGGCGGATCACGCCGGCGATCTGCTCGTCCGCATCGCTGACGGCGACCAAGCGGCTTTCGCTGAGCTCTACGACATGCTGTCGTCGCGTGTGTTCGGCCTCATTCGACGCGTCCTCGTCGACCCGTCCCAGAGTGAGGAAGTGCTGCAAGAGGTCTTCCTCGAGGTGTGGCAATCCGCTTCCGGTTTCGCTCCGAACAAGGGGCAAGGAAGAAGCTGGATCCTGACGATGGCTCATCGTCGGGCCGTCGACCGGGTGCGCTCAGCTCAATCGAGCGTCGACCGGGATATGCGTGTCGGAGCCCGAGACGCTTACACACAAGAAGAAGGCATCGCCGAGCAGGTCGAGATGAAGATCGAAGGACGTCGTGTCGTGCGCGCACTCCGGTCTCTGCCCGACCCGCAGCGTGAGGCCCTGACCCTCGCGTACTTCGGGGGATACAGCCAAAGTGAGATTGCGACGCTCCTCGGAGCACCGCTGGGAACGATCAAGACACGCATGCGCGACGGACTGAACCGCCTACGACAGGAGATGGGGGTGACACTGTGAACGAGAAGGAGTTCGCTGAGCTTTCGGCAGGGCACGCGCTCGCTGCGCTGTCCCCGGAGGACGAGCGCGCGTACCACGAAGCGCTGGCCGCCCACCCCGAGTGGCAGGACCAGGTCGACCTCGACGCGCAGGTCGCCGGTTTCCTCGCCGAGGGTGCGGGCGAAGAGGCCCCGCCGGTGGAGATCCGTGCGCGACTGCTCGCGCAGATCAGTGGGATGCCGCAGCTCGGGGCGCCTGCTGTGGCCGCTGAGCGTGCGGGCGACGCTGAGCCCGCTGTCGCTGAGCCCGCTGTCGCCGAGCCCGCTGCCGCCGCCGAGCCTGCCGCCGAGGAGGAGCCTCGCGAGCACGTGGTCGCGGGACCGTCGACCGAGGCGATCCAGACCGTGGAGCGCCGAACCTGGACCCGTGGACTGTTCGCCCTCGTGGCTTCGGCCGCCCTGCTGGTCGGCGTCGGCTGGGGTGTCGGCTCGCTCGTCGAGCGCGCCCGCACGCCGATCGAGGTGCAGGCGCTCGAGCAGATCGAGTCCGCACCCGACGCGCAGACGGTCACCGGTCAGTTCGCCGACGGCGGCGAGGCCGTCCTGCACTGGTCTGATGAGCTCGACAAGGTCGTCCTCACCACCGACGACGCCCCCGAGATCCCTGCGGACCGCTCGTTCGAGCTGTGGTTCGTTCGCGGCGATCAGCCGATCTCGGCAGGGGTGTTCGACCCGTCCGACGAGGTCACCGCGCTGCTGTCTGGCGAGTTCGAGCCGGGTGATGTGGTCGCTGTGACGGTCGAGCAGAAGGGCGGATCGCCTGACGGTTCGCCCACCACCGACCCGATCATCACGATCCCCACCGCCTGACTCGCCGCGCTGCTCGGCGCTGCGGTGCGGGGTAGCCTGGAGCGATGTCTGACGCGTCCCGCGACTTCCACAAGCCGGTCCGCCGTTCCCCCGACTCGTTCGATCGAAACTTCGCCGCGGACGATCCCGCCGAGGCCAGCCGCGTGGCGCACGCCACGGCATCCGCTCTGCTCTCGCGCGTGCGCGAGGCGCCGCACGACGAGGTCATCGACCGGCTCGTGACCTTCACCGACGCGCACGGCATCGCGACCATCGCGGAGCTGTGGGCGCAGTCGCCGGCCCGGTCGCTGCCGGGCGCGCTGTGGCGGCTGTACCTGCTGCAGCTGATGATCCACGACGATCCCGCGACGTCCGCGCTGCTGTACGAGCGCGGCCGCACGCGCCTGTCGTCGGCCGATGTCGTCATCGCAGGCGCGCCGACGCCGGCCAGTCCCGACGAGCTCGTGTCGCTCATCGACCTGATCCTGCGAGGGGTCTTCGCGGGCGACTTCGCGCTCGCGCTCGAGCGTGCCGCGGCCTTCTCGCGCGTCGTCTCGGCGGGCGCGACCGATCTGGCCGACGACTACGACGAGAGCGAGCCGGGACGGGCGTCGCAGTTCACCACGCGGGCCCTGCGCCTCGACACGTACGCCGGGGATCTCACGGCGGCTGCGGCGCTGTGGCGCCGCGACGGCCTGACCTGAGCCCGGGTGCGAAAGTGCCGGGCCGCAGAACGCCTCTCGGCGCGTGGCCGCTCGCAGCGGCTGAAGATGGAGCCCGGGGTTACTGCGGCCCGGCTAAGACAGTGTAACGGAGGGGCTCCCGGGGTATTCCTCCTGGTCGGCGAATTCGCTGCGGCCGGGCGTGTCGGGGCGCGTGCGGGGGGCGCGTGCGCGGATGCAATGGATGCGCGGCGGCACGCGGCATCCGCGGGTCACCTGGCGGCGTGTCGCGCGGGATCTGTTGCATCCGCGAACGACGCCCGTGACGGATGCCGCCGCGTAGGCTCAACGCATGGCCTGGCGCTTCGCTCTGATGATCGACCCCGCGGCATCCGACGATGCGCGCACCGACTTCGCCGACACCTTTACCGAGGTGGATCCGTCGGCCCCCGCGCTCACCGTGGGCGAGCTGAGCACGCAGCGCGGTGACGGGATCTTCGAGTCGATCGGCGTCGTCGAGGGGCACGCGCAGGAGGTCGAGCCGCACCTCGAGCGTCTCGCGCACTCGGCGGAGATCTGCGAGCTGCCGGCGCCGAACCTGGCGCAGTGGCGCGAGGCGATCCAGCGCGCGCAGGCCGCGTCGGGGGAGGGTGAGGCGGTCATCAAGCTGATCCTGAGCCGGGGCGTCGAGCACGGCCCGACCCCGACCGCGTGGGTGACGGTGGCGCCGGCGGCGGACTTCACGACGCCGCGCACCGAGGGCATCGCGGTGGCGGTGCTCGACCGTGGGTACAGCATCGATCTGCCGGGGCGGGCGCCGTGGCTGCTGCTGGGGGCGAAGACGCTGTCGTACGCGGTGAACATGGCCGCGATCCGTGAGGCGAAGCGCCGTGGAGCCGACGACGCCGTCTTCGTGAGCTCCGACGGTTTCGTGCTCGAGGCGCCGACCGCGTCGCTGATCATCCGGCGGGGCGACACATTCGTGACGCCGGCGCCGAACGGCGGCATCCTGCACGGGACGACCCAGCTGAGCCTCTTCGAGCATCTCGCGGCGCAGGGATTCGAGACCGCCTACGAGACGCTGCCCGTGTCGGCCCTGTACGACGCGGATGCCGCCTGGCTCGTCTCGAGCGTGCGCCTGGCCGCCCCTATCATCGCCGTCGACGACCGCCCCCTCACCGTCGACGCCGAGCTCACCGCATCCTTCAACCAGTACCTGCTCAGCCCCCGCGACTGACCTGCCCGGGGTAGCCGTTCACGGATGCAAGGGATCGCGCCCGACGCACCGCCTTTCGCGCCGCGGATGCCGCGTGTCGCCTCGCATCCATTGCATCCGCGCACGCGCACGCCGCCTGACCGCGTCACCCCCCGAGCCCGTCAGCCGATGCAATGGATCGCGCGCGACACGCCGCCGATCCGGCCGGGGATGCCACGTGTCGCCCGGCATCCATTGCATCCGCATACGCGGATCAGGACGCGCGCGCGAGCGCCGCGAGGATCGCGCGCTCGACGAGGTCCCAGTCGTGCAGCACCATCGCGTAGTCGAACCGCAGGGTCGTGTAGCCCCACATCGCCGCGTTCGCGTCGCGGACGAGGTCCTTGTGCCGCAGCGACTCGCCGTCGTGGTTCTCCCGCCCGTCGACCTCGACGATGATCCGATCGCCGATCAGCGCATCGACGACGCCGACACCCGCGATGCGCACTTGGGTCCGCACCGTCAGGTCGAGGCCGCGCAGCCGCCACCGCAGGAGCGACTCGAGTCCGCTGTCGGCGTCATCACGACTGAGCGACATCGCCTCGCGGCCGGCTGAGTTGAGATTCTGCGCGAGCCATCGCATGTCGTCGCCGTCCAGCATCCGCTGCCGTCGCGCCGACTCGAAGGCGACGAAGAACGTCTCGACGCCGCGACACATCAGGATCTGTCGCAGCACACGCGCGAGCGACGGCTCGCGGCGCGACTCGCCCACCCCGGGAGCGTCCCAGTGCTCGGTGCACGCACAGTCCGCGTCGTAGGAGCGCCCGCCCGGCCGCATCCACACATGCGGAGACGCCTCGTCTCCCAGCACCCACAGCCCGCGGTGCCGCGCCGCCGCCACACACGCCATCGCCCCGCCGTGATGCGCGATCGCCACCGCCTCGGCGCACGCCTCCGGAGTCGCGAACACCCCGACCCGCACCCGCCGCAGCTCACCCGTCCGCAACGCGCGCTGCACCCGCCGCAGCGACCAGCCACCGTCGAGCAGCTGCCGCAGTCGGAGGATCGGATGCCGGAGCTCGCACATCCCCCGATCGTCGCCGCGCCGGTCGTCCCCGCATCCGGCAGGCCGGCAGATGGGGACAGCCCCCGAAACCCGCACCCCGGGGAGGAAGCCGCGCGCGGATGCAACAGATCCGCCGCGGCACCCCGCCTCAGACCGAGCGGATGCCGCGTGTCGCCCGGCATCCATTGCGTCCGCGCAGGCACCCCACCCGCGATAGCCGTCGCCCTCCTGCGGCGCCACTGTGCGCGGATGCAACAGATCCGCCGCGACACCCCGCCTCAGACCGAGCGGATGCCGCGTGTCGCCCGGCATCCATTGCATCCGCGCACGCACCCCACCCGCTAAGGCGAACAGCCCGCCCCCACCCCACAAAAAGGACGCGCCGGCACGGAACCCGAATCCGTGCCGGCGCGTGTGCGGCGTCGCTGGCCCCCCGGCCGCGACGCGCGTGTCATCCGAAGCGGCCCGAAACGTAGTCCTCGGTGGCCTGGACGGACGGCTTGGTGAAGATGGTGCCGGTCTCGTCGTACTCGATGAGCTTGCCGGGCTTGCCGGTGCCGGCGATGTTGAAGAACGCCGTCTTGTCCGAGACGCGCGACGCCTGCTGCATGTTGTGCGTAACGATGACGATCGTGTACTCGCTCTTGAGCTCCTGGATGAGCTCCTCGATCGCGAAGGTCGAGATCGGGTCGAGGGCCGAGCAGGGCTCGTCCATCAGCAGCACGTCGGGGGAGACGGCGATCGCGCGCGCGATGCACAGGCGCTGCTGCTGACCGCCCGACAGGCCCGAGCCGGGCTTCTCGAGCCGGTCCTTGACCTCGTTCCAGAGGTTCGCGCCGCGCAGCGACTTCTCGACGAGGGCGTCGGCGTCGGACTTCGAGATGCGCGAGTTGTTGAGCTTCACACCGGCCAGCACGTTGTCGCGGATCGACATCGTCGGGAACGGGTTCGGGCGCTGGAAGACCATGCCGATCTGCCGGCGCACGAGCACCGGGTCGACGCCCTGCCCGTAGAGGTCCTCGCCGTCGAGCAGGACCTCACCCTCGACGCGCGCGCCGGGGATGACCTCGTGCATGCGATTCAGCGTGCGCAGGAACGTGGACTTGCCGCATCCGGACGGGCCGATGAAGGCCGTCACGCTGCGGGGCTCGATGTCGAGGGACACGCCCTCCACGGCGAGGAAGTCGCTGTAGTAGACGTTCAGGTCGTTGACTTCGATGCTCTTGGACACTTCGGGTGCTTTCTGTCGGATGCCGCGGGTCAGCGGCCGAACTTGGGGGCGAACTTCTTCGCGACGAAGCGTGCGATGAGGTTCAGCGCCATGACGATGATGATGAGGGTGAGCGCGCCCGCCCAGGCGCGCTCCAGCGCCGCCGGGACGTTCGTGCCGGGGTTCTGGAACTGGTCGTAGACGAACACCGGCAGCGTCATCATCGGGCCGTCGAACGCGTCCATGTTGAGCGACTGGGTGAAGCCGGCTGTCAGCAGCAGCGGCGCGGTCTCGCCGATGACACGCGAGATCGACAGCATGATGCCGGTCGTGATGCCCGCGACGGATGTCGGGAGCACGACCTTGACGATCGTCAGCCACTTCGGCACGCCGAGGGCGTAGCTCGCCTCGCGCAGCTCGTTGGGCACCAGGCGCAGCATCTCCTCGCTGGAGCGCACGACGACCGGGATCATCAGCACCGAGAGGGCGAGCGAACCCATGAAGCCGGTGTTGAGCCCGGGCCCGTAGAGCAGCGCGCAGACGGCGACGATGAACAGACCCGCCACGATCGAGGGGATGCCGGTCATGACGTCGACGAAGAAGGTGATCGCCTTCGCCAGGCGTCCGCGGCCGTACTCGACGAGGTAGATCGAGGTCATGAGACCGATCGGCACCGAGATGAGCGCCGCCCACCCGGTGACGATGAGCGTGCCCCAGATCGCGTGGATGGCCCCGCCGCCCTCGCCGACGACGTTGCGCATCGAGTACGAGAAGAACATCGGGTCGAAGCGCGCGATGCCGTTGACGATGACCGTGAACAGCAGCGAGATGAGCGGCAGCAGCGCGATCGTGAAGGCGATCGAGACGAGCACCGTCGCGAGACGGTCGGCGGCCCGTCGGCGCGTCTCGACGACGCTCGAGAGGATCACGAGCACGATCGCGAACAGCACCACGCCGAGGAAGACGGCCGCCGCGATGTTGAAGTCCGCGACGTCGCCGCCACCGTTGATGATGGCGAAGAACACGCTCGACAGGGCGAGGGCACCGGCCAGCAGCACCCACGGCATCCACTTGGGCAGCTGACCCGCGGTGAGCGAATTGCCCACCGGCGTGGGGGTCGCGGAGCGGGTGAGAGTCGTCGTCATCAGTTCGCTCCAGAGAACTCGGCGCGACGGTTCACGATCCACCGCGCGAGCGCGTTGACGGCGAAGGTCACGAGGAAGAGGATGAGGCCCGTCGCGATGAGGACGTTGACGCCTTCGCCGTACGCCTCACCGAAGTTGAGGGCGATGTTCGCCGGGATCGGCGTCGGGTTGTTGGAGTTCAGCACCTGGAAGGTGACCGCGCCGGTGGCCGACAGCACCATCGTGACCGCCATCGTCTCGCCGAGCGCGCGGCCGAGCCCGAGCATCGCGCCCGAGACCATGCCGCCGCGGGCGAACGGGAAGACGGCCATGCGGATCATCTCCCAGCGCGTCGCACCGAGGGCCAGTGCCGCCTCCTCGTGGAGGACGGGCGTCTGCAGGAAGACCTCTCGCGTGATGGCCGTCATGATCGGCAGGATCATGACCGCGAGGACGAGAGATGCCGTGAGGATCGTGCGTCCGGTGGGCGACACGGCGCCGGCGAAGATCGGGATCCAGCCGAGGTTCTCGTTCAGCCAGAGGTAGAACGGCTGCAGGATCTGCGAGAAGACCAGGGCGCCCCACAAGCCGTAAACGACCGAGGGGATCGCGGCGAGCAGGTCGATGACGTAGCCGAGAGCCGACGCGAGTCGGCGCGGGGCGTAGTGGGAGATGAAGAGCGCGATCCCGATGGCGAGCGGCGTCGCGACGACGAGCGCGATGACGGACGCCCAGAGGGTGCCGAAGACGAAGGGCCAGACGTACTCCCAGAACGGCCTGCCGTTCAGGAACTGGGTCTCGTCGGGGTTCGCGGTGAAGGCAGGCACGCTCTCGACGATGAGGAACAGCGTCACCGCCGCGAGGACGATCAGGATGATGATGCCCGCGCCGAGCGCGGTGCTGGAGAAGACGAGGTCGCCGCGGCGTCGCATCTGTCGCCTCTGAGGCGCCTGGTCGGTGGCCAGGTCGGTGGTGGGGGGCATCGCAGTCCTCGGGTCGGAAGCGGGCGGACGTGGGGCTGCGGGTGACCCTCGGAGAGGGCCACCCGCAGCAGAGGTGTTACTGTGCGGCGCCGATCATGTCGATCGCGGTCTGCGCCTCGGAGGCGACCTCGCTCGACAGCGGGGCGGAGCCGGCGGCCTCGTTCGCGGCCTTCTGGCCGTCCTCGCTGACGATGTACGAGAAGTAGTCCTTCACGATGGCCGCGACGTCGGCGTCCTCGTACTGCTGGCAGCCGATGAGGTAGCTCACGAGGGCGATCGGGTAGGCGCCGGCCGGAGCCTCGGCGGGGTTCACGTCGTAGACGAGGTCGCCGTCGGCACGGCCGTCCTCGAGCGGCGAGGCCGCGACGAGCTCGGCAGCGGCCTCGGACGAGAACGGCACGAACTCGTCGCCCACCTGGATGGCGGCCGAGCCGAGGTCGCCGACGCGCGAGGCGTCGATGTAGCCGATGGTGCCGTTACCGGCCTTGACGGCCGCCTCGACGCCGGAGGTCTGCTGCGCAGCCTCGGAGCGCTGGGTGTCGACCGGCCAGGCGTCGTCGTCCTCGTAGGGCCACGCGTCGGGCGCGACCGAGGCGAGGTAGGCCGTGAAGGTGCCCGTGGTGCCCGACTCGTCACCGCGGAAGACCGGGGTGATCGCGAGGTCGGGCAGCTCGACGCCCTCGTTCAGCTCGGCGATCTTCGGGTCGTTCCACTTCTCGATCTGCTCGTTGAAGATCTCGCCGATGACATCCGCGGTCAGGTTGAGCTCGGTGACGCCTTCGAGGTTGAAGACGACGGCGACGGGGGAGATGTAGGCGGGAACCTCGACGATGTCGTCGGTGGCGCAGGCGCCGAAGCCGCCCGTGGCGATCTCGTCGGTGGTGTAGGCGCGGTCCGAACCGATGAAGTTGCTCGAGCCGGCGAGGAAGTTGTCGCGGCCCGTGCCCGAACCGGTCGGCTGGTAGTTGACCGTGACGTCCGGGTTGGCGGTCTGGAAGGCCGCGGTCCAGGCCTGCTGAGCGGCACCCTGCGACGAGGCGCCGGTGGCCTTGACGGTGCCCGACAGCGTGCTGCCGCCGTCGGAGGGCTGGCCACCGCCAGCAGGGGTGCCCTCGTTGGCGGCACAGGCCGACAGGGAGAGGACGGCGACGGCTGCGACAGCGCCCACGCGGGCGATGCGGTTGAGCTTCACGTGTGAATTCCTTCGGGTGATCGGGACACCCCGGTGCGGGGCTGGCTCGACGGTAGGAGTCGCTGGTGACCAGGTTCCGCTCGACAGGTGAACGACAGGTGAACGGGTCGGGTCCGATCGTCTGTCGCTCAGCCGATTCACACGTTGGCGGGATGCGTCTCGATCGCGACGATGCCCGAACCGGGGTTCGTGGCGGACAGGTGCGCGACGGAGAATCCCCCCACCTCGAGGTCGGAGGCGCTCTCGATGTACGACCCCTTCAGGCTCCCGGTGGCCAGCGCCAGCTCGCTCATGATGGTGGGGATCACCGGCCGGTGCGAGCACAGCACGGCCGGTTTGCCGGACCGGACGCGCTTGCCGACGACGGTGCGCACGTCCGCGTGCCCGTCCTCCCAGGCATCCTGCGAGATCAGGTCGGTCCGGCGGATGTCGCGGCCCAGCGCCTTCGCGAGCGGTGCCACGGTGTCGACGCAGCGGACGGCGTCGCTCGAGACGACCCGACGGATGCCGAACGAGCGCAGGGGACCGACGGCCGCCTTGGCCTGGCGCTTGCCGCGGTCGGTGAGGGGGCGGGCGGCATCCTTCCCCTTCCAGTCCTCGCGCGGGGTCGCCTTGCCGTGGCGCAGGACGACGATCGGGAACGTGGCCAGCACGCCGTCGTCGACGAGCCGCAGGAAGTTCTCGAGGATCTCCACATCGACCGGGTAGCTCAGCCGCTCGAGCGCCTTCTTCGGCGTCAGCCACTCGATCGCGGCGATCTCGCGGTTCGGAACGAAGGACGACGCCCGGATCGCCTCCTCGGTCGCCTCCGTGCTCCAGTAATGGACGATCTTCGTGCGTTTGCTGGGCAGGCGGTACTTCGAGATCCCGACGGGAACCCCGAGGTGCACACGGATGCCGGTCTCCTCGAAGATTTCGCGCACGGCCGTCTCGGCGAGCGTCTCGCCCGGATCGACCTTGCCCTTGGGCAGGGTGATGTCGCGGTACTTCGTGCGGTGGATCGCGAGGACGAGCAGCCTGCCCTCGACCATCCGCCAGACGACGCCGCCCGCGGCGTAGACCGCGGTCTCCGTCATCGCACCGCCCGTGCCCGCCGACGGCGGAGCACCTGCGACATCGTCTTCTCCTGCAGGTCGACGAGCGGGTTGCCCTCGGCGTCCAGGTGGTGACGGGTCCACTCGCCCTCGGCGCCCAGGTGCCACGAGCTCGTCGTGTCCGACATCGCCAGCTCGAACAGGGAGATCAGCTCGTTGACGTGCGCGGGCTCGGTGACGCGCACGAGCGCCTCGACGCGGCGATCGAGGTTGCGGTGCATCATGTCGGCGCTGCCGATGAACACCTGCGGGTCGCCGTTGTGCTCGAAGGTGAAGATGCGCGAGTGCTCCAGATACCGGCCGAGGATCGACCGCACGGTGATGTTGTCGCTCACCCCCGGCAGGTCCGAGCGCAGCGAGCAGATGCCCCGCACCCACACGTCGACCTTCACACCCGCCTGGCTCGCGCGGTAGAGGGCGTCGATGATCTGCTCGTCGACCATCGAGTTGACCTTGATGCGCACGTGGGCAGGCTTGCCGGCCAGCGCGTTGCGGCGCTCGCCGTCGATGAGGCGCAGGAGCCCCTTACGCAGGTGCAGCGGGGCGACGAGGAGGCGCTTGAACTTCTTCTCGATCGCGTAGCCGCTGAGCTCGTTGAACAGGCGCGTCAGGTCGCGACCCACCTGCTCGTTCGCAGTGAAGAGGCCGTAGTCCTCGTAGATGCGGCTCGTCTTCGGGTTGTAGTTGCCCGTGCCGATGTGGCTGTAGCTGCGGAGGACGCCGTCCTCCTCGCGGATGACGTGCAGGAGCTTGCAGTGCGTCTTGAGGCCGACCAGGCCGTAGACGACGTGCACGCCGGCCTTCTCGAGCTTGCGCGCCCACACGATGTTCGCCGCCTCGTCGAAGCGCGCCTTCACCTCGACGAGCGCGAGCACCTGCTTGCCGTTCTCGGCCGCGTCGATGAGTGCCTCGACGATCGGGCTGTCGCCCGACGTCCGGTACAGCGTCTGCTTGATCGCGAGCACGTGCGGATCGCGCGCCGCCTGCTGCAGGAACGACACCACGCTCGTCGTGAACGATTCATACGGGTGGTGGACGAGGACGTCCTCCTTGCGGATCGCCGCGAAGATGTCGGCGCGCCCGTTCTGCTCCGCGGGCTGGAAGGGCGTCGAGGTCTTCGGGACGTGCGCGGGGTAGCGCAGGTCGGGGCGCTCGATCTGCGACAGCGAGAAGAGTCCGCGCAGATCGAGGGGAGCCGGCAGCCGGTAGACGTCGTTCTCGGTGATGTCGAGCTCGTCGAGAAGCAGCGAGAGGGTCACCTCGTCCATGTCCTCGGTGATCTCGAGGCGGATCGGCGGGCCGAAGCGGCGGCGGAGGAGCTCGGCCTCGAGCGCCTGGATGAGGTTCTCGGTCTCGTCCTCCTCGATCACGACGTCCTCGTTGCGCGTGAGGCGGAACGTGTGGTGCTCGAGGATCTCCATCCCCGGGAACAGGTCGGCGAGGTTCTCGGAGATCAGTTCCTCGATCGGCAGGTACCGCACGGTGGAGCCGTTCTTCGCCACCTCGATGAGGCGCGGGAGCATGGGCGGCACCTTGAGGCGGGCGAATTCCTGGCGGCCGGTGCGCGCGTTGCGGATCCGCACGGCGAGGTTGAGCGACAGGCCGGAGATGTAAGGGAACGGGTGGGCCGGGTCTACAGCGAGCGGCATGAGCACCGGGAAGACCTGCGCCGAGAAGTAGTCGTAGAGCGTGCTCCGCTCGGAGTCCGACAGCTCGGCCCAGGAGACGACCTCGATGCCCGCGTCGGAGAGGGCGGGGCGTACCTGCTCGGACCACACCGCCGCGTGACGCTCCTGCAGGGCGTGCGCGGCCGTGGCGAGGTCGGTCAGCACGTCGAGGGGAGCGCGGCCGACGTTGGTCGGCACGGCGAGTCCGGTGAGGATGCGGCGCTTGAGACCGGCGACCCGCACCATGAAGAACTCGTCGAGGTTGCTGGCGAAGATCGCGAGGAAGTTCGCACGCTCCAACGTCGGCAGGTTCGGATCCTCCGCCAGCTCCAGCACGCGCTGATTGAATGCGAGCCAGCTGAGCTCGCGGTCGAGGTAGCGGTTGTCGGGCAGCTGCGAGTCGTACGCTTCGACGACGTCGTCGAAGTCGTCGTCGTCCGCGTCGCCCAGTCCGGAGTCGTGAACCTGGGTGTCGATCATCTCCACATCATTGCAGGGGACGGTGACGTGTGCGTGAACACGGTCACGGATGCCGCGGCATCCGGCTCATGCCGATGGTGTCGGCAGCTGCTCGTCCTCGTAGACGTTGAAGCGGTAGCCGACGTTGCGGACCGTGCCGATGAGCTGCTCGAGGTCACCGAGCTTGGCGCGCAGGCGGCGGACGTGCACGTCGACCGTGCGGGTGCCGCCGAAGTAGTCGTAGCCCCACACCTCGCTGAGCAGCTGCTCGCGGGTGAACACGCGGGAGGGGTGCGTCGCGAAGAAGTGGAGGAGCTGGAACTCCTTGTAGGTGAGGTCCAGCGGACGACCGTGGACCTTCGCCGAGTACGAGGACTCGTCGATCGTGATCCCCGAGGTCTGGATCCGCGTGGAGACCTGTTCCTTCGAGACCCGTCCGACGGCGAGTCGGATGCGGGCATCGACCTCGGCGGGGCCGGCGCCGACCAGCACGACGTCGTCGATGCCCCAGTCCGGGGATACGGCGGTGAGTCCGCCCTCGGTCACGACCAGGAGCAGGGGCGCGTCGAGCCCGGTCGTCGTGAGGATCTTGCACAGCGACTTGGCCGCGACGAGATCTCGGCGCGCATCGACGAAGACGACGTCGGCGTTCGGGGCGTTGACCAGCTGCGCCGCCTCGGCCGGGATCTGGCGGACGCGGTGGCTGAGGAGTTCGAGTGCAGGCAGGACGGAGTCGCCGCCGGCGGCGGAGCTCAGAACGAGCAACTGTGCCAAGGGGGACCCTCCGGTGCGGACTCGGAACCGCGTCTCATCTTAGGGGCTCGTCCGGTGCGCGCAGCGCCGGGGCGCCGTCCGGCTCGCTCGTACGCGCGACGTCGCAGCCGGTACGTCAGAATGGGTGGCATGACCGCACCCGAGATCCTTCCCCGTCGACGGGCTGCCGGCGTGGTCGCGGTCTGGGTGGCCGCAGCCCTGGTCGCGCTCGCGGTGGGAGTGTTCGTCGACCCGGACTGGCGGGGTGCGTGGCTTCTCGTCGGCTTCGGATTCTGCTTCTTCCTGGCCTTCGCGGTGCAGCTCGCCTCGGGTCGGTCGCAGGGTTTCATCATCCGGATCGCCGCGAGCGTCCTCGGCGCGATGCTGGTGATGGGTCTCCTCGGCGCGGGGTTCGCCCTCGCCGAGCTGTTCGCGGGCTGACGCCCCGCAACCCAGGGCCGCGACGGTGTCCCCGGCCGCTAAAGTGGACGGCATGGATCTCGTCGCACTCGAACTCTTCTTCGTCGGGCTGCTCGGCCTCGCATCGCTCGCGATCGCGTTCGTGTCCGGCGTCGTCGTCTGGAACCTCTACCGCGGTCAGCGCTGACACCGTGATCGATCTGCCGACCGACCTTCCGGCTGATCTGGTCCCGCTCTCCTGGCTGCTCGGCGTCTGGGAGGGTACCGGCGTCCTCGAATACGACGCCCAGGGTCGTTCCATGTCGGGCGAGTTCTCCCATCGCGTGAGTTTCAGCCATGACGGCGGCGACGCCCTCAACTACGCGGCGACCGCCTGGTTCGAGGATGCCGACGGCCGCCGCCGCGACCTCGTCGCCGAGACCGGCTACTGGCGGCTGTCCCGCCCTGCGACCGAGCAGGACGCCGGGCCCGCTCTGCTGCCGGCACTGGCGCCTCGCAGCGAGGCGCGCACCGTGCACGACGTCGAGGCTCTTCGCACGGCGCAGGACGGGTTCGAGATCCAGGTCGCCCTCGTGCATTCCGACGGCATCAGCGAGCTCTACCTCGGGCAGGTGCGGGGACCGCGCATCGACATCGCCACCGACGCGATCGTCCGTCCGGCGGGTGCGAAGGAGTACGGCGCCGCCACCCGGATGTACGGCCTCGTCGACGGCCACCTGCTGTGGGCGTGGGACATCGCGGCGCTCGGTTCCGAGCTCTCGTCGCACGCCTCGGCCCGCCTTGCGAGGGTCCAGTGAACCCCGACGTCCTCGCCCGCGTCCCCGGCGCTGTCGTCGACGACCGCGGGCTCGCGCACCTGGGTAATCCGGTCCGCGAGCAGCGCGACCTCGCCGCCGGCGCCGCCGTCGCCCCCCTCGGCGATCGCACGGTCCTCACCGTCTCGGGCGAGGACCGGCTCTCCTGGCTCGACTCGATCACCTCGCAGGCGCTGACCACCCTCGCCCCGGGTGCGGGCACCGAGCTCCTCGTCCTGGACCCGCAGGGGCACGTCGAGCATGCGGCATCCGTCGTCGACGACGGGGAGCGCACCTGGCTCATCGTCGACCGGGATCGTGCCGAAGCGCTCCTCACCTGGCTCACGCGCATGCGCTTCCGCCTGCGCGTCGATCCGCAGGACGGCTCCGCCGGCTACGCCGTGATCGGCGGGACCGCCGCCGCGGTCGACGCCCTGCATGGGGAGGTCGTGTGGCGGGACCCGTGGCCCCGCGTCAGCTCCGGCGGCTGGGGATACTCCCCGGTCGAGCCGCATCCCGGTGCCGAGCGCGACTGGGCCGAGGCGGTCGTGTCCCTTTCGTCGCTCGACGACCTCGCCGCCGCGGCGGAGCGGGGTGACGTCCGACTCGCGGGCTACCTCGCCGTCGACGCGCTGCGCGTCGCCGCGTGGCGCCCCCGGGCCGCGACCGAGGCCGACGGCCGGACCCTCCCGCACGAGGTCGACTGGCTGCGCACGGCCGTGCACCTCGACAAGGGCTGCTACCGCGGGCAGGAGACCGTCGCCAAGGTACACAACCTCGGACACCCGCCGCGCCGTCTCGTCGCTCTGCAGCTCGATGGATCGGACGCCGACCTGCCCGAACCCGGCGCCGCCGTCCGGCTGGACGGTGCGGACGTCGGGGCTGTCACCTCGGTCGCCCGCCACCACGAGGAAGGCCCGATCGCCCTCGCGATCGTGAAGCGCTCCGTCCCGGTCGACGCCGCCCTGACCGTCGCCGTCGCCGACGGTGAGATCGCCGCGGCGCAGGAGGTCGTCGTCCCGCCGGATGCCGGGCGCGCGGCATCCGTCCCGCGTCTGCCCCGGCTGTCGCAGCGCCGGTGACGATGGCGCCCGAGCCGACCACCACGGTTCCGGTGCCGACCGCCCGGAAGTATCCGCGCGAGGGATGGGCCCGCCTGCGCGGATCCGCCGTGGCGATCCTGCAGCTCGTCGTCGCCGCGAGCGCGGCCTTCTCGATCGCGCATTACGGGCTGGGGCACCCGGCTCCGCTGATCGCGGCGACTGTCACGATCTCGAGTCTGGGTCTGGTCCGTGACGCCCGGCCGTGGCGCGTCCTCGAGACCGTCATCGGCATGGTGCTCGGGGTCTTCGTCGCCGAGCTGGTCGTCTTCGCCGCCGGGAGCGGATGGTGGCAGCTCGCCCTCACTCTGGCGGTGAGCCTCTCGATCGCCCGATTCGTCTCGCCGCAGGCGGGGTTCGCGATCGCGGCGGCGATCCAGTCGATCATCGTGGTCGTCGTCCCGTCGCAGACGCCGTTCCTGCGCCTGCTCGACGCCCTCATCGGCGGCGCGATGGCGCTGCTGGTCACGGCGCTCATCCCGCGCAGCCCGCTGCGCACGGCTCTCGCGGACGCGACGCGGCTGTTCGCGGATTTCGAGACCGCCGCCGGCACGGTCGCGCAGGGACTGCGTCGGGGCAGCCGCGTGCGCGCGGAGCGAGGTCTCGAGAAGGCTCGCGACCTGCAGGGACGCGTCGACGACTTGCGGGTCTCGGTCGAATCCGGTGCCGCCATCGCCCGCATCTCGCCGTTCCTGCGCCGCCAGCGGTTCGAACTCGAACGCTTCGAGCGGATGCGGCAGGCGATGGACCTCGCCGTGCGCAACCTCCGGGTCGTCGCACGGCGGTCGGTCTACCTCGTCGACGACGGCCGTGAGCGCGACGTCGCCGCCGACCTGCTGCTCGAACTGGTCCGGGGTGCCGATCTCGTGGCCTCCTCGCTGACCGACATCTCGGACGAGCCCGCGGCGCGCGAGGTGCTGACGGCCGTCGCCGCGCGGCTCGATCCCGTGGCGCTCGTGCCCGACGGCTCGCTCGGCGATCAGACCCTCATCACGGCGCTGCGTCCGCTCGCGACCGATCTCCTCTGTGCGACGGGCCTCGGTCCGGACGAGGCCCGGGCGCGCCTGCCGCGCGTCTGAGTACGCGCCGGCTCACCGGGGAGCGACGGCCTCCCACGGCAGGGTCATCTCGCCCAGCCGCCATCGCGTCCGGCCGCCGATCGGCCAGCGCGCCTCGACGAGCGCGTCCAGCGCCGCCCGCCACCGCTGCACCGGACCGAACGAGGAGGCGGCGACCGCGCGGGTCCACTCGCGGTCGAGGGCGGTCAGGACGTCGTGGATGCGCTCTCCGGGTACGTTGCGGTGGATGAGCGCCTTCGGCAGTCGCTCGGCGGCGACCGCGGGGGACTCGAGCTCCGCGAGCCGCAACGAGATCGTGAGGGTGCGGGGCGCGGCATCCGGTCCGATCTCGATCCAGGTCGAGATCCTGCCGAGCTCGTCGCACGTCCCCTCGACGAGCATGCCGTCCGGGCGCAGCCGGGCCGCCATGCGCTCCCACGCCGCGGGCACGTCCGCCTCGTCGTACTGGCGCAGCACGTTGAACGCGCGGATCACCGCCGGGCGTCGACCGTCCGGCACCGGCACCTCGAACCCGCCGCGCGCGAACGACACGCGCGCGTCCGGCGCGAACACCCCCTCGCCCGCGCGGACTCGCGCCAGCTGCGCCCGAGCGCGCTCCACCCGCGCCGGCTCGATCTCGAGCCCGAGCACCTCCACGTCGGAGCGCACGCGGCGCAACCGCGCCTCGAGCTCGAACGCCGTGACTCCGCTCGCCCCGTAGCCGAGGTCCACCACGAGCGGATCGGCCGTCCGCCGGAGGAGGGGATGCCGCGCGATCCAACGGTCCACGCGGCGGAGGCGATTGGTGTTCGTCGTCCCCCGGGTCACCTGTCCGACGACAGGATCGGAGCGCGTCATGACCCCATGATCGCACCCGGCACGCCGGTAGGATTGCGGGCATGACAGCCCCCTACACCTTGATCCTCCTCCGGCACGGCCAGAGCGAGTGGAACAAGTCGAACCAGTTCACCGGGTGGGTGGACGTCCGTCTCACCGATCAGGGCAAGGCCGAGGCCCAGCGCGGCGGCGAGCTGCTGAAGGAGTCGGGTCTGCTTCCCGACATCCTGCACACCTCGGTGCTGTCGCGCGCCATCCAGACGGCGAACATCGCCCTCGACGCCGCGGACCGCCTCTGGATCCCGGTGAAGCGCTCGTGGCGTCTCAACGAGCGTCACTACGGCGCCCTGCAGGGCAAGGACAAGGCGCAGACGCTCGACGAGTTCGGCGAGGAGCAGTTCATGCTGTGGCGCCGCTCGTTCGACGTGCCGCCGCCGGACATCTCCGACGACGACCCGTACACGCAGGTCGGCGACGTGCGATACGCCGACATCGACGGCGAGGTGCCCCGCACCGAGTCGCTGAAGATCGTGATCGACCGCCTCCTGCCCTACTGGGAGAGCGAGATCGTCCCCGATCTGAAGACGGGCAGGACCGTCCTGGTCACGGCCCACGGCAACTCGCTGCGCGCCCTCGTGAAGCACCTCGACGGCATCAGCGACGACGACATCGCCGAGCTGAATATCCCCACCGGCATCCCGCTCGTGTACCGACTGGACGAGAACCTCGTTCCGATCGGCCCCAGCGAGTACCTCGACCCCGAGGCCGCCGCCGCCGGCGCTGCGGCGGTCGCCTCGCAGGGCAAGAAGTAACCCGCCTCCGGCGGGGAACACGAAGAGCGGATGCCTCGCGGCATCCGCTCTTCGTCGTCCGGCGCTCAGACCTCGAGGTCGACGCCCTCGGGGTCGGCGGCCCAGGTGCCCGTCGCGAGGTACGAGACCTTCTTGGCCACGGACAGGGCGTGGTCGCCGAAGCGCTCGTGGTAACGCGAGGCCAGGGTGGCGTCGACGGTGGCCGACGCCTCGCCCTGCCAGTTGTCGCTGAGGACCTTCTCGAACACCGCGAGGTGCAGGGCGTCGAGCTGGTCGTCGAGCTCGTGCAGGCGGTTCACCAGGGAGAGGTCCTCGGTGCGCAGCAGATCGGACAGCGTGCGCGCGACCTCGGTGTCGATCTCGCCCATCTTCGTGAAGGTGTTCTTCAGGCCCTTGGGCACGGCGCGCTCGGGGAAGCGCATACGCGTCAGCTGGGCGATGTGCTCGGCGATGTCGCCCATGCGCTCGAGCGAGGCGCTCACCCGCAGGGCGGCGACGACGATGCGCAGGTCGCGTGCAACGGGCTGCTGGCGGGCGAGGATCTCGATGGCGAGCTCGTCGAGCTCGATGGCCCTGTCGTCGATCACCTGATCGTTGTCGATGACGTCTTCCGCGAGGGCGACGTCGCTGGTGGCGAACGCGCGGGTCGCCTTCTCGATCGCGACGGTCACGAGCTCGGAGATCTCGACGAGACGGGTCTGCACGTCCTCGAGGGACTGGTGGAAAACTTCGCGCATGGAGCACCTTCTCTTCGTGCGGGCGGGTGAGGGGCGCGACTGTCGCGCAGAGACCTCGGCGATCCTCCCGCGCTCAGGTTAACGGTCGGTGCCGACACGGTGAACACTCGGCGGTGACCGGCGCACGGCCCGATTTCCGTCCGATTGCGGGGGTGCGCCCACCCTACGCTGGGGACATGGATTCGACGCAGCTCGAGCTGCTGGCGCTCGTCGTGGGCCTGCTCGTGGGCGGCGGTGCAGCCGCTCTCGTGTTCTACGCGGCGCGCGCGCGTGAGCGCACGCGGCTGGTCACGTCGACCGAGCTGCCCGAGGGGGGGGCATCGGTCCTGCAGGCCATGGACGACGCCGCCGTCGTCGTCGATCCGTCGATGCTCGTGCTCGCGGCCTCGGCCACGGCGGAGGTCTTCTCGCTGAGGGTGGGGGAGAGCCTCGACGCCGAACGCCTCCGCGCGCTCGTGCGCGGCGCGCGGCAGACGGGGCTTCCGGCGACGGAGAACATGACCCTGAACCGCGGTGTCGAGCCGCGTGTGGTCGCGGCCCGCGCCAGCGTCATCACCCCGCGCCTGACCCTCGTCGTCATCCGCGACATCACCGAGCGGGAGCGCGTCGAGCAGATGCGCCGCGACTTCGTCTCGAACACCTCGCACGAGCTCAAGACGCCGGTCGGCGCGGTCACGCTCCTCGCCGAGGCGATCGAGTCGGCTGCCGACGATCCCGAACAGGTCCGCCACTTCGTGCGGCGGCTGAGCGCCGAGGCCACGCGGCTCGGCCAGCTGACCTCGCGCATCATGAACCTCTCGCGGCTGCAGTCCGCCGACGAGATCGCCGAGATGCGCGATGTCTCCGTCGACGAGGTGGTCCGTTCGGCGATCGATTCGCTGGCGGTCACCGCCGAGTCGGCCGACATCACCGTCGCCCGCGGGGGCGACCGCGGACTGTTCGTCCGCGGCGATCGGCAGATCCTCGTCGAGGCGGTGGGCAACCTCCTCGCCAATGCGATCGCGTACTCGCCGGCGGGCGCGCAGGTGGGTGTCGGGGTGCGCGAGGCGGACGGCGCGGTCGAGATCGCGGTCGCCGATCACGGCATCGGCATCCCCGAAGACGATCAGCAGCGGATCTTCGAGCGCTTCTACCGCGCGGACCAGGCGCGCTCGCGGCGCACCGGCGGCACAGGACTCGGTCTCGCGATCGTCAAGCACGCCGTGCAGCGTCACGGCGGCTCGGTCGACCTCTGGTCCCGGCCCGGTCGCGGGTCGACGTTCACCATCCGCCTCCCGCTCGTCACCGTCGACACGTCGACGCGTCGTAAGCCCAAGAAGAAGACCGGCGCGAACGCGCCCAGCCGAAGGAAAGCCTCATGACCCGAGTCCTGATCGTCGAAGACGAACCCGACCTCGCCGACCCCCTCGCCTACCTGCTGCGTCGGGAGGGGTTCGAGGTCGAGATCGCCGAGGACGGCGGTGTCGCCCTCGACGCCTTCTCGTCGCGGGGGGCCGACATCGTCCTGCTCGACCTGATGCTGCCCGGGATGCCGGGGACCGAGGTGTGCCGGGTCATCCGGCAGACCTCCAAGGTGCCGATCATCATGCTGACCGCGAAGGACAGCGAGGTCGACATCGTGGTGGGGCTCGAGCTGGGCGCCGACGACTACATCACGAAGCCGTACTCCTCCCGTGAGCTGCTCGCGCGGATGCGTGCGGTGCTGCGCCGGGCGGACACCGACGAGCTGGACGTCGACGACCGGATCATCCAGGGGGGTCGCGTCACGCTCGACATCGATCGTCACACTGTCTCCGTCGACGGCAAGGAGATCTCGATGCCCCTCAAGGAGTTCGAGCTCCTCGAACTCCTCATGCGCAACGCGGGCCGCGTGCTCACCCGCGGCCAGCTCATCGATCGTGTGTGGGGGAGCGACTACTTCGGCGACACCAAGACGCTCGATGTGCACATCAAGCGCATCCGCTCGCGCATCGAGACGAACCCCAGCGACCCGGTCATGCTGCTGACGGTGCGCGGACTCGGCTACCGATTCGAGGCCTGAGTCCCGGTCGCGAACGACGAAGGCCCCCACCGCAGGGTGGGGGCCTTCGTCGTCGTCGGGGAGGTCAGCCGGCCGGCGTCGCCGCGGGCGTCGGGACGAACTCCGTGTAGTACGGGAGCGTGCCGTCCAGGATCGGGACGGCGACGCGGACACCCTCGCCCTCGCCCGACTGGAAGGACGCGTCGACGTCGGAGCCCGGCTTGCCGGTGTCGTCGAAAGTGAGCGGTGCGGTCGTCACCCCGAGGCTGACGGTGCTGTTCGCGGGCACGTTGACACGCTGCGGCTGGTCGGCGATCGAGACGTTGAGGACCAGGTCCTCGTCCGTGGTGTTCACGATGCCCGCGATGAGGTTGCCGAGGCTTCCGTCCTCGTTCGCGATGATCATCGCGTTGCGGACCAGCAGCGGGCCGGAGTCGGGGACGTTGACCCCGTCCGAGGCCGAGTACTGGATCGTCGTCGCCTGCGGCGCGAGCATGTTGCAGCCCGTGGTTCCCAGAACGACGGCGGCGCCCAGGGCGAGGGACGCGATGAGACGCGATTTCACGGATCCTCCAGATGACACGAACGGCGGCACTCTCATCCTATGGGGTCGTGACGTCGCGACCGGGCGGGGGAGGGCGGCGAACTCTAGCGTATGTCGCCTGTGGTATTCTGGAGGTTGCCGAAAGGACACAACTGCATGCTTTTTGAGGTTGGCGAAACCGTCGTCTATCCGCACCATGGCGCTGCGACCATCATCGAGGTCAAGGATCGCGTCATCAAGGGAGAGACGAAGAAATACCTGAAGCTCAACGTCACGCAGGGCGATCTCATCATCGAGGTTCCCGCGGACAACGTCGATCTCGTGGGCGTCCGCGACGTGATCGGCAAAGACGGGCTCGAGAAGGTCTTCGATGTACTGCGCGCTCCCTTCACCGAGGAGCCGACCAACTGGTCGCGCCGCTACAAGGCGAACCTCGAGAAGCTCGCGTCGGGTGACGTCATCAAGGTGAGTGAGGTCGTGCGCGACCTCTGGCGCCGCGACCAGGACCGCGGCCTGTCGGCCGGTGAGAAGCGGATGCTCGCGAAGGCGCGGCAGATCCTCATCTCCGAGATCGCCCTGGCCCTGAAGGCCGACGAGGACAAGGCGTCCACCGTCCTCGACGAGGTCCTCGCCTCCTGAGGCATCGACAGAACGGCCGGCTGCTCAGCCGGCCGTTCTTCGTTGTCCGCGGGATGCGAGGCGTGCGGCGTGTGGATGCGCGCGCCATGATGAGCCCGTGACCACTCGCGCCGCTCCCGTCGCCGTCGACCTCTCGCGTCGCGATCTGACGCTCGACCTCGCCCGGGTCGTCTGCGTCCTGTTCGTCATCGTCGTCCACCTCGTGCAGGTGGGCATCGGGCCCGGACCCGATGGCGGTCTCGTCGCTTCGCGACCCGCCGAGGAGCAGCCGTGGTTCGACGCCGCGACGTGGGTCGGTCAGATCATGCCGCTGTTCTTCGTCGTGGGCGGGTTCGCTGCGGCGACGGGCTGGCGGTCGTGGACGGCGAAGGGCGGGGATGCCGAGGGATTCATCCGCACGCGCACGCTCCGCCTCGCGCAGCCCGCGCTGCCCCTCTTCGTGTTCTTCGCCGTCGTCCTCGGTGTCGCGACAGCGGCGGGTCTGCCCGAGCAGCTCGTGGCGGATGCCGCGGTGGGCGCGGGCTCGCCGCTGTGGTTCCTCGCGGCCTATCTCCTGTGCCAGGCCGCCGTTCCGTTCCTCGCCGCCTGTCACGCGCGCCGTCCGACGGCGACGCTCGTCGTCCTGGCCCTCGGCGCGATGCTGGTCGACGTCGCGCGCTTCGGCACCGGCGTCGAGGAGATCGGTCTCCTGAATCTGCTGTTCGTCTGGCCGCTCGTGCAGCAGTTCGGGTTCTGGTACGCAGACGGATGGTTCGACCGGCGGCATCCGCTCACCCTTCTCGCGGTCGCGACCGCCTGCTATCTGCTGCTGTGGCCGCTCACGGCCGTCGGACCGTACTCGACGAGCATGCTCGGCAACCTCAATCCGCCGACGGTGCCGCTCGTGGTCCTCGGCATCGCGCAGGCGTGCCTGCTGCGTCTGCTCAAGCCTGTGCTCGCGCGCCTGATGGCGCTCCGCGCGATGCAGGGCATCGTTTTCGTGCTCGGCTCGCGGCTGATGACGATCTACCTCTGGCATCTGCCGGTGATGCTGGCGCTCACCGGCCTGAGCCTGCTCATCCCGGGCGCTGCGCCGACGCCCGCGTCCGAGGCGTGGTGGTGGTCGCGGCCGATCCTCTTCGTCGTGGTGCTGGGCGTCCTGCTCGCCCTGTCGCTCGCGATCGTGCGCTGGGAAGCCCTGGGCGCACTCGGGCCGACGCCTCCGCGGATCGTCGTCGTCGTCGCATGGGTCTGCGCCTTCGTGCCGCCGTTCGCGGTCATGGAGTGGTTCCTCGACCTTCCGATCGCCGTCGGCGGCGCCGTCCTGCTCGCGGCCGCGGTCTTCCTCCTCCGACGCCGCTCGCCGGCGCGCGCCTGGGTACGCTCGGAGGCATGAGCCTCATCCCCGTTCCGCGCGTTGCCGTCGTCGTCGTCGCCGCCGGGTCGGGGACGCGGTTGGGGGCGGAGGCGCCCAAGGCCTTCGTGGGGATCGATGCGCACACGATCCTCCGCCACGCGCTGCACGGCGTGTTCGCGGCACCGCAGGCGCAGGTCGTCGTCGTCGCCCCCGAAGACCGGGTCGGCGATGCGACGACCGAGGCGCACGAAGCCGCCGGCGACCGCGTCGACCTGGTCTCGGTCGTCGCCGGCGGAGCGACTCGGCAGGCGTCGGTCGCCGCCGGCCTCGGCGCCGTCTGGCCCGACGTCGAGGTCGTCCTCGTGCACGACGCTGCTCGTGCACTGACCCCGCCCGAGGTGTTCGCCCGAGTGATCGACGCCGTCGCCGCGGGGTCGGATGCCGTCATCCCCGTCCTCCCCGTCATCGACACCCTCAAGCACGTCGATGCCGACACGGTCGTCGCTCCCGTGGATCGATCGGTCCTCGCTGCGGCGCAGACGCCGCAGGGCTTCCGCCGGGCCGTGCTCGACGCCGCGTACCAGGATGCCGCGGCCGACCACACCGACGACGCCGCCCTGCTGCAGGAGGCGGGCACCATCGTGCGAACGGTGGCCGGCGACGAGCGAGCATTCAAGATCACGACGGTCGCCGATCTCGACCGCGCCCGCGGGCTCGTGGCACCTCTCCCGTCGGTGACGCGCGCCCCCTCGGTCGCGATCCCGCGCGTGGGTGTCGGGACCGACGTCCACGCCTTCGGCGGCGACGGCACGCTCTGGCTGGCCGGACTCGAGTGGCCGGGGGAGCAGGGGCTGCACGGTCACTCGGACGGGGATGCCGTCGCGCACGCGATCGTCGACGCGGTCCTCGCGGCCGCGGGTCTGGGTGACATCGGCACCCACTTCGGCACGGATCAGCCCGAGTACGCCGGCGCCCATGCCCCGGCGTTCCTCGCGCGGACGCGCGCCCTCGTCGGCGAGGCGGGATGGCGTATCGGCAACGTCAGCGTGCAGGTGCAGGCGAAGCGTCCGCGGTTCGCGGCTCGCCGCACGGAGGCGGAGCGCGTGCTGTCCGAGGCGCTGGGAGCGCCGGTCTCGGTCTCGGCGACGACGACGGACGGTCTGGGCTTCACGGGCACGGGTGACGGCGTCGCCGCGTTCGCGGTCGCCGTCGTGGTTGCGGCCTGACCGTACCGGTCAGAGCGCGCGCGTCATGAAGGTCGACGCCGGGTCGGGCCGGTAGCTCCCGAAGGGTGCGCACTCGTCGAAGCCCTCGCTCGCGTAAAGCGTTCGTGCCGCGAGGAACGGGGCATCCGAGCCGGTTTCCAGCCACACGCGGGTGAGGCCTGCGGCGCGTGCCGCCTCGAGGATGTGGCGCAGGATCGCCCGCCCGACACCGGTCCCGAGATGCGCGTCGACGACCCGCATCGACTTCAGCTCCCCGTCCTCGTCGTCGAGCCGAGCGAGGGCGCCGATCCCGGCGATCTCGCCGTCGCGCCAGGCCGACCAGACGGTGACCGACGGATGCCGCAGCGCGGCCACGTCGAGCGCGTGCACACTCTCGGCGGGGGTCTGCGCATGCATGCCGGCGAGGTGCTGTCGCACGAGACCGATGCTGGCCTCGCTCGTCAGGTCGTCCACGCGGATGTCGAGGGGAGCGGGCATGTCAGGCCTCCACGGCGAAGGGAGCGGGATCGCGGGGCCGCCGGGATCCCCAGGCGAGCGTCACAAGACCGGCGGCGAGGACGACGAGCCCCGCCACCGCGAGGGGTGAGAGGGCCTCGCCGAGCACCGTCACCCCGAGCACCGTAGCGGTGAGCGGCTCGCCGAGCGTCAGGGTCGCCGCGGTCGCCGCCGTCAAGCCCTGCAGCCCCCAGGTGAACAGGACATAGGCGACCGAGATCGTCACGAGACCGAGCCAGAGTGCCATCGCGAGCCCGGAGGGCGTCGTCACCCAGCTCAGGTCGACGAACGGGATTGCGGCGGCGCACAGGATGGCGGCGCCGACCCCCATGGACCCGACGACGGTGAAGGCGTCCCAGCCCTGGTCCAGGAGCCGGCGCTGCACGTTCGCGATGACGGCGAAGCAGGCGCCGGCCCCCACGGCGGCCGCGAGACCGAGGCCGTCGACGCCGCCGCTGCCCGAGCCTCCGCCGACGCCCAGGAGCACGACACCCGCGGCGGCGAGGGCGGTCGCCGCCATCCACAGCCACGACGGAACCCGCCGCGAGATCAGCCACTCGAGGATTCCGGCGAGGACGGGGGCGGACCCCAGGGCGATCACGGTGCTCACGGCGACGCCGTTCGTCTCCGTGCCGAGGAAGAAGAGCGGCTGGTAGAGGCTGATTGCGGCACCCGTTAGGGCCATGAGGCCGAGCGTCCCCCATGTGAGCGCGAGGCGCGGGCGGGCGGGTGCGCGACGACGATGGCGGGCGGCGAGGGTGAAGGCAAGCGCGGCGAGTCCGACGCCGCCGATCACCATCCGCGCCACGCCGACCGAGAGGGTGGAGGCGTCGTCCGGGCCGAGGGCGTTCGCGGTTCCCGTCGTCCCGAACAGCAGCGCGGCGGCGAGGACGGCGAGCAGATGCAGCACCCGTCCTTTCTACCGTCTCGACGCGGGTGCCTTCGCCACCCGCCGGTAGCATGGACCGGTGACGGTTCGGCTCTACGACTCCCAGGCTCAGGCGCTGCGCGACTTCGCGCCCGCCGATCCCGAGAACGTCACGATGTACGTCTGCGGACCGACGGTCCAGTCGGGTCCGCACATCGGCCACGTCCGCGCCGCGCTGAGTTTCGACGTCCTCCGCCGGTGGCTCATCCACCGGTTCGGGCGGGTCACCTTCGTCCGCAACGTCACCGACATCGACGACAAGGTGCTCGCGAACGCGACCGACGCCGAGCCGTGGTGGGCACTGGCCTACCGGATGGAGCTCGAGTTCTCGCGCGCGTATGCCGCGGTCGGCATCCTGCCCCCGACGTACGAGCCGCGGGCGACGGCATCCATCCCGCAGATGCAGGAGCTCATCGAGCGATTGATCGAGGCTGGCCACGCGTACGCCGCGGCGGGCGACGTGTACTTCGACGTGCGTTCCTGGCCGCAGTACGGGTCGCTCACCCGCCAGTCCGTCGACGCGATGGAGTCCGCCACCGACGCCGATCCGCGCGGCAAGCGCGACCCCCGCGACTTCGCGCTCTGGAAGGGCGCGAAGGAGGGTGAACCGGCGGACGCCTCGTGGGCGTCGCCGTGGGGATCCGGCCGCCCCGGGTGGCACATCGAGTGCTCGGCGATGAGCCGGCGGTACCTCGGCCCCGCGTTCGACATCCACGGCGGCGGGCTCGACCTGCGCTTCCCCCACCACGAGAACGAGCTCGCGCAGTCCACGGCGGCCGGCGACGCGTTCGCCCGCTACTGGGTGCACAACGGGCTCGTGACGGTCGGCGACCAGAAGATGTCGAAGTCGCTCGGCAACTTCCTCCTCGCCGTGGACGTCCTCGCCGAGTACGACCCGCTCGTGGTCCGGTATGCACTGCTCGCCGCCCACTACCGCTCGAACCTCGACCTGTCGTCGTCGACGTTCGCCGAAGCGGATGCCGCACTCGGCCGCATCCGCTCGTTCCTCGAGCGTGCGGAACGACGCCCCAGCCCGTTCACGTGGGCCGCGAAGCCTCCTCACGGCGCGTCCGAGGCGGACTCCGACATCGAGGAGGTGTTCGTCATCCCGGCTGCCTTCGCGGAGGCGATGGACGACGACCTCTCCGTCCCGCAGGCGCTCGCCGTCATCCACGAGACCGTGCGCCGCGGCAACGTCGCGATCGATGCGGACGACGACGAGTCGGCGGCGATCGCCGCGTGGCAGGTCCGGCAGATGACGAGCCTGCTCGGAATCGACCCGACCTCGACGCAGTGGAAGGTCGAGGGCGACGAGGCCGCCTCGGCCGCGCTCGACGCCCTCGTCAGCACCATGATCGACCAGCGCGCGGAGGCCCGCGCGACGAAGGACTGGGCGGCAGCCGACCGTATCCGCGATGCCATCGCGGCGGCCGGCGTCGTCCTCGAAGACGGTCCCGAGGGGACCCATTGGAGTTTGAACAATGGCTAAGCCAGGCAATCCGTCCGCCGGACGCGGCAAGAAGGGTCCCACGAAGGGATCCGGCGGCAAGAACAAGCGCTCGCTCGAAGGTCGCGGCCCGACACCAAAGGCCGAGGATCGCGCCTGGCACCCCGCCGGCAAGCGAAAGGCCGCCAAGGAGCGCTTCGTCGCCGCCGGCGGCAAGCCCCAGATCCGACAGACCACCGGAGGTCGCGCGCCCAAGGCGAAGTCCGGTGACGACACCGAGACGGTCACCGGGCGCAACAGCGTCCTCGAGGCGCTTCGCGCGAAGATCCCGGCGACGGCGTTCTACATCGCGCAGCGCGTCGAGATGGATGACCGCGTGAAGGAGATGCTCTCCATCGCGACGAACCGCGACATCCCCGTCCTCGAGGTGACGCGTCAGGAGCTCGACCGCATGGCCGGCTTCGACGGTGTGCACCAGGGTGTCGCACTCAAGGTGCCGCCCTACGAGTACGCGCACCCGCAGGACCTGCTCGAGCAGGTCATCGACCGCGGTCAGCTTCCGCTCTTCGTCGCGCTCGACGGCGTGACCGACCCCCGCAACCTCGGCGCGATCATCCGGTCCACCGCCGCGTTCGGCGGTCAGGCGATCATCCTGCCGCAGCGCCGCTCCGCGGGCGTCAACTCCGCCGCGTGGAAGACGAGCGCGGGTGCGGCCGCCCGCATCCCCGTCTCGATCGCCCCGAACCTCACGACGACGCTCAAGGAGTTCAAGAAGCAGGGCGTCTTCATCCTCGGGCTCGACGGCGGCGGCGACGTGTCGCTGCCGGCCCTGCAGCTGGCCGACCGCCCGGTGGTCATCGTGGTCGGTTCGGAGGGCAAGGGGCTCTCGCGTCTGGTCACCGAGACCTGCGACCAGATCGTGTCGATCCCGATCAACGCGGCGACCGAGTCCCTGAACGCCGGCATCGCGGCATCCGTCGCCCTCTATCAGGTCGCGACCTTGCGCGCGGCATCGGAGTGATAGCCCGACCATAGAATCGCGCGCCAGACTGGCGTCACCGACAGCGAAAGGACACCCCATGACCCGTATCGCCGTGATCGGTGGCACCGGCTACGCCGGCAGCCACATCCTCGCCGAGGCCGTCGGCCGCGGCCACACCGTCGTCTCCGTCGCCCGCAAGGTGCCGACCGAGCGGGTCGACGGTGCCACCTACGTAGAGGGCACCCTCCTCGACGCGCCCGCTCTCGTCGCGGAGCTCGAGGGTGTCGAGGTGGTCGTGTTCGCGACGTCTCCGCGTGGCGACATGGTCGGCAAGATGCGGGATGCCGTCACCGAGGTCATCCGCGATCTGCCGCTGTCCGTGCGCGTCGGTGTCATCGGCGGCGCCGGCGGCAGCCTGGTCGCGCCCGGCGGTCCCCGCGTCATCGACAGCGGCTTCCCCGAGGAGATCAAGCCCGAAGCCATGGAGGCCATCGGGATCCTCGAGGACCTCCAGGCCGACACCACCGGGCGGGAATGGTTCTACATCCACCCTGCGGGCGGGTTCGGCGCGTGGGCGCCGGGGGAGCGGACCGGGTCGTACCGCGACGGCGGCGAGGTCATCGTCACCGACGAGAACGGCGAATCCTTCATCTCGGGTGCCGACTTCGCGATCGCCGTGCTGGACGAGATCGAGTCGCCGAAGCACCGCAACGAACGGTTCACCGTCGGCTACTGAGCCCGTTCAGACGAGGTCGCGCCAGTCGACCTGATCGTCCTCGTCCTCGTCGGGCAGCGGGAGGTCGGCCGTCACGACCGGCACCGCCATCGTCTCCGTCGGGGGACCCATGACGGTCGCCTCGTCGCGGCGGTGACGGAGGACGTCGTCGATGTACGACGAGAGCACCTCGGCGATCGGGATGGACTTCCCGCGCGCCTGCGACATGTACCACCGGTGCTCGAGCACCTGATGGAACACCTCGGCGGGCTCGAGCTTGGCGCGCAGCTCCCACGGGATCGCCTTGACGACCGGCTCGAACACGCGCGTGAGCCACTCGTGCGCGACCATCTCCTCATCGCTGCCCAACCGCGAGACGCGGGCGGCGAACTCGTCCATGTCGTTGAGCAGGCGGCGAGCCTGGTTCTCTTCCACGTCGAGCCCCGTCAGCCGCAGGAGACGACGCTGGTGGTGGCCGGCATCCACGACCTTGGGCTGGATCAGCACCTTCGTGCCGTCGGCGGTCTCGTCCATCGACATCTCGCCGATGTCGAAGCCGAGGCTGTTGAGGCGCTGCACGCGTTCGGTGATGCGCCAGGTCTCGTTCGCCGCGAACGTCTCCGTCTCGGTGAGCGCGCTCCACAGGGAGCGGTACGACGACATGATCCCGTCGGCGATCGCGACCGCGTCCACGCCGCCCTCGAGGCGACCGCCCGCTTCGAGGTCCATGATCTCGCCGGCGATGTTCGTCCGGGCGACATCGAGGTCGTGCTCGCGCTGACCGCGGGTCAGGCCGCCCTCGTGGAGTTCGCCCGTCTCGGCATCGACCAGGTAGGCGGCGAACGCCCCGGCATCCCGTCGGAAGAGGGTGTTCGACAGGGACACGTCGCCCCAGAAGAAGCCGACGTTGTGGAGCCGCACGAGCAGCGCCGCCAGCGCGTCGACCAGACGGGTCGCGGTGTCGGGCCGCAGCACCTGGGTGAACAGGGCCCGGTAGGGGAGCGAGAAGCGCAGATGCGCCGTCACGAGAGCGGCGGGAAGGGGCTCGCCCTTCGGTGTCCGCCGCCCGTCGATCACCGCGACCCGGCTGACGCACGGGACATCGAGCCGGCCGAGGGAGCCGAGCATCTCGTATTCGCGGCGGGCCATCTCCGCCGTCGTCTCCTTGACGGCGATGACCCTGCCCGACAGGCTCGCGAAGCGCACGAGGTGTCGCGACAGGCCCTTGGGGAGGGAGACGATCGCGTCGCTCGGCCACTCGCCGAGCGGTGTCGACCACGGCAGGGCGAGGAGCCCTGCGTCGACGCTGCTGGCGGTGATGCTCAGGGAATGGACCACGCGGTGACCTCCGGCTGACGCGCCGCGGCGCGGGAGGTCCGGAGACCTTCCCGCGCCGCGGTCCTGCTGATGATGACGATCAGGCCGAGACGACCGGCTTGTCGTTGAGGCGGTCGCCCGACTCGAGGTCGAACGCGTGGACGTGACCCGGCTTGGCGGCCAGGGTGACCGTCTCGCCCGCGTTCGGGTGGTTGCGGCCGTCGACACGGGCGACGACGTCGGTGCGCTTGCCGTTGATCTCGGTGTGGCCGTAGAGGTAGCCGTCCGCGCCGAGCTCCTCGACGAGGTCCACCTGGACCGCGAGGCCGCGGCCGTCGGCGGGGCCGACCTCGATGTCCTCGGGGCGCACACCCACGGTGACCTGGCTGCCGTTGGCGCGGCCGACGGTGTCGCGGTCGAGCGGGACGACCTCGGTGCCGAACTGGATGCCGCCCTCGGCGAGGTCCGCGGGGAACAGGTTCATGGCGGGCGAGCCGATGAAGCCGGCGACGAACACGTTGTTGGGCTTCTCGTACAGGTCGCGCGGGGTGCCGACCTGCTGCAGGATGCCGTCCTTCAGGACCGCGATGCGGTCACCCATCGTGAGGGCCTCGGTCTGGTCGTGGGTGACGTAGACGGTGGTGACGCCGAGGCGACGCTGCAGCGACGCGATCTGCGTACGGGTCTGGACGCGGAGCTTGGCGTCGAGGTTCGACAGCGGCTCGTCCATGAGGAAGACCTGGGGCTGACGGACGATGGCGCGACCCATGGCGACACGCTGACGCTGACCACCCGAGAGGGCCTTGGGCTTGCGGGTCAGGTACTGCTCGAGGTCGAGGAGCTTGGCGGCTTCGAGGACGCGAGCGGCGCGCTCCTCCTTGCCGACACCGGCGATCTTGAGCGCGAAGCCCATGTTCTCGGCGACGGTCATGTGCGGGTACAGCGCGTAGTTCTGGAAGACCATCGCGATGTCGCGGTCCTTCGGCGGGACGTCGGTGACGTCGCGATCGCCGATGCGGATCGAGCCGGAGTTGACCTCTTCGAGACCCGCGAGCATGCGGAGCGAGGTGGACTTACCGCAGCCGGACGGGCCGACCAGGACGAGGAACTCGCCGTCGGCGACCTCGAGGTTGAGCTTGTCGACCGCGGGGCGGGTTCCACCGGGGTACAGACGGGTTGCGTTGTCGAACGTGACGGACGCCATTGTTTCTTCTCCTTCACCGGCAGGTACGTGCCGGACGATCCGTAGTGAAGCGAGCGGGGGACGACCCCGCACACCCGCCATCGGGTGCGTGTTCAGTATGGCACGGGTGCGGCGTGCGAGGGGATGCGGTCTCGTCAGCCTTTTTCCAGCGCGTCTGGCTAACATCGGACCGTGCGCCACCCCCGAGCGCCGGGCCGTTCGGCCACCACAGATCTTCCCGAGGTTCCATGTCCACCGATTCCGGCGACACTCCGTCATCCGCGACCGACCGCCGCGAGGCCGTACGCGAGAAGGCGCAGCGCGTCCATGTCCGTCAGTCGCGCGCACGCATCGCGCGACGCGTCTCGCTGGGCGTGCTCGCCACCGCTGCCGTCGCGGCCGTGGCGATGGTGGTCGTGTGGTCGGTCACCTCGACGATGGGCGGCCGTGACCTGACGCCGAGCACGGCGACCTCCGACGGCTTCGCCGTCAGTGACGTCACCGGGGTCTCGGCGGACCAGGGTGTCATCGACGAGAGCGCCGTCGAGGCGACCCCGGGTTCGGACAAGGCGGCGACGCCGGCGCCCACGGCATCCGCCACGGCTGCCCCCGTCGACATCCGCGTCTACGTCGACTACCTCTCGCCGGGTGCCCGCGAGTGGCAGCTGGCCAACGTCGACCAGCTCACCACGTGGGTGGATCAGGGCGCGGCGACGCTCAGCTACCACCCCGTGTCGATGCTCACGGCGAAGTCGAACGGCACGAAGTACTCGCTCCGCGCCGCCGCTGCGGCGGCCTGCGTCGCGACGCACGACGAGAGCGTGTTCTTCGCGTACAACACCGAGCTCCTCACGCGGCAGCCCGCGATGGACACCGACGGGTTCTCCGACGTCGAGCTCGCCGACCTCGCGCAGGCCGTGGGCGCGAGCGATCCCGAGAAGCTGCGATCCTGCATCGAGGACGGCGACTTCACCGAGTGGGCGAAGGATGCCACGGAGCGGGCCATCGCCGGCATCCCCGACACGGACGGTCTGGAGCTCACCGGGACGCCGATGATCCTCGTCAACGGCCAGCCCTACATGGGTGCGTTGTCGGATGCCGCGGAGTTCTCGCAGTTCGTGCTGACGAGCGCCAGCGACGCGTTCTACACCGAGCAGACCCCGACTCCCACGCCGACCGCACCCGCCGAGACGTCGACGCCGACGCCGACGCCGACCGAGCCTGCGGAGTGACGGCCGCGGCCCGGATAGACTGGGCCCTCTGCCGGCTTGGCGCAATTGGTAGCGCACCGTACTTGTAATACGGGGGTTGCAGGTTCAAGTCCTGTAGCCGGCACTCCGACGGTGCGTCGTGTCGTCCTGTCGAGGCGGAGGTCGCAGGTTCGCGTCCTCGAGCGTCCGGTCACGAAGCGTCGACGGCCTGTGCTTTCGCCTTCGCGCGCTCGCGCCGCAGGCGCAGGCGCAGGAACGGGCGCTCGACGAGCCAATACGACGCCTCCGCGGCCAGGAGCAGGGCGGCGAGGCCCCCGAGTGTGAGCCCGCCGAACCACGTCGTGTTGTGGTTGGTCATGAACAGCTGCTGATACAGGTACAGGCTGTACGAGATCAGCCCGACGTGCACGACGGGGCGCCAGTTGAGGAACCGTCCGAAGGGCGATGCCGGTGCTCGCATCATCCACACGATGACGAGCGCCACGGCGAGAGCGTCACCGACGTACCCGACCGTGTACATCCACACGCCTTCGAGCCGCGACGTCAGGGCCCACGACAGCGGGAGCCACACGACGACCGCCCACTGCAGGTGGCGGGCGAACACCCAATCGGTGAGGCGCTCGAACCAGCGCTCGCCCGCGCCGTAGGCCAGGAGGCATCCGATCATCAGCGCGTCCGCCCGGGTGTGGAACATGTACGTCACCCCGCCTTCCGGCACGAACGGGAGGAGGTAGGTCCCGATGCGCACGAACGGCGAGATCAGTACGCCGACGACCAGGACCTTCACGGCGACACGACGGGGCATGAGGATGACGGCGAGCGGCCAGAGGACGTAGAACTGCTCCTCGACGCTCAGCGACCAGGTGTGCCCCGTCCACCATGCACCGTCGAGCGGCCAGTAGTCCCGCAGGAAAAGGGCCGGACTGATGATGTCGCGCGGCCCGACGCCGTCGATCACCCCCGTCGCCACCAGGACGACGACGACCCCGAGGAAGACGAACAGGGCGGGCAGAATGCGGTAGGCGCGTCGGCGGTAGAACCCGGGCAGCGAGATGCGCCCGGTCTTGCCTCTCTCGCGCAGGAGCAGTGTCGTGATCAGGAACCCGGACAGGACGAAGAACGCCTGCACGCCGAAATACCCTCCGGGCAGATTCGCCCGGAGGAACGTCACCAGGTCCGTCTGCGGGAGCGTGACCGCGCCATGACCCCAGATCACGCAGAGCACCGCCAACGCCCGGATGCCGTCGAGCGACGGGATGGTGCGAGCGAGCGCCGGATCGGTTGCGCGCCGGACGGTCGACGTGCTCGTCATGTCTTCCCCCAAGAAGTCGCGAGCAGCGCAGGTCCCCACCGCGCTCAGCTCGTCTAGGGGATGACGCTACCCGCTCGCTCGACCTTTCGCGAGGGTCGAGCGAGTCGGGCGGCTCCGGCTCAGGCGACCGGCGTCTCGGCCTCGCGAGGCGTGACGCGGACCTCGGCGATGCGGCGGCGATCCATGGCGGTCACCTGGATCGTCGCGCCGTCGACCTCGATCGTGTCGCCCACGACCGCGAGGCGGCCGAGCTGCTCGGTCACGAATCCGGCGACGGTGTCCGAGGCGCCGCGGGGGAGCGTGATCCCCGTCGCCTCGGAGAAGTCCTGCAGATTGAGGCGCCCGTCGATGATCTCGCGATCGCTCACGGGAGCGACCGCGTCGTCGTACTCGTCGAAGATCTCACCGACGACCTCCTCGACGAGGTCCTCGAGGGTCACGATGCCGTCCGTGCCGCCGTATTCGTCGACGACGACCGCGATCTGATGTCCCTCCGCCCGCATCTTCGTCAGTGTCGGGAGGACACGCGCCGTCGACGGGAAGTACGGGATCGGCCGGACGATGCTCGACAAGGGGGCCGCCGCATCCGAGGCCGCCTCGAACAGGTCGCGGACATGCACGAAGCCGACGATGTCGTCGATGGACGTGTCGGCGACGGGATACCGCGAGAACGGCAGTTCGTGCACCGCAGAGATGGCCTCGCCGATCGTCGCGCTGTCGTCGAGGGAGGTGACGTCGGGGCGCGGCCGCATGACCTCGCTCAGCTGACGCTCCCGCAGCGAGAGGACGTCCTCGAGGATGCGTCGCTCGTCCTCGGGGAGACCCTCGTGGCTCGCGACGATGTCGCGGACCTCCTCATCGGTGAGCTCCTCGCCGGTCTTGTGCGGGTCGCCGCCGAGCAGACGCACAAGGGCGTTCGTCGACACCGACAGCAACCAGATGACCGGTCGCATGACCTTCGCGAACCCGTCGAGGACAGGCGCGACGACGTAGGCGAACTGGGCGTTCCGCTGGATGGCGAGCCGCTTCGGCACGAGTTCCCCGAGCACGAGCGACAGGTAGGCGATCAGCAACGTGAGAATCAGCGTCGCGATCGTCAGGGCCAGTCCCGGATCGGCGCCCCAGGATTCGATGAGCGGCGCCACCGACGGTGCGATGGAGGTCGCACCGTAGGCGGCGGATGCGAACCCCGCCACCGTGACGCCGATCTGCACCGCGGAGAGGAACGTATTGGGGTTCCGGGCGAGGCCCGCGACCTTCTCGCCGCGCTTTCCGCGCGCGGCGATCGCGTTGATCTGGCTCTCCCGCAGGGTCACCAGCGCCATCTCGGTCGCCGCGAACACCCCGCCCACCAGGACGAACACCACGACGAGGGCGATGTTCAGTGCCAGATCGTTCATCGGATCACTCCGACGGGTCCGGTCCCCTCGGTGGGCGGGATCCTATGATCGCTGTCCATCGGTCAGCGGTGCTCCTTCGTCTCTGCGGGGGAGGGGGTCGTGGTCGGTGCGCCGGCGGCGAGCTCCCGGTCTCGGTCGCGACGCGTCTTGGCGAGGCTCGCCACCGTGGCCACGACGATAGTGGCCGCGATGAACAGGAGCGAGAACCAGATCGGGATCTCGGGAGCCCACAGCATCGGCTCGCCCCCGTTGATGAACGGCAGCTCGTTGACGTGCATCGCGTGCAGCACGAGCTTGACGCCGATGAAGGCGAGGATGACGGCCAGGCCCTGCGCGAGGTAGACGAGACGCTCGAGCAGACCGCCGATGAGGAAGTACAGCTGACGCAGGCCCATGAGCGCGAACGCGTTCGCGGTGAACACGATGTACGCCTCGTTCGTGAGGCCGTAGATCGCGGGGATCGAGTCGACGGCGAAGATGAGGTCGACGAAACCGATCGCGATGATGACGAGCAGCATCGGGGTGACGAACCGCTTGCCGTTCTTCTTCACCGTGAGCTTGTCGCTGTTGTACTCGTCGCTGACGGGGAGGATGCGGCGCACGAACTGCATGAACTTGCCGTTGGCCGGGTCGGACTCGCCGTGCGCGAACGCCTGACGGTAGGCGAGGAAGAGAAGCAGCAGACCGAAGATGTAGAAGATCCAGGAGAAGTTCTCGATGAGGGCGGCACCCACGGCGATGAACGCACCGCGCATGATCAGCGCGATGACGATGCCGATCATCAGCACCTTCTGCTGGTACTTCTTCGGCACCGCGAAGCCCGTCATGACGATCAGGAACACGAAGAGGTTGTCGATGGACAGCGCCTTCTCCGTCAGGTAACCCGCGAAGTACTCGCCGGAGTAGACCCAGCCCCACCCGGGGATGATGCCGATGACGACACCGAAGATCAGCGCGAGACCGATGTAGAAGGCGGACCAGCGAGCGGACTCGCCGACCGACGGCTCATGCGGCTTGCGGACGTGTGCGAAGAATTCGTAGACGAAGAAGGCGATCGTGACGGCGATCGTGATGCCCCAGACGAGAGGGGTGATTTCCACAGGAGTCTCCTCGATGGCGTGAACGGACGACGCCAGAGTCTTCTCCATCCCGATTGCTCGGGACCGGTGGTCCGGGATGCGTCTTCACACCCGTAGTGACGAACCGACCGTCGTGGAGTACTCCCCCTGGGAATCAAAATGCTACGGGATCCAGGCGACCGAAACTGACAATTGCCTGACGCAGCCGCTCGTGCTAGCCGCGGGACGGCTCCTTGATGTCGTCGCTCGCGTAGGGGGCCGGGGCGGGGGCGTGCGCGTACGGGATGAACCAGCTGGCGAAGTCCAACGGAGGTGTCGCGGTGGCGGCATCCCGCTTGCTGGTCGCATCCTGGTCGACGAAGAGGGATTCCGCATCGAGATCCTGGAACAGCACGGTGTCCAGGTGCTCGCGCCAGCCCTCCGGGAGGTCGCCGGTGAGTCGCTCGGCGCTGCGCACCGCCTCGTCCAGCACGAGCTTCAGCGCCAGCTCATGAGCCACGGTCGGCGGGTACACCGGAGAGGCGCTCAGTCGAGAGGTCACCTCGATCGTGGCGGCGAGGAACTTCTGCGCGAACGCCCGGTCGTAGTGCGTGGCGTACTGCGGAGGCAGCTGCGAGATCACATGCGTCTCCCGCCAGGCGGATCGGTCGTCGGCCGCGTCCGCGAGCTGCCGCACGTCGTCGAAGAGGCAGTCGACGACCAGGACCGAGGCGTTCCAGACGAGACCTTTGATGATCGTCCGCTGACGCAGCTCGGATGCCGTGGCCTCACTCGTCGAACCGCCGAAGAGCTCGTCGAGCGCCCAGTCGATGCCGGCCAGGCGCGCACCGGCCCGGGCGACCCGCGCGGTGTCCGACGAGCCCTCGGGAAGGGTCCCCGACGTGCCCTGCCACTCCGAGTCCACGATCGAGGAGCTCGTGGAGGCGATCCGCACCAGGTGCTGGGCCCCGTCGGTCACGGACACCTCGATCAGCGACAGCAGTGCGTCCTCGGCATCCAGCGATGACGCGGACATGCGTGACGCGTCATCTACTCCGCTGACGAGGTCGTCGGGGTGCGCGCATACGAGGTCGAGATCGATACGGACCGCCGCGCGGTAGCGAGGAACGGGTGCCATGGGGGCATCGTACCCACGGCCCCGCTTACGGTGTCAGTCCGACTCGACGAGTCCCAGGACGTCGAGGAGCCAGGCCAGCTCGAATGCGCGCTCACGCCAGGAGTTGTACCGCCCGCTGACACCACCGTGACCCGCGACCATCTCGCACTTGAGCAGCGCGTCCGCACCGACCTCGCGCAGGCGCGCGACCCACTTCGCCGGCTCGACGTAGAGGACACGCGTGTCGTTGAGCGATGTGACGGCGAGGACGCGGGGATACCGGGCACCCGCCTGCACGTTCTCATAGGGGGTGTACGACTTCATGTAGGCGTAGACATCCGCGTCGTGCAGGGGGTCGCCCCACTCGTCCCACTCGATCACGGTGAGGGGCAGTGACGGGTCGAGGATCGTCGTCAGCGCGTCGACGAACGGGACGCCGGCGAGGACGCCCGCGAACAGGTCGGGGGCGAGGTTCGCCACGGCGCCCATGAGCAGACCGCCGGCGGAGCCGCCCTCCGCGACCAGGCGGTCGGGGGAGGTGTACCCCTCGGCGACGAGGTGACGGCCGACGGCGACGAAGTCCGTGAAGGTGTTCCGCTTGTGCAGCAGCTTGCCCTCCTCGTACCACTGGCGCCCCATCTCGCCACCGCCGCGGACGTGGGCGATCGCGAAGATCACGCCACGGTCCAGCATCGACAGGCGGGCGACCGAGAATCCGGGCTCGATGGAGTGTTCGTACGAGCCGTACCCGTAGAGGTGCAGGGGGCGGGGCGCTGCTCCCGGTTCGCCGAACGACCGCTTCCACACGAGAGAAACGGGGACGCGCGTGCCGTCGTCGGCGGTCGCCCAGACCCGTTCCTGACCGTAGTCGGCCGGGTCGTACCCGCCGAGGACCGGCTGGCTCTTTCGCAGCAGGAGCTCGTCCGTCGCCACGACGTAGTCGTACACCGTGCCGGGCGTCACGAACGAGGCGTAACCGAGACGGATGACAGGGGGCGCCCACTCCGACGATCCGCTCGCCCCGGCGGCGTACAGCGGCTCGTCGAAGGCGATCTCGGTGACCTCATCGGTGGCGTAGTCGAGGATCCCGACGCGGGCGAGGCCCTCGCGGCGGTACTCGACGACCGCCCAGTCGCGGTAGGCGGACGCGTCGAGCAACCGCCGACCCGGCTGGTGCGGCAGCACGACGTGCCGCTGCCCGGTGGGGTCGGATGCCGCTACCCGCACCAGCTCGAAGTCCAAAGCACCGTCGTTGTGGAGGATGTAGAGCACGTCCTCGCCGTCGACCACCGCGTGGGTGAGCGAGTACTCGACGCCCTCGCGGCGCGGCCACACCGATCGGGGCTCCGCCGTGAGGTCGTCGGCGGGGACGAGGAACTCCTCCGAGGTGATGGAGGACCCCACCCCGATGACGAGGAAGCGGTCGCTGCGCGTGAAGCCGGCGCCGACCCAGTACCGCTCGTCGGGTTCGGTGAAGATGACGCGGTCGGATGCGGCATCCGTCCCCACTTCGTGCAGCCAGACGGTGTCGGGACGCCACGCGTCGTCGACCGTCGTGTAGACGACGTGACGGCCGTCGGGGGAGAAGACCGCCCCGGAGAAGGTGTTCTCGATCACGTCGTCGAGATCGTCGCCCGTCTCGAGGTCGCGGATCCGCAGGGTGTACCGCTCATCACCGGAGACGTCGACGCCGTAGAGCATGCGCGCGCCGTCGTTCGATACGTCGAGGCTGCCCAGGGAGAAGAACTCGTGTCCCTCCGCTTCGACGTTTCCGTCGAGGAGCACCTGCTCGCCGACGACCTCGGCGTCCGGGGAGAGCACGGGGGGAGTCCAGTCGGCGACGTCCGCGATCGGAGCGCGGCAGTTGATGCCGTACTGCTTGCCCTCCACGGTCCGCCCGTAGTACCACCACTGCCCACGGCGCGAAGGCACGGAGAGGTCCGTTTCGAGGGTGCGGCCCTTGATCTCCTCGAAGATCGTCTCGCGCAGCCCCTCGAGGTGCGCCGTGCGGCCGTCGGTGTACGCGTTCTCCGCTTCGAGGTGCGTGATGACGGTCTCGTCCTCCTTTGCGCGCAGCCACTCGTACGGGTCCGAGACGGCGTCTCCGTGGTGCGTGCGGGTGAACGGGCGGCGGTCGGCGACGGGCGGTGTCACGGCTTCGGAGGTCACCCGACCACGCTAACCGACCCTCGCGGGCGCGCGCGGGTTATGCCATGGCGGATCGTGTGCGAGGATTTCCCAGGCCCGATTGAACCCCTGGTGACGTCTGGGTGAACTTTTCGTTCGCAACGCCGATCGCCGCGGCACCCGTTCCCCCGATTCCCGACGGAAAGCGAACTGTGGAGACCGCAGCCCTCATCGTCGTCCTGGTCATCGCACTGGCACTCTTCTTCGATTTCACCAACGGCTTCCACGACACGGCGAACGCGATGGCGACGCCGATCGCGACCGGCGCGCTGAAGCCCAAGGTCGCTGTGCTCCTGGCCGCCATCCTCAACCTCGTCGGAGCGTTCCTGTCGACCGAGGTCGCCAAGACCATCTCGGGCGGCATGATCCGCGAGGATCAGCTCTCACCCTCGATCTTCCCTGCGATCATCTTCGCCGGCCTGATCGGCGCCATCACGTGGAACATGCTCACGTGGCTGCTCGGCCTCCCCTCGAGCTCGTCGCACGCGCTCTTCGGCGGGCTCATCGGTGCGACCATCGTCGGGGCGTCCGTCAGCGCGATCAACGTCGGTGTCGTCCTGTCGAAGGTTGTCCTCCCGGCCCTGATCGCGCCGCTGACGGCGGGCATCATCGCGTTCGCCGCCACGAAGATCGCGTACGCCGTGACCCGTCGATACGACAACAAGCCGGACGGCCGCGACGGCTTCCGCTGGGGACAGATCTTCACCTCGTCGCTCGTCGCCCTCGCGCACGGCACGAACGATGCGCAGAAGACGATGGGCGTCATCACTCTCGCTCTCATCACGGTCGGATGGCAGACGCAGTCCGAGCCCGAACTGTGGGTCATCTTCGCCTGCGCCCTCACCATCGCCCTGGGCACCTACATGGGCGGATGGCGGATCATCCGCACGCTCGGCAAGGGTCTGACCGACGTCAAGCCCGCCCAGGGCTTCTCGGCGGAGGCGTCGACCGCGTCGACCATCCTCGCCTCGAGCGCTCTCGGCTTCGCCCTGTCGACGACGCAGGTCGCGTCGGGCTCCGTGATCGGGTCGGGACTCGGCCGTCGCGGCTCGAGCGTGAGGTGGCGGACCGTTGGCCGGATCACGGTCGGCTGGGTGCTCACGCTGCCGGCAGCCGGCATCGTGGGCGCGCTCGCGGCCCTCCTCATCGTGGGGCTCGAGAACATCTTCGGCGAGGGTCCCGGCGAGCTGATCGGCGTCATCATCGGCGCCGTCGTGGCTGTCGCCGTCGTCCTCGCGATCTTCCTCCGGTCGCGCCGCAACGAGGTCACCGCGGCGAACGCGATGAGCAGCGAGGTGGCCGATTCGGGTGCCGCCGTCGACCTGACGGAGGAGCCGCCGCCCACGCGACGTCAGCAGCGCGTCGCCCAGTCGGCATCCGCCTCCGACGAGGAGGGGACCCGATGAGCGTCGACGTGAACTGGCTCGCCTTCGTCCAGGTGTTCGTCGCGGCACTCCTGGCCGCCTCGACGGTGGTCGCGTTCTACGCGATCGGACTCCGACTGCTCGTGCGGGCCGGTCGGGTCCCGGTGGTCATCCCGGCGACCTTCACCGACGCCCTCACGGTCATGACGCCGAAGGAGCAGAAGCGCGCCGCCAAGGCGGCCAAGAAGGCCGCGAAGAAGAACCCGCTGAGCCCGATCCAGAAGCGCATCGCGCTGATCGGCGCGTACGCCGCCTTCGCGGTATGCGGGCTCGTCGTCCTGGGCGGGCTCCTCCTGATCCTCTTCAACCACTGAGCGCGTCCGTCCGCGGCCGTCAATAGGCTGGGCCGCATGCAGCCCGTCACCTTCGGCCGCCACGCGCCCGCCTCCCGCACGATCGTCCACCTGAGCGACACCCATCTGCTCGCGGGCGACCGTCCGCTGGGCGGCACCTACGACTCCACGGGCGGTGTCGCGGCGGCTCTCGCCGCCATCGAGCGCACCGGCATCCGTCCCGACGCCCTCGTCGTCACGGGTGACCTCACCGATCTGGGTGAGCCGGCCGCGTACCGCCGACTCCGCGAGCTCGTCGAACCGATGGCCGCCCGCCTCGGCGCGCCGGTGGTGTGGGTGGCGGGCAATCACGACGAGCGGCCCGCCCTGCGCGAAGGACTGCTCGACGAGGCGGGCTCCGAGGCCCCGGTGACCGCCGTGCACGACCTCGACGGACTCCGACTCGTCGTGCTCGACTCCACTGTCCCGGGCTGGCACCACGGGCTCGTCGACGCGGCGCAGCGCGACTGGCTGCGCGAGGTGCTCGCCGAGCCGGCGCCGCTCGGCACGCTGCTCGCCCTGCACCACCCGCCCATCCCGAGCCACATCCCGTTCTTCGACATCCTCGAGCTGCAGGAGCAGGACGAACTGGCCGACGTCCTCGCGGGCACCGACGTGCGCGGCATCCTCGCCGGTCACCTCCACTACTCGACGTCGGGGACCTTCGCGGGCATCCCCGTGAGCGTCGCATCGGCCACCTGCTACACGATGAACCTGCAGCGACCCGCCACCGAGGTGAACGGGATGGATGCCGGTCAGTCCTTCCATCTCGTGCACGTCTACGAGGACACGATCACCCACACCGTCGTACCGGTCGTGGAGGCTCCGACGGGTGACTACTTCTCGGCGGAATGGGTGGCCCGGATGGCGGCCCTGACGCCCGAGGAGCGACTCGAGGCGTTCTCCCGTAAGCCTGTGTGAGCCTCTTGACTTCGAGCGCACTCGAAGTCCTACCGTGAGGGCATGTCCCTCCTCACCACCTCCGCGGGCGCATCGATCGCCGAAGCGGCTGACGCCACGGGCGTCAGCGCGCACACCCTCCGCTACTACGAGCGCGCGGGACTGATGCTGCAGCCCGTGGACCGGACCTCCTCCACCCACCGGCGCTACTCGGATGCGGACCTCGCATGGATCCGCTTCCTCACGCGGCTGCGGTGGACGGGGATGCCGATCGCCACGATGCGTCGCTACACGGAGCTCGTGCGCGAGGGGGACACGACGATCGCGGAGCGGCGCAGACTGCTCGTCGAGCACCGGGAGGCCGTCCGCCGCCGGCTCGAGGAGGTCACGATGAGCCTCGCCGCCATCGACCACAAGATCGACATCTACGACAAGGAGATCACCGCATCATGAAGACCACCACACTCGGCGCGAACGGTCCCGAGGTCGGCCGCGTCGGCCTCGGGCTCATGGGCATCAGCGCCTTCTATACGGGCGCCGGGCAAGACGACGCCGGCGGAGCCCGCACGATCCTCGGCGCGTTGGACCGCGGCGTCACCTTCCTCGACACGGCGGAGATCTACGGCCCCTACGCCAACGAGGAACTCCTGGGACGCACTCTCGCCGAAACCGCACGGCGCGACGAGGTCGTGATCGCGACGAAGTTCGGGACGATCCGCCACACGGCGGGCGACGAGCCCGGCCTCGACGGCAGCGCCGAGAACGTCCGGCTCTCCGTCGAAGGGTCGCTCCGCCGGCTGCAGACCGACCGCATCGACCTGTACTACCAGCATCGAATGGACCCTGCGGTCCCGATCGAGGAGACCGTCGGTGCCCTGGCCGAGCTCATCAGCGAGGGGAAGATCCGCGCCTACGGGCTCTCGGAGGCATCCGTGGCGACCATCCGACGCGCCCACGCCGTGCACCCGGTGACCGCCGTCCAGACCGAGTACTCGCTCTGGACCCGCGATCCCGAGGCTGAGCTGCTGCCCGTGCTGCGCGAGCTCGGCATCGGCTTCGTGCCGTACTCGCCGCTCGGTCGCGGTTTCCTGACAGGTCAGATCCGCTCGGTCGACCAGCTCGACGAGAACGACTTCCGCCGGAACAACCCTCGGTTCGAGGGCGACGCGCTCGCCGCCAATCTGCGGATCGTGGAGGTGATCGAAGGCGTCGCGCGGGATGCGGACGCGACACCGGCGCAGGTGGCGCTCGCCTGGCTGCTCGCGCAGGGTGAGGACATCGTGCCGATCCCGGGTACCCGCAAGCTCGAGCGTGTGGACGAGAACATCGGCGCCACCGAACTCGCGCTCTCGGACGACCAGGTGCGTCGACTGAGCGAGGTGGCGCCGCCCGTCGGAGATCGGTACGCCGACATGTCGAGCGTCAACCGCTGAGGTGCGCGGGGTGCGGGGATAGGCTCGTTCTATCCCCGCACCCCGTGACCCACAAGGACACCGCAATGGCATCTGACGCGATGACGCGTACCGAGACCGACTCCCTGGGATCGATGGAGATCCCCGCCGACGCCTACTGGGGCATCCACACCGCCAGAGCCCTCGAGAACTTCCCGATCTCGATGCGACCCATCTCGGTCTACCGCGACCTCGTCGTCGCTCTCGCGATGGTGAAGCAGGCCTCCGCGCGCGCCAACAAGGAGATCGGCGTCCTCGAGGCATCCCGGGCCGACCTCATCGACCACGCGGCCCAGCGTGTCATCGACGGCGAGTTCCACGACCAGTTCGTCGTGGGCGTCATCCAGGGCGGCGCCGGGACCTCGACCAACATGAACGCGAACGAGGTCATCACCAACATCGCGCTCGAGATGGCCGGCCGCGAGAAGGGCGACTACGCCTTTCTCTCGCCCATCGACCACACCAACCGCAGCCAGTCGACGAACGACGTGTACCCGACGGCCATCAAGGTGGGTCTCGGCCTCGACCTTCAGTCGCTGCTCGAGGAGCTCGACCTGCTGCGTCAGGCCTTCCTGAAGAAGGCCGACGAGTTCCACGACGTCCTGAAGGTGGGCCGCACCCAGTTGCAGGATGCCGTGCCCATGACGCTCGGGCAGGAGTTCCACGGTTTCGCCACCACGCTGGGGGAGGACTACCACCGTCTGCGCGAGAACGCCTACCTCCTCTACGAGATCAACATGGGCGCCACGGCCATCGGCACCGGTATCACGACGCACCCCGACTACTCGGGCGCGGTGCTGCGCCACCTGCGGGAGGTCAGCGGTCTCGACCTCGAGACCGCGGAGGACCTCGTCGAATCGACGAGCGACACCGGCGCCTTCATGTCGTTCTCCTCGTCCCTCAAGCGGAACGCGATCAAGCTCTCGAAGATCAGCAACGACCTGCGGCTGCTCTCGAGCGGCCCCCAGGCGGGATTCGGCGAGATCAACCTGCCACCGCGGCAGGCGGGATCGAGCATCATGCCCGGCAAGGTCAACCCGGTCATCCCCGAGGTCGTGAACCAGGTGGCGTTCGCCGTCGCGGGCGCCGACCTGACGGTGACGATGGCCGTCGAGGGCGGCCAGCTGCAGTTGAACGCCTTCGAGCCGGTGATCGCGCACTCGATCTTCCAATCGATCACCTGGATGCGGCGCGGCATGCGCACGCTCCGCGTCAACTGCGTCGACGGGATCACCGCCAACCGGGAACGCCTGGGGACCATGGTCGGATCCTCGGTCGGCGTCATCACCGCGTTGACGCCCTTCATCGGCTACACGGCGGCCGCCGCGCTCGCCAAGACCGCCCTGCTCACCAAGCGCAACGTCGGCGACCTCGTCGTTGAGGCCGGCCTGATGTCGCGCGAAGAGGTGGACAAGCAGCTGTCCCCGGCACGCCTGTCGGGGTTGCAGGCGGTCACCCGCGCCATCCCCGTTATCACAAAGCCGGGTGACGTGGAGCAGCACTGATTGCCGGTTGTCTGGGAGAACGGTGAACGCTAGCGTCGGGGTCGTAATCCCGGCCGATGACCGACCAGAAGGACACTCCCATGACTGATCCCAACCAGCCGAACTCTCAGAACGTCCCGCCCGCGCCGCCGGCCTACGAAGCTCCTGCCTACAACAACGCTCCGCAGTACAACGGCGCTCCCTCGGGCGGCTCGACGCCCGGTCGCACGATGGCGATCGTCGCCCTGATCCTCGCGATCATCCCCGGTACGCAGCTCATCGGTCTGATCCTCGGCATCATCGCCCTCGTCCAGAGCCGCAAGGCGGGTGTGAAGAACGGTCTGGCGATCGCCGCGATCATCGTGAGCATCGTGCTGATGATCATCGCGATCATCATCATCATCGCCCTCGTCTCGGCGCTCGCCGGGGCGGGCGGCGACCTCGTCAATCAGGTGAACGCGTGCATGGAGGACCCCTCCGGCACCGTCACTTGGCAGGGCGTCACGATGTCCTGCCAGGAGCTGCTGGAGCAGAGCGGGTACTGAGTCCCTGCAGAGAGGGCCCCGGATGCGCGGCATCCGGGGCCCTCTGTCGTCCGCGTCAGTCGGTGATGCGGCAGAACGTCGTCAGCTCGCCGATCCCGTCGATGCCGACCGTGACGGTCGAGCGGTCGCGGAGGAAGATCTGCGGGTCACGGGAGTAGCCCGCGCCCCCCGGGGAGCCGGTGGAGATGAGGGTGCCCGGGAGCAGGGTCGCCGAGCGCGACAGGTAGGACACGAGCTTCGCAACGGGGTGGATCATCTGTCCCGTCGAGGCGTCCTGGACCGTCTGTCCGTCGACGACCGCCCAGATGTGCAGATCCTGCGGATCGGAGATCTCATCAGCCGTCACGACGAACGGGCCCGTCGGGGTGAACCCGTCGAACGACTTGCAGCGGGACCACTGCGCCTCCGAGAACTGGATGTCGCGCGCCGTGATGTCGTTGACGACTGTGTACCCCCACACGTGGTCCAGAGCGTCCTCGAGTGCGACGTCGCGGGCGGCGGGACCGATGACGACACCGAGCTCCGCCTCGTAGTCGACCGACTGGCTCAGGGAACGGGGCCAGCTGGTGGTCTGCCGGTGCCCGCCGAGCGAGCCGGGCCAGAGGGTGAAGATGGTCGGCGCTGCATCGGCCTTCAGGCCGAGCTCGCTCGAGTGGGCGGCGTAGTTCAAGCCGACGGCGATCGTGACGGGGGTGTCGAGGATCGCGGACGCGAACACGGGGGAGCCGAGCGGCATCCACTCGACGTCGGTCGCGGAGGCCGCCTCGCGGACCCGGTCGAGGAGGGGGTCGCCTCCTTCGACGAGCGGCTGCAGACGCGAGGGTGCACCGTCGAAAAGTCGCGACACGATCGTGGCGCGGTCCTCTTCGACCAGGACCAGCTGCGGCTCGTCGACTCCGTCGGGGACAACGTGGGCGAAGCGCATGCCCCCAGGCTATCGCCCCGGTGCGCGGCGATGCCCCGCGACGACCCGCCCCTAGGCTGAGCGCATGACGTTCCCGTCGCCGCTTGCGCAGCCGACCCACTCGACGCCGGCGCCGCCGCCGGCGGCCCCGCCGCGCCCGGAGCTTCGCGTCCCGGCATCGACCGGCGGGCGGATCGTGCTGTGGCTGGCAGCGATCGTGCTCGGCTTCATCGCGCTCGGTCTCGCGGCCTACTTCCTGACCTTCCTCGGCCCCGTGGCCGCAGTGCTCGCAGCGATCCTGGCGTTGATCCCGTTGACTCTCGTGCTCCTCGCCATCCGCATCGTCGACCGCTGGGAGCCGGAGCCCAAGGGGCTGGTGGCCCTCGCGCTGGCGTGGGGCGCGGTGGGATCCGTCGCGATCGCGCTGGGTGTGGATCTCATGGTCGGTCTGGTGGTCCCAGAGGTCCCCGAGACCCTGTCGGCCGTTCTGCAGGCGCCGATCGTCGAAGAGCTCGCCAAGGGCGCTGGTGTCCTCCTCATCTTCGTCGCCGCGCGCCGGGCTTTCGACGGACCGGTCGACGGCGTCGTCTACGGCGCACTCATCGGTGCGGGGTTCGCCTTCACCGAGAACATCCTCTACTTCGCCGACAGCCTCATCACGGGAGGCGTCGAGAGCGCCGCCTACACGTTCTTCCTGCGCGGCGTCCTCTCTCCGTTCGCCCACGTCATGTTCACCGCCGTCACCGGATACGCGCTCGGCCGAGCCGCACGGAAGGGGCTTCGTGGCGGAGCGGGCAGCGGTCACTGGATCGTGGGTGTCGGCGGTGCGATCGCCCTCCACGCGCTCTGGAACGGCTCCGCTGTCTTCGCGGACTTCTTCGCGCTCTACGCGATGCTCCAGGTCCCGCTCTTCGTCCTGTTCGTCGTGGCGGTGGTCCTGCTCCGTCGCGAGGAGGCGCGACTGACCCGTGTGCGACTCGGCGAGTACGCGGCGGCCGGGTGGTTCTCCGCCGGTGAGGTCGACATGCTCGCGACCCGCGCGGGTCGTGCCCGAGCCGTCGCATGGTCGCATACGCTGCCGGGGGACCGGTCCGCCGCCATGCGGCGGTTCATCGCCGAGGCGACGTCCCTGGCCGCAGCCCGCCAGCGCGTGGTGACCGGCCGCGACCCGGGCGCGGCGGCGGACGAACGCGTGTACCTCGAGCGCGCCACACGCGCTCGCGCCGACGTCCTCGCGCGCTGACCGCGGGCATCCGAGAAAAGACTCAGCGCCCGGTGCCGCGGCGATGCCTGCGAGTCTTCCGGGCGCTGAGTTGGCCTGGAAAAATGATCCCGCTCCCGTCCTGCGCTGTCAAGAGTGCTCGCGGCGCGACGATTTTTGTATTCATGGGAATAGGGTCGGATGCGGCGACGTTTCGCCTTCACGACCGCCGGAGCACTCCGGATCCCCAGACGAAGGACCATCATGACCGATTCCACTGCGACCCTCGACATCCCCGGCTACAAGGCGGGGACCTGGATCCTCGACGCCTCGCACAGCGAGGTCGGTTTCAGCGTCCGCCACATGATGATCTCGAAGGTCCGCGGCCACTTCAACGTCAAGGAGGCGACCCTCGTCGCCCCCGAGAACCCGCTCGAGGCCACCCTCGAGGCCAAGGTCGACGCGTCGTCCCTCGACACGAAGGACGAGGGCCGCGACGGTCACCTCCGCAGCGCCGACTTCTTCGACGTCGAGAACTACCCCGAGATCACCTTCACCTCGACCGGCGTGCGCGTCGAGGGCGGCGACTTCCTCGTCGACGGTGACCTCACGATCAAGGACGTCACCAAGCCCGTCACCTTCGAGGTCGACTTCGGCGGCTTCGGCACCGACCCGTGGGGCAACTACAAGGCCGGCGCGACCGCGAAGACCGTGATCAACCGCGAGGACTTCGGCCTGACCTGGAACGCGGCGCTCGAGACCGGTGGCGTGCTCGTCGGCAAGGACGTCACCATCGAGCTCGACCTGCAGGGTTCCGTCCAGGCCTGATCCGCTTTGACCACGGAATGGACCTCGGCTTGGATGGACTCATGACTGCAGACCGCACCAAGCCCGAGATCGACGCCCCCGAGGGGCCCGCACCCGCCGACCTGGTCGTGCGCGACCTGATCGAGGGGGATGGCGCCGAGGCGAAGCCGGGCGACACCGTCACCGTCCACTACGTGGGTGTCGAGTACACCACCGGCGAGGAGTTCGACTCGTCCTGGAACCGCGGCGAGAGCATCCAGTTCCCCCTCCGCGGGCTGATCCAGGGGTGGCAGGACGGCATCCCGGGCATGAAGGTGGGCGGTCGGCGCGAGCTCGTCATCCCGCCGCACCTCGCCTACGGACCCGCCGGTGGGCACTTCCTCGGTGGCAAGACGCTGATCTTCATCATCGATCTGCTCGACGTCGCCTGAATCGACACCGCGACGTGTGGCCCGACCGGTCTCCGGTCGGGCCACACGTGCGTCCGGCTCCTGCCCTATGGTGGGCACCATGGGGAACGTCGGCCTGCGGGCGCGATCGATGGCGGTGCTCGCCGCCGTACTGGTGGTGCTGACAGGCGTCGTGACGCCGGGCGTGGCGACCGCGCAGACCTCGACGTCGAGCAGCGGACCAGCCGCGTCGGCAGCGACGGCGACACCGACGCCGACACCGACGCCCGCACCCACACCCACACCCACGGAGACCCCCGCCCCTCCCATCACGGTGCACGGCTATTACCGCACCCCGTGGACCACGGACCCGCGGATCTATCGGACCCGCACGGACGGCAACGTCACGGCGCTCTCGAGGGAGCAGTGGAAGGCGGCGGGCAGCCCGCGCCTCCGCATCCTCCCGGTGGAGTACGGTCGGGCGACCTGGTCGCCGCAGGTCTACGCGCTGATCGTCTGGCCCGACGGAGGCGACGACCGCCGCGTCGACAAAGTCGTCGCGCTGGACCGCGCGTCGTTCGTGAGTGCCGGCTCCCCGAAGGTTCGCCTGATAGGCCACGTGCCGACCACGCGCTACCTGCGCTACCAGTCCGGGCCCGGGGACCTGTACGCTCGCACACCCGACGGCAAGACCAAGAAGATGACGTCCGCCGAACGGTCCGCAGCCGGGTCTCCGCGCGCCGACCGGGTCATCGCAGGCGGCTGGTATCGCGCGGTCTGGTCGCCCGCCGTGCATTTCGTCCGGCCCGATGGCTCCCACCGTGTGATCACGGCGGACGAATACCGGCGCGCGGGAAAGCCGCACGTGGCTCGAGCCCCGGTGGTCTACGCGAAGACGTCCTGGTCGCCGGTGGTCTACGGGCTCGTCTCCTGGCCGACGTCCGACACCGATCGGACCGTGGACACCGTCGAGGCGCTCAGCTCCGCCGAGTTCGCGCGCGCAGGGCGACCGAAGGTGACCGTCCGGCCGCGCATCCCCGGCGATTCGTTCGTGCGCCTGTCGACCGGATCCTCGATCCTCCACCGTATGAAGGGCTACTTCTCGCCTGTGACGACGGCCCAGTGGCGATCCGCTGGGTCGCCGAAAGTGACGACGGTCGCCCCGGCGAAGCCCATGCACATCCGCGGCATCCTGATCGTCAACAAGTCGATCCCGCTCCCGTCGTCCTATGGGAACGGGCTCCGTCCGGAGCTGACGAGCGCGTGGTCCAGGATGCGGGCCGACGCGAAGAAGGACGGCATCTCGCTGTCGATCATCTCGGGCTTCCGCTCCTACGCCTCGCAGCAGAGCGTCTTCGCGAGCAAGGTGCGTCAGCACGGCAGGGCGGAAGCCGAACGGCGTTCGGCGCGCCCCGGTCACAGCGAGCACCAGACGGGGCTGGCCATCGACGTCAACTCGATCTCGCAGTCCTGGGGGGAGACCCGCGCCGGTCGATGGGTGGCGGCGAACGCTCACCGGTACGGCTTCATCGTCCGCTATCCCAAGGGCAAGGAGAATGTGACCGGGTACCGGTGGGAGCCCTGGCACCTGCGATACGTCGGCACCGGAACGGCGACGCACCTGAAGAAGACCGGACTCACCTTGGACGAGTACCTGGGTGTGACTTCGCGCTACTGACCGCGCGCGGTCGGGCGGGCTCCCGTCGTGTAGACTCCTGTGGTTGCCGTTCGATCGGCCGCGGATAAAGAGAGCCCACGCATCAGGCGTCGGGCGCCGCGCAACGAAGAGGAAGGGGATCACCTATGGCACTGGAAGCAGACGTCAAGAAGGCGATCATCGAAGAGTACGCGACGCACCCCGGTGACACCGGATCCCCCGAGGTGCAGGTCGCGATGCTGACGCAGCGCATCAAGGACCTCACCGAGCACCTCAAGGAGCACAAGCACGACCACCACTCGCGTCGTGGGCTGTTCCTGCTCGTCGGTCAGCGCCGCCGTCTCCTGGGCTACCTCCAGGACGTCGACATCAACCGTTACCGCTCGCTCATCGAGCGCCTCGGCCTCCGTCGATAAGGCATCGCACCTAGCGTTCAATCGCGCAAAACATTCTTGAGAAGGCCGCCCCACGGTGTGGGGCGGCCTTCATCGTTCCGGCTCAGGCGCGCGCGGCGACGAGATCCGGATGCCAGATCGCGGCGACGTCCGGGTGCGCCCGCAGTCGCGACTTGAGGGCGTTCTCGCCGTGCAGGCCGTGGATCGGATTCCGAGGGTCCTGCGACACGCCGCGCGCCTGCGCGGCCAGTTCGGCAGGCAGTTCGATCGCCGGCAGTTCGGCGTCCAGCGACGGGTTGAAGAAGAACGGGACCGAGATGCGGTCCTCGGGCGCGCGCGGCGAGACGACGCGGTGGTGGGTGGCGGTCAGATAGCCTCCGGTCGCGCGCTCGAGCAGCTCGCCGATGTTGACGACGAAGGAGCCGGGAACAGCGGGTGCGTCGATCCACTCGCCGTCGCGCTCGACCTGCAGGCCCCCCTTGCCGGGCTCCACCCAGAGCAGCGTGAGGACACCGGCATCCTTATGCGCGCCGACGCCCTGCTGGGGCTCGGGCGCGGTGGAGCCCGGGTACCGCACGATCTTGAGCAAGGTCTGGGCTTCGCCGAAGTGGTCGTCGAAGTAGGTGGCCGGTGCCCCCAGGGCTTCGGCCCAGGCGCGCAGAAGCGTGCGGGCGACTTCAGAGAGGATCGCCGTCCATTCCTCGGCGATCTCGCGCAGCTCCGGCTGCGCGCTCGGCCACAGGTTGGGTCCGACGAGCGCGGCGTAGGCCGGGGCACCCGGATCGGTGATGGCGGGACGTTCGGGTCCGATGTCGATCTGCTCGCGCCAGTCCACGAGGCCCTGCGTGCGTTCGCCGCCGATACGCGTGTACCCGCGGAAGTGCGGGCTCTTCACATTCTCGATCTCGAGCTTCGCCTCGTCGGGGAGCGCGAAGAACGTGCGGGCGGCGCGGTGGAGTCGGTCCTCGAGTTCGGGGGAGACCCCGGTCCCGGTGAGGTAGAAGAATCCGACTTCGTGGGTTGCCCGGCGCAATTCGGCGCGGAACGTCGACGCGGCATCAGGACCCTGATCGAGCAGGGAGAGGTCGAGGACGGGGAGGGTCTGGGCGGACATGGTCCGAGGATAAGCAGGGGTCCGGCAGGCGGTCGTCAATGTTGCAGGTCGTTACCGGGTCAGTGGAAGGGGGCCGCCACGCGGTTGCGGTGGTAATCGAAGATGATGCTCGTCCGGGTGTTCGCAACGCTGCGCTGGGCAGAGAGGTGCTCCACGACGAAGGCGCGCACCTCGCTCGAGTCGGCAACCGCGATGTGGATGAGGAAGTCGTCAGATCCGCCGAGGAAGAACATCTGGATGACCTGCGGCAGGCCACGCACCTCGTGCGCGAACTCCGTGATGCTCTCGTGCCGTGACCCCGGTCGGAGGGTCACGTGGACGATCGCCTGGAGTCCGGCGCCGACCACGCGTTGGTCGACGCTCGCGTGGAAGCCCGTGAGGACGCCGCGGTCGACGAGTGCGCGCGTGCGAGCGTGGGCGGTGGAGGGTGCCACTCCGACACGCGCGGCGAGTTCCGCATTCGTCAGGCGGGCGTCGACGGCCAGCGCGTCGACGATCGACCGATCGACGTCGTCGAGCATCACCGGTGGCCGAAGATCCTTCGTCGCAACGTGCTCCACGTTCGTCATTACGCTCCTCTGGGAACTGATCTGATCATCTTCACCGAAGGATCTTCGTGTGTCACGCGATCGTAACGAATGATCTGCAGGATGAATTCACATCACTCGCAGACGAGGAGCGTGGCGCCATGCGCATCGGGGTCCCCACTGAGATCAAGAACAACGAGAACCGGGTGGCGATCACCCCCGCCGGGGTGGACGCTCTGGTCGCCCGCGGCCACGAGGTCCTCGTGCAGTCCGGCGCCGGAGCCGGATCCCGGCTCTCGGACGAGGCCTTCGCGGCCGCCGGCGCGAGGATCACCCCCGACGCCGCGTCGACCTGGGATCAGGCCGAACTCGTGGTGAAGGTGAAAGAACCCATCGCCGCCGAGTACGGCCATCTGCGCGACGATCTCACGCTGTTCGCCTATCTGCACCTCGCCGCAGACCGGCCGTTGACCGAGGCGCTCATCGTCGCCGGGACTACGGCGGTCGCGTACGAGACGGTGCAGGCCGCGGATCGATCGCTGCCGCTGCTCTCGCCGATGAGCGAGGTCGCGGGGCGCATCTCCATCACCGTCGGCGCCCACACGCTGATGAGCGCGGCCGGTGGGCGCGGAACGCTTCTCGGCGGTGTCGCCGGAACGCCGAAGGCGAAGGTCGTCGTCATCGGCGGGGGCGTGGCCGGCGAGCACGCCGCCGCGAACGCGCTCGGGATGGGTGCCGACGTCACCGTCATCGATGTCTCCCTGCCGCGACTGCGCGAGCTCGAGAAGCGTTACGCGGGCCTCCACACCCGTGCGTCGAGCCGCTACGAGATCGCGGAACAGGTGGCATCCGCCGATCTCGTCATCGGGTCGGTCCTCATCCCCGGTGCTGCGGCGCCGAAGCTCGTGACACTCGACATGGTGGCGGGGATGAAGGCGGGTGCGGTCCTCGTCGACATCGCGATCGACCAGGGCGGCTGCTTCGAAGGGTCCCGCCCGACGACGCATGACGACCCGACCTTCGCCGTCCACGACGCCGTCTACTACTGCGTCGCCAACATGCCCGGTGCCGTGCCCGAGACCTCCACGCGCGCGCTGACCAACGCGACGCTGCCGTTCGTGACGGCCCTCGCCGACAGGGGGTGGGATGCCGCGGCCGCGGCCGATCCGGCGTTGGCGAAGGGGCTCAACGTGCGCGCGGGGCACGTCACCAACGACGGTGTCGCCGCGGCGTTCGGGTTGCCCTTCGCGCCCGCCTGATCAGGCGCTCGGTCGTGCACCGCCCGGAAGGGGCGGTCGGCGCGATCCCGTCGGGTCGTTGCGGCGCTCGTCGCTCCGGGTGAGGGCGGGGTCCGCGAACAGCCATCCCGGGCGCGGCTCGATGAGCGGGCGGAAGATCCGCCGGACGGGTCGCGACGCCAGGAGCACCGTGATCGCCACCGAGAGCAGCGACACGAGCGGGAGCCACAGCCAGGTCGGGTCGAGACCTCGCAGGACACCCGACTCCCGGAAGGGGTAGAGGACGAAGGAGTGCAGGAGGTAGACGTACATCGTGTACCGCCCGACCGTCGTCCAGCGGTACTCCCCACGGGGGATGAGGACGAAGAACGACACGCTGAGCACCAGTGCCAGGGCCATGAGGAGCAGGCGGACGCCGCCGGCCCACCACTGCCATCCGACGAGATCGACGTAATTCTCCTCATAGAAGAGCCACTGACTGAGGTTCATCTCCTTCAAGGGCGTGACGAACGCCCACGCACACAGGCCTGCGGTGACGAGGATCGCTGCGGCGGCGATCCGCAACGAGAGCCTCCGCTGTTGCAGGAGGCCGTGGCGTTCGAGGACCCGGTGGTGGCTGAGCCACCACCCGAGCGTGAAGAAGGGCAACAGGCCCAGCGTGCGTGAGAGCGACAGTGTGGCGTCGACGTTGGGGAAGTAGCCGACGGTGATCGAGATGACGAGCGTCCACAGCAGCGGCATCCGGAGCAGAGAGAGGTACGGCAGCACGAGCCGGAAGATGGCGAGGGCGAGCAGGAACCACAGGGTCCATGACGGCTGGGTCAGGTTCGGGTTGGCCTGCCCCTCGACGAGGAACTTCGTGAGAGTCCACAGCCCCTCGAAGATCACATACGGCACGACGATGTCGGTGATGAGGCGGGTCATGCGTCGTCTGCTGGGCGGGTCGGAGCGGGAGAAGTAGCCCGAGATGAGCGCGAACGCCGGCATGTGGAACGCGTAGATGAGGTAGTACAGGCTCTGCGCGATGTCCGAGTCGTACGTGAGCCGCTGGATGGCGTGCCCGAGGACGACGAGGAGGATGCACGCGGCGCGGGCGTTGTCCCAGATGGGGATGCGGCGTGTGCTGCCGGAGGCGGCGGTACTCATCGGGGCCAGAGTACCCGTCGGGAATAACGTGGACAGGGAGGCGTTGACACCGGTACATTCATTTGCATGAATCGGACGCGATCCGTCCGGGAATCGAGAGGGACATCGTGAGCGACACCAACGGCACCACCAGCTGGCCCGGGGTGCAGTTCGGAATCTTCACCGTCACCGACATCACGCAGGACCCCACCACGGGCCACACCCCGAGTGAGCGGGAGCGCATCGCCGCGACGATAGAGATCGCCAAGCACGCGGAGGAGGTCGGTCTCGACGTCTTCGCCATCGGTGAGCACCACAACCCGCCGTTCTGGTCCTCGTCCCCGACGACGACGCTCGCGTACATCGCGGCGCAGACCGAACGCCTCATCCTCTCCACCTCGACGACGCTCATCACGACGAACGACCCGGTGAAGATCGCCGAGGACTACGCCATGCTGCAGCACCTGTCGGGCGGCCGCATGGACCTCATGCTCGGCCGCGGCAACACCGGACCGGTCTACCCGTGGTTCGGCAAGGACATCCGTCAGGGCGTGCCGCTCGCAATCGAGAACTACGCCCTGCTGCACAAGCTGTGGCGTGAGGACGTCGTCGACTTCGAGGGGAAGTTCCGCACCCCGCTGCAGGGCTTCACTTCGACGCCGCGTCCCCTCGACGGCGTGCCGCCGTTCGTGTGGCACGGGTCGATCCGCACCCCCGAGATCGCCGAGCAGGCCGCGTACTACGGTGACGGCTTCTTCGCGAACAACATCTTCTGGCCCGCTGAGCACTACCAGCGCCTCATCGGTCTCTACCGCCAGCGGTGGGAGCACTACGGGCACGGCGCTCCCGAGACGGCGATCGTCGGCATCGGCGGCCAGGCGTTCATGGCGAAGAACTCGCAGGATGCCGCGGCGCAGTTCCGACCGTACTTCGACAACGCCCCCGTCTACGGTCACGGACCGTCGATGGAGGACTTCGCCGAGATGACCCCGCTCACCGTCGGATCGCCGCAGCAGGTCATCGACCGGTACGCCGGCATGCGAGACCTGTTCGGGGACTTCCAGCGTCAGCTGTTCCTCGTCGACCACGCGGGCCTCCCGCTCAAGATGGTCCTCGAGCAGCTCGACTTCCTCGGCGGGGAGGTCGTGCCGGTGTTGCGCAAGGAGCTCGCAGAGAATCGCCCCGCGATCGTCCCCGACGCCCCGACCCACGCCGCACGGGTCGCCGCCACCTACGGCGACGGACCCGTTCGTGAGGCACGTCCCCGCGCGAACCGCGGCGACAACCTCTCGGGCCCGAGCCCGTACCAGGACACCCCGGCTCCCGTCGGCGCTGCCTTCGGTCTCGGCGGTGCGCGATGACCGGCCGTCGGATCGCGGTCGTCTCGGCCGGGCTGTCGAACCCCTCTTCGACCCGCATGCTCGCCGACAAGCTCGCGGCGGCTGTGCTGGCCGACCTGCGCGAGCGGGACGTCGAGGCATCCGTCGACACGTTCGAGCTGCGCGAGTACGCCCACGACATCACCAACAACCTGCTGACCGGCTTCGCTCCGCCCGCACTGGAGGCGATGATCAACACGGTCGTCTCGGCGGACGCCCTCATCGTCGTCACACCGATCTTCTCGACGAGCTACTCGGGTCTGTTCAAGTCGTTCATCGACGTCCTCGACCCGGATGCGCTGCAGGGGAAGCCCGTGCTCATCGGCGCGAACGCGGGGACCGCGCGTCACTCGCTCGCGATCGACTATGCGATCCGCCCGCTGTTCGCCTACCTGCACGCGGAGGCCGTGTCGACCGGTGTGTTCGCCGCGTCGTCGGACTGGGGCGCCCGTGCCGACGACGTCTCGCCCCTGTCGGCCCGCATCGAGCGGGGTGCGCGGGAACTGGCGGATGCCGTGACGCGCCGTCCGGCCGGTGAGACGCTCGACCCGTTCGACCCCGAGTCGTACCTCGGCAAGGGCGGTTCGTTCGGCCACCTGCTGGGCGGTCTCACCGGGGAGTGACCCGATCAGCGTGAGCGGCGGCCCGCCCAGCGGGTCGCCGCCGCGTCGATCACGATCCCGAGCGCGATCGCCACGGCGATCGAGAGCACGACGGCCAGCAGCGGTTCGCCGGGCAGGAGGCTCCCCACCGCCGCGCCCACAAGCGCCTGATAGACCGCCCACGCCGTCGCCGCGATCGCGACCGTCACAAGGTAGCGCGCCGCGGGGACCCGCGTCGCGCCGGCGGTCAGGTTGACGGCGAGCCGCGCGAACGGGATGAAGCGTGCCGTGAAGACGACGGTCGCCGTCCCCCTCGAGAGCCGAGCACCGGCCCACGCGACGGCGGCGCGGATGCGGGGGTGCCGCATCCATCGCCACCGGTCGACACCCACGATCCGCCCGACGCCGTAGCAGAGCGCGTCGCCGCAGAACGCGGCCAGGGCCGCGACGGCGATGACGGCCGCGAGGGCGGGCGTCCCTGTGGTCGCGGCGAGCGCTCCTGTCGCGGTCACGGCGATCTCACCCGGGACGACGACCAGCACGGCATCGGCGAACACCAGAGCGAACAGCGCCGGAAGCGCCCAGGGACCCCCGGCGACACCGGCGAGCAGATCGGCGAACACGCGGCCTGTGTACCAGGCAGCGGTGAACGTCGGGCGAACGGGGGACGGCCCGGGAACGGCGCGGTGGACGCGCGGCGAGAGGTGGATGAACACTCGACGATCCGGGGCCGGGACACTCGGTGCGGGCTCCTGCTCCCGGCACCCTGGTGCTGTGAGAGTCGCGGTCGTCACCGAGTCATTCCTCCCGCACATGAACGGGGTCACCGGGTCCGTCCTCCAGATCCGGGAGCATCTCGAGCGGCGCGGGCACGAGGTGTTCGTCATCGCGCCCGGCGTCGGCCGCCACGATCTCGGGATGCCGGGCCGCTCCGTCCCGTCTGTGCCGCTGCCCGGATATCCCGCCGTCCGCCTCGCCGTACCGCCGGTCGCCTCCATCGCACGGGACCTCGCCCGATTCGACGCCGACGTCGTCCACCTCGCCTCGCCGTTCCTGCTGGGATGGCAGGGTCTCGTCGCCGCGGAGTCGCGCCGGCTCCCCACCGTCGCCGTCTATCAGACCGACGTCGTCGCCTACGTCGGCAGGTACGGGCTGCCGCAGGGGGCCGCGCTCGCCGAGGCCCACGTGCGCCGACTGCACCGGCGCGCGACGCTCACCCTGGCTCCCTCGGCGTCGGCGCGCGCGCAACTCGAGGGGTTCGGCGTCGACCGCGTCGCCCTGTGGGGTCGGGGCGTCGACGGCGACCGGTTCACTCCGGACCGACGCGATGACCGCTGGCGGGAGCGCATGGCGCCCGGCGAGGTGATCATCGGATACGTCGGGCGGCTCGCGCCCGAGAAGCAGGTGGAGGACCTCGCTGCGCTGCGCGGGATCCCCGGCATCCGACTCGTGATCGTCGGCGACGGGCCCGCACGTCCCGCGCTCGAGCAGCTGATGCCGGAGGCGGTCTTCCTCGGCCACCTCGACGGTGACGAGCTCGCGTCGGTGCTCGCCTCGTTCGACGTGTTCGTCCACCCGGGCGAGAGCGAGACGTTCGGCCAGACGATCCAGGAGGCCCAGGCCAGTGGTGTTCCGGTCGTGGCGACCGGGTCCGGTGGCCCCCTCGATCTCGTCTGCAGCAGTGTCGACGGATGGCTGTACCGGCCCGGTGACACCGCCGACCTGCGCGCCCGTGTGACCGACCTGGCCGGCGACGACGCGAAGCGTCGCGCCTTCGGCCGCGCCGCCCGGGACGCCGTGTCAGGGCGCACCTGGGACGCACTGGCGGACCGCCTCGTCGGACACTACGAGCGGGCCGTGATGCTGCACCGGACGGATGCCGGGCGTCGCGTCCATGCGTGGCCGCGCCCCGACGTCTCGGCACCGACCCGGGAGGGAGCGCGGTCGTGGTCGCGCTACGTCGCGCTGGGGGACTCGATCACCGAGGGCCTCTGCGATGCCTCGCGCATGCCGGCGGGGGCCTTCCGAGGGTGGGCGGACCGGCTCGCCCATCTGCTCGCGCTCGGCGGCGGCGACCGGCGACCCTTCCGCTACGCGAATCTGGCCGTCCGCAGTCGTCGGGTCGGGCACCTGATGGACGAGCAGCTGCCCCGGTGCCTGGACATGCGCCCCGATCTGGTGTCGGTGCTGATCGGCGCCAACGACCTCACGCGATGGCACTGCGACCCCCTCGTCCTGGCCGCGCAGGTGGAGGAGGCCGTCACCCGACTCCGTGCCGCCGGCTGCGACGTGCTGCTCGCGACGGTGTTCCTCCCTGACCGGGTCGCGGCCGGGTTGTTCGCTCGGCGGTTCGCGCTGTACAACGCCCATCTGCGCCGCGCGGCTGCGCGCACAGGGGCGATCCTCCTCGACCTCGCCGCGCTTCCCGAGCTCTCCCGCGTCGATCTGTGGGCGGACGACAAGGTGCACCTGCGCTCCCGCGGGCACCGGTACGTCGCCTATCGCGCCGCGGACGCGCTCGGGGTCCCCGACGCGGAGGCGCTCGCCGGGCTCGACGAGGCCTTCCACGTCGACGAGGACCCGCCGGCGGGCGGCTCATGGCTGCGCCGCGACGCCCTGCCGTGGATGTGGCGCCGCCTGCGCGGACGGACGGCGGGCGACGGTCTCACGGCCAAGGTCCCCGAGTACGTCGTGGTGGGACGGCCGAGCGGGCGGGCGAACCTCAACCGCTAGCGGTCGCTCGCCTGGGACCATCGGTACTCCGTCTCGGGGCGTCCCGGTGTCCCGTACCGCTGCGCGCGCTCGGCGCGCCCCGCATCGGCGAGGTGCTCGAGGTAGCGGCGGGCGGCGACGCGGGACATCCCCAGGCGCTCCGCCGCCTCGCGTGCAGACGCGGGACCCGAGCGCAGCAGGGCGCTCACGCGGCCGAGGGTCTCGGGGGACAGCCCCTTGGGGAGCGTGGGCGCCGGCGCGGTGCGCAGCGCCCCGAGCATCGCATCGATCTCGGCCTGCGTCGCCGCCCCGGCCGCCTGCGACACCTGGTCGCGGAAGCGTCGGTACTGCTGCATCCGGTCCTGGAAGTCGCCGAATGTGAAGGGCTTCACGAGATACTGCACGGCACCCAGCGTGATCGCCTGGCGCACGACTTCGGCGTCGCGGACCGAGGTGATCGCGATGACGTCCACGGCACCCGCGCGGGCTCGGAGGTGGCGCAGGACGTCCAGTCCCGAACCGTCGGGCATCGTCATGTCGAGCAGGACGAGGTCGATCTCGGACGCCCGCGGGCTGTCGAGGAGGGCGGCGACCGCGGCCCGCGCCCCCGAACACTCGGCGATGACCTCGAAGCCGGCGAGCCGTTCGACGTAGTGCCGGTGGAGTTCCAGGGTCAGGGCGTCGTCGTCGACGACCAGGACGCCGATCATGCGTCCCGCCGCGGGAGGATGACCGAGAAGGTCGTCGGATCGGAGCTCACCGAGATCATGCCCTCGGCCTCCTCGACGATCGAGCGGACGAGGGCGAGCCCCACGCCGCGTCCGAACTCACCTGCGGGCTTGGTCGAGAAGCCGTGCTCGAAGATGCGGTCCGCGATCTCGCTCGGCACACCTCGCCCGCTGTCGGCGACCTCGACCGCCAGCTCGTCCTCGGCGGTGCGGGTCATGCGCACGTCCACCCAGCGCGGCGCGGGACCGGATGCCGCGGCATCCACCGCGTTGTCGATGAGATTCCCGACGACCGACACCGCGTCGACGGGGGAGAGGACCGACCGCGGTGCGTCCGCATCGATCCGAGCGCGCCACTCCACGCCGCGCTCGGCGGCCTGCGACGCCTTGCCGAGCAGCAGCGCGCCCACCGTCGGATCGCCCTCGCGGCGGGCGGCGACCTGGTCGACGAGCAGCTGGCTCTGTCGTGCGTCCTCCGAGAGGATCTCGATCGCCTCGCCGGTGCGTCCGAGTTCGAGCAGCGCGATCGCGGTGTGCAGCCGGTTGCCGTGCTCATGGGTCTGCGCCCGCAGGGCCTCGCCGAGGGTGCGCATGGACTCGTACGACGAGACGGCGTCGCGCACCGCGCCCGCGGGGAGGTCGCCGGTCACCCTGCGGGTCGCCCGGCGGGCGAAGATTGCCCCCGCCAGACCGGCTGCCGCCAGGACGACGGCGATGCCCACCGCCACCAGCACGCGCGGTCCCAGGGTCTCGGCGATCGACCCGATCGTGACGCCCACCGACACACGGCCGACGACCTCGCCGTCCGCGAGGACCGGCACGATCGTGCGCACGGACGGGCCGAGCGTCCCGGTGAACTCCTCCGTGAGGGTCCTGGTGCCCTCGGGGATGGTCCCGAGGTAGCGTTCGCCGATTCGAGCCGGATCGGCGTGGGTGACGCGGATGCCGGACGGGTCCATCACCGTCACGAAGTCGACGTCGGCGTCGGCGATGACCGTCTCGATCTCGGGCTGCAGCAGGCGGGATGCCGCAGCGCGGTCGCCCTCGGCGAGCGCATCGATGACACCCGTGCTGTCGGCGATGGTCTCGGCGACGGCGCGCGTCACCCGCTCGGCCTCCGCCCGGACGGCGCGCTGCCCCTCCCAGAGCAGGATCCCGGCCATCGCAAGGGACAGGACCACGACGGCAGCCGACACGGCGACGAAGACGCGGGAGGCCGCGCTCGTCGGTCGGGGTCGCGCCACACTGCACTCCTCTCGCCGTCCTGGGAACAATACGACCACAACTGGGGGAGCGGAGCGCACAGGCGCACGCTGGTCCCCGTCGACACAGCCGTCGGCTCACGACAACGACTGTCACGCAGGAGAGATCATGGCCCTCACAACCTCGTTCCGGCTTCCCGGATACAACCCGCGCCGCGGCAAGCAGGCCTGGGACAAGCACACCTGGCTGTACGTCTCGGTGATCATCGCGGTCGTCCTCGGCTGCGTGGTCGGACTCGTCTGGCCGACCTTCGCCGTCGAGCTCGAGCCGGTCGGCAAGGCGTTCGTCAACCTCATCAAGATGATGATCGCGCCGATCATCTTCTGCACGATCGTCGTCGGGGTCGGCTCCATCGCGAAGGCCGCGACCGTCGGCCGCATCGGCGGCCTCGCGCTGCTGTACTTCATGGCGATGTCGACCTTCGCCCTGGCGATCGGCCTCGTGGTCGGCAACATCATCCACCCGGGTGAGGGCCTGAACATGCAGAACGCCCAGTACGACACCGGCTCGCTGCCCGAAGCGAAGACGACGACCGAGTTCCTCCTCGGCATCATCCCCACGACCTTCTTCTCGGCCTTCACGGGCGAGAGCGTCCTGCAGGTCCTGTTCATCGCTCTCCTGGTCGGCTTCGCACTGCAGAAGATGGGTGCCAAGGGCGAGCCCATCATGAACGCGGTCAAGAACCTCCAGGCGCTCGTCGTCCGCATCCTCGGCATGATCCTCTGGCTCGCCCCGATCGGAGCGTTCGGTGCGATCGCCGCCGTCGTCGGCAAGACCGGTGTCGCCGCGATCCTGAGCCTCGGCCTGCTGATGGTCGCCTTCTACATCACCTGCATCGTCTTCATCGTCGGCGTGCTCGGCACGCTCCTCTACGCCGTCGCCCGGGTCAACATCTTCCAGGTCATGAAGTACCTCGGCCGCGAGTACCTGCTGATCGTCGGCACCTCCTCGAGCGAGTCGGCCCTGCCGCGTCTGATCGCCAAGATGGAGCACCTCGGCGTCTCGAAGCCCGTCGTGGGCATCACGGTCCCGACCGGCTACTCCTTCAACCTGGACGGCACCGCGATCTACCTGACGATGGCATCGCTGTTCATCGCCTCGGGGATGGGTGCGCCGATGTCGATCCCCGAGCAGATCGGCCTCCTGGTCTTCATGATCATCGCCTCCAAGGGCGCCGCCGGCGTCACCGGCGCCGGTCTCGCGACCCTCGCCGGCGGTCTGCAGGCCTACCGTCCCGACCTCGTCAACGGCGTCGGCGTCATCGTCGGCATCGACCGGTTCATGTCCGAGGGCCGTGCGCTCACGAACTTCACCGGCAACGCCGTCGCGACGCTCCTCATCGGCACCTGGACCAAGCAGATCGACCGCGAGCAGGTCGCGGCCGTCCTCGCCGGCCAGCGTCCCTTCGACGAGTCGACCCTCTCCGGCCACGGGGTCTCCGACGACACCGACGCGGTGGACACCACGGGGCTGGGCGACGCAGCGCTCGACGAGGCCGCCGCCAAGGAGGAGCGCGCACGCCGCCGCGCGGAGGCGGCCACGCACTGACGCTCCCACGAACGCGGCGGGCCCGGACAGCCACAAGGCGTCCGGGCCCGCCGTCATGCCGGGCCCGCCGTCATGTCGGGGTCGCTAGGGCTCAGCCGCTCTTGCGCCGGAACTCGCGCTTGGTGACGGCGCCGTGCGTTCCGTGCACGGCGGAGTCGCCGTCGAGGTGGGCCTCACCCTTCCGGCTGTGCGCGTTCTTCTTCTCGAGCGCCTCGCGGAACTTCCGCTTCATGTCTTCGGATGCCGCATCCGCGGTCTTCTCGTCGTCGCTCATGCCGCCACGATACGCACCCGGAAGGGCCCGCTGATAGGGTGGGGAGGGTTGCCCGCGGTCCTCACCGCGGCATCCGCTCAACTTCACAGTGAGCTCATGGAGCAGGCCCGGCAGGAAGCTGGTCCCCTGTGGTGGATTCCCATCCCGTTCCCGCGGATGGTGGTCTTCGACTGGTGGCCAGCGCAGGCGGTCCTCGCGGATGTGTCCGCGCGCCCATATCTGCCTGTTCCTGCTCCTTCGCACGATCTCGCTCGCGAAACGCGCGTGCGAGTCTAAACAAAGAAGGAGAGACCTCTTGGAAGGTCCTGAAATCACCGCCGCCGAAGCCGTCCTCGACAACGGACGCTTCGGCACCCGCACCGTCCGGTTCGAGACCGGACGCCTCGCCCAGCAGGCGCAGGGCGCCGTCGCCGCCTACCTCGACGAGGAGACGATGCTCCTGTCGGCCACCAGCGCCGGCAAGCACCCCCGTGAGGGCTTCGACTTCTTCCCGCTGACCGTCGACGTCGAAGAGCGTTCGTACGCGGCGGGCAAGATCCCCGGCTCGTTCTTCCGTCGCGAGGGGCGCCCCTCCACCGAGGCGATCCTCGTCTGCCGCCTCATCGACCGGCCGCTGCGCCCGTCGTTCGTCGACGGCCTGCGCAACGAGGTCCAGATCGTCGTGACGGTCCTCTCGATCGCTCCCGGCGAGTACTACGACGCCCTCGCGATCAACGCCGCCTCGGCGTCGACGCAGATCTCGGGTCTGCCGTTCTCCGGTCCGATCGCGGGTGTGCGCCTGGCGCTCATCCCCGGCCACGGCGAGCACGCCGACCAGTGGGTCGCGTTCCCGAACCAGAAGCAGGTCGAGGAGGCCGTGTTCGACCTGATGGTCGCCGGTCGCGTCCTGCCCGACGGCGACGTCGCGATCATGATGGTCGAGGCCGAGGCGACCGAGAACTCGTGGAACCTCATCAAGGGCGGCGCCGTCAAGCCGAGCGAGGACATCGTCGCCGGGGGTCTCGAGGCCGCCAAGCCGTTCCTCAAGCAGCTCGTCGAGGCGCAGGCGCAGATGGCAGCCGAGTCCTCGCGCGAGCCGGGCGTCTACCCCGTCTTCCCGCCGTACAGCTCCGAGGTCTACGACTTCGTGGCCGGTCGCGCCTACGACGACCTGGTGAACGTCTACCAGATCGCCGACAAGCAGGAGCGCCAGGCGGCCGATGACGCCGTCAAGGACCGCGTCAAGGCCGAGCTCATCGCCGCCGTCGAGGCGGAGCAGCTGCCCGCCGGCGCGCCGATCGAGTTCTCCGCCGCCTACAAGTCCGTGACGAAGGTCGTCGTCCGCGGTCGCATCCTCTCCGAGGGTGTCCGCATGGACGGTCGCGGGCTCGCCGACATCCGTCCGCTCGACGCCGAGGTGCAGGTCATCCCGCGCGTCCACGGCTCGGCGATCTTCCAGCGCGGCGAGACCCAGATCCTGGGTGTCACCACGCTGAACATGCTCAAGATGGAGCAGCAGATCGACTCGCTGTCGCCCGCGACGAGCAAGCGCTACATGCACCACTACAACTTCCCGCCCTACTCGACCGGTGAGACCGGCCGTGTGGGCAGCCCGAAGCGTCGCGAGATCGGGCACGGCTTCCTCGCCGAGCGCGCCCTCGTGCCCGTGCTGCCCAGCCGTGAGGAGTTCCCGTACGCGATTCGTCAGGTGTCCGAGGCTCTCGGCTCCAACGGCTCGACGTCGATGGGCTCGGTGTGCGCCTCGACCCTGTCGCTGCTGAACGCGGGTGTGCCGCTGCGCGCCCCCGTCGCCGGTATCGCGATGGGTCTCGTGACCGACGAGGTCGACGGCCAGACGCGCTACGCCGCGCTGACTGACATCCTCGGCGCCGAGGACGCCCTCGGCGACATGGACTTCAAGGTCGCCGGTACGAGTGAGTTCATCACCGCGATTCAGCTCGACACGAAGCTCGACGGCATTCCGTCGTCGGTTCTCGCTGCCGCGCTGACGCAGGCGAAGGACGCCCGCCTCACGATCCTGAACGTCCTGAACTCGGCGATCGACGCCCCCGACGAGATGGCGCCGACCGCGCCGCGCGTCATCAGCGTCCAGATCCCGGTCGACAAGATCGGCGAGCTGATCGGCCCCAAGGGCAAGACGATCAACGCGATCCAGGACGAGACCGGAGCGCAGATCTCGATCGAGGACGACGGCACGGTCTACATCGGAGCCGTCGACGGACCTTCGGCCGAGGCCGCCCGCGCACAGGTCAACGCGATCGCCAACCCGACCAACCCCGAGGTCGGCGAGCAGTTCCTGGGCACGGTCGTCAAGATCGCGACCTTCGGTGCGTTCGTTTCGCTCCTGCCGGGCAAGGACGGGCTGCTGCACGTCAGCGAGGTCCGCAAGCTCGCCGGCGGCAAGCGCGTCGAGAACGTCGAGGACGTCCTCGGCGTCGGTCAGAAGATCCTGGTGCGCATCACCAAGATCGACGACCGCGGCAAGCTGTCGCTCGAGCCCGTGGTCGAGGAGTCGGCTCCGGCCGGCGACGCGGCCGCTGAGGCGCCCGCCGAGGCCTGATCCCGCACGTCGCGAACGCCCGTCCTCCTCGGAGGGCGGGCGTTCGCCGTCGCGGGCCCCGCGCGGACAACCGTTATCGAAACGTCATCGAGCGCCGCGCGGACGCGCACGTCCAGTCCGAGGGCTGCTCTACCCTCGGAGTGAGCGCATCCGGCGGTGCGTGGACACATGTCTTCCGGAACGCTCTGCAAGGAGACGGGCATGGCAGCGTTCGAGACGGCGGATCCGACGTCGCCGACCACCGCGCCCACGCTGCATCCCTCCGGTCCGCTGCCGGTCCACGGCGCTCCGCTGGGCCGCGCCGTCCGTGTCCCCCTCGGCGAGACCGGCCTCACGGTGTTCCCGCTCATCCTGGGGGGTGGGGAGTTCGGGTGGCACATCGACATCGCGGCGGCCCACGCCATCCTGGACCGCTACGTCGAACGCGGCGGCAACGCGCTCCACACCTCCGACAGCTACGCCGCGGGTCGCAGCGAGCACGCCATCGGCCGGTGGATGGCCGCGCGCCGCAACCGCGACGACGTGGTTCTCACAGTGCGTGTCGGCCGAGGTGCCGACAACCCCGGGCTCGGCCCCGTGAACCTCGTGCGTGCCGTGGAGGCGTCACTCATCCGTCTGGGCACGGACCGCATCGATGTGCTCTCCCTCGACGGGACGTCCGACCGGACGACCCTGCTCGAGGACACCCTCGCGACGGCGGAGTGGCTCGTCGAATCCGGGAAGGTGCGCACGATCGGGGCAGCGGGGTACCGGGCCGCGCAGCTCGTCGAAGCCCGCATCCTGTCGGCGGCGGGCTATCCGCGGTTCACGGTGCTGGATGTCCCTTACAACGTGCTCCGCCGCGACGAGTTCGACGGCGATCTGCGGCTGGTCGCAGGAGCGCAGGGCATCGCGGTCACGCCGTCGCAGGCGCTCGAGCACGGCTATCTGTCGGGCGTGCACCGCGACCGTGAACACGTCAGCGGAACCGTGCGCGGACGCCAGCTGGCGGCGAGCATGAACCGTCGCGGCGCGCGGACCTTGCGGGCGATGGGCCGGATCGCCGGCGAGCTCGCGGTGCCGCCCGCCGCTGTCGCCATCGCCTGGCTGCTCGCGCAACGGATCGTCGCGGCGCCGATCGTCAACGCCTACGCCGTCGCCCACGTCGACGAACTCGTGCAGGGTGTCGGCGTTCACCTCAGTCGAGCGCACCTGGCCGAGATCGCGCGGGCCACCGACTGAGGCTGGTTTAGGGTGGAAGGAGCCGGGGCAACGCCCGGCGCACTTTCGACGAAGCGAGCAGACACGTGACGCACTATCTGTATCTGGTGCGGCACGGCGAACACCTCGACGCCGAGCACGGGCTGGCCGACGGACCGCTCTCGCCGCGCGGTCGCCGCCAGGCCGAGCTCCTCGCCGACCGCCTGTCGGGTGTCCCGCTCACCGCCGTGTGGCACTCGCCGCTGCTGCGTGCGGCCGAGACCGCTCGCGCGGTCGCCGAGCGCTTGCCGGCCGTCGACCCCGAGCCCACCGCCCTGCTGTTCGACTGCGTGCCGAGCGGGATGACACCGGACACCCCGCACGTCTACGAGCCGTTCTTCGGGGGAGTGACCGAGGCCGAGGCCGACGCCGGTGCGGCGCAGATGGCGGATGCCGGGGCGGAGTTCCTCGCCCACCGTCCCCACGCGCACGAACTCCTCATCACGCACAACTTCGTCATCGCCTGGTTCGTCCGCGAGGTCCTGCAGGCGCCGGAGTGGCGCTGGCTCACGATCAACCAGGCCCACTGCGGTCTGACGGTCCTCGCGCAGCGTCCGGGGCGCCCGTGGACCCTCGTGGCCCACAACGACCTCGCACACCTCCCGGTCGAGCTGCGGACGGGTCTGCCCGACATCCTCTCGGTGTGAGGTGCTGACCGGACCTGCCGTCGCCGAGTGGCTCCCCGTCTCGGCCAGTGCACTCCTGTTCCTCGTGGTCGCTGCCGGCGTCGCCGGGTGGGTCGATGCCGTCGTGGGCGGGGGCGGCCTCATCCAGCTGCCGGCGCTCGTCATCGGCGTGCCGAAGGATGTCGCGACGCCGTTCATCCTCGGCACGAACAAGCTGTCGTCCTTCTTCGGCACCCTCTCGGCGAGCTGGGTGTATCTCCGGCGTGTCCGGGTCCATCTGACGCTCCTGATCCCGCTCGTGGCGGGCGCCTTCGCCGGGTCCGCCGTCGGCGCGGCACTGTCGCGCTACGTGCCTCGCGAGCTCTTGACCCCGGTCGTGCTGATCGCGGTCGTGGCGGTCGGCGTGTACACGCTGCTGCGGCCGCGGATGGGGCTGCACCACGAGCCGCGGCACACCGCCCGAGCGGCCGTCGTGTGGCGCTCGGGCCTCATCGGGCTCGCCGTGGGCTTCTACGACGGCATCCTCGGTCCGGGCACCGGATCGTTCTTCGTGATCCTCCTCGTCGGCGTCCTCGGCTTCGGCTTCCTGCAGGCGAGCGTCAACGCGAAGATCGCCAACCTCACGACGAACCTCGCCGCGCTCATCGTCTACGGCGTGCACGGCGAGATCATCCTCGTACTCGGACTCCTCATGGCGTGCGCCAACGTCGCCGGCGGCTTCATCGGTGCTCGGATGGCCACACGAGGCGGCAACGGCTTCGTGCGCGTCGTGTTCCTGGTGGTGCTGGGCCTGCTCATCGTCAAGCTCGCCTGGGACACGATCGCCTCCCTGCTGCCCGCCTAGGCTGGAGGCATGACGACGCGTGTGGCCCTCGTGGGCGGGACCGGCAAGCTCGGCGGCATCATCGCCGACGTGATCGCAGCGACCGACGGCTATGAGACCGTCGCTGTCCTCGGGTCATCGAGCGACCTCAGCGAGATCGACGGCGCCGACCTCGTCGTCGACGCGTCGACCCCCGCCGTCTCCGTCGACGTCGTCCGTGCCGCGATCGAGCGTGGCAAGAACGTGCTCGTCGGCACATCGGGGTGGTCCGCCGAACGCATCGCGCTCATCCGCCCGCTGGTGGATGCCGCGGGCACCGGCGCCGTCTTCATCCCCAACTTCTCGCTCGGCTCGGTGATCGGATCCGCGCTCGCCGCGGCATCCGCCCCGTTCTTCCCCTCCATCGAGATCGTCGAGACGCACCGCGAGACCAAGGTCGACTCACCCAGCGGGACGGCCGTGCGCACGGCGGAGCTCATCGCCGCGGCACGCTCGGAGGTCGGCCCGGTCGAGGCGCCGCACGTCGATCAGCGTGCGCGGGGCCAGCAGATCGCCAGCGTCCCCGTCCACTCGCTGCGACGTCCGGGTGTCATCGCCCGGCAGGAGACGATCCTGTCGGGTCCGGGGGAGTCGCTCACGATCGTGCACGACACCGTCGACCCCGCCGCGGCCTACGCCCCCGGCATCCGTGTCGCCCTCGACGCAGCGCGGGACACGACCGGCATCGTGATCGGTCTCGACGCGATGATCGACATCGGCATCCGGATGCCGCAGACACCGCGGACCTCACCCGTCGCCGACGGCGCCGTGTCCGGTCAGGTCGCCGCGACGACCGCGCCATGAGGACACGCATCGCCGTCGCGATCGTCGCCGCCGTCCTCGTCCTCTACATCGCCCTCGTCGCCCAGCGCGCCGTCTTGCTCGTCTCGAGCGGCGATCCGGTGGGCATCGCCATGGGGATCGCGCTCGTGCTGCTGCCCGTGGTCGCGGTGTGGGCGCTCTGGCGCGAGCTGAGCTTCGGTCTGGGCGCGCAGCGGTTGGGTCGTCGGCTCGAGGCCGAGGGCGGGCTGCCAAGGGAGGAGCTCACCCTCCGTCCCAGCGGCCGACCGGTCCAGGCGGAGGCCGACGCACTGTTCCCCGCCTATCGGGACGCCGTCGAGGAGAACCCCGACGACTGGCGCGCCTGGTACCGGATGGGACTCCTCTACGACGGCGCGGGGGACCGTCGGCGGGCCCGCGGAGCGATCCGCACCGCCATATCGCGCGAGCGAGCCCAGCGGCGCGGCTGAGCCGTCAGACGGCGGCCGCGACGGCGTCCTCGACGGTCGGATGCCGGAACGTGAACCCCGACGCGAGCAGCGCCGCCGGGACGACGTGCGTGTCGTTCGCGAGCAGCGCCTCGACGGCGTCCTTTCCGAGGACGAGGCGCACCGCCCACAACGGGGCGCGCAGGATGTAGGGCCGGTTCAGACGTCGTGCCAGGGCGAAGCCGAGGTCGTTCGCCGTCGCGCGCTCGGGACCCGAGAGGTTGACGGGTCCGGTGATCCTGCGGTCGATGACATGGCGGATCGCGCCGATCTCGTCGTCGAGCGAGATCCACGGCCACACCTGCGTCCCGCTGCCGAGCGGGCCGGACAGGCCCAGCTTGGTCAGCAGGAGCAGGGGCTTCAGCACGCCGTCGCGATGGACGACAGGGGCCGTGCGCAAGAGGGCTGTGGGGGCACCCGAGGCGACCGCGGCCGACTCCCACTCGCCACAGAGATCGGAGAGGAAGGCGTCGCCCCGTGGGCCCGATTCGTCGAAGGTCCGGCCGTGCGCGTCCGGCGGGTAGTAGCCGGTGGCCGATGAGCTCACGAACAGCGGCGCGTCCTCGCCGAGTTCGCGCAACGCTCGCGCGAGCGTCTGCGTCGGATGGATCCGCGACCAGACGAGCTGCTTCTTGTACGAGGGGGTCCACGGGAATCGGCCGATCGTCGCGCCGTTGAAGTTCACGACCGCCTCGGCACCCGCGAGCACCTGCGGATCCAGCGGCGACTCGCCGGGCGCCCAGGTGACCTCGTCCGGCGCCTGGGCAGCGTGCCGGACGAGCCGCGTCACGGCGTACCCGTCCGCCCGCAGGGAGTCGACGAGGGCGCGCCCGATCAGTCCCGACGCCCCCGAGACGACGACCCGGCGATCAGGCAAGCGTCGCCTCGAGCGTGATCTCGATGCCGGAGAGGGCGGCCGAGACCGGGCATCCCGCCTTCGCCTCGTTCGCGATGCGGTCGAAGTCCTCCGCCGAGAGTCCGGGGACCGAGGCGTTGACGTTGAGGTGCGACCCGGTGATGCCCGTGCCGGGGATGAAGGTGACGGATGCCGTCGTCTCGACGCTCTCCGGCGGCGTCCCGTTCTCGGCCAGGGCGTTCGACAGGGCCATACTGAAGCACGAGGAGTGCGCGGCGGCGATGAGCTCCTCGGGCGTCGTCACCGAGGTGGACCCCTCGCTCCGCGCCTTCCAGTTGACCGCGAACGGTCCCTGGTTGGAGCTCTCGAGGGCGACCTCGCCCGACCCTTCGAAGAGGGTTCCCTTCCAGCTGGTGGTGGCTTCGCTCGTGACGCTCATGGTCTCTCCTCGGTCGTGGTCGTGACGGAACGGTGCCGAGCCTAAACCTCGTGGATGAGCGCGCGATACGACTTGACGCGGCTCCGGGGGAGCGTCAGGCGGTGCGGCCCACGAGGCCTGCGCGCTGCAGGATCAGCCACAACTGGCATCCGAGACACAGGCCGAACACGGCGTTGAGGAACGCCGCCATGAACGCGAGCCCTGCCGCGATCGGCAGCGCGAGCGGGACGCCGAGCAGGTGCAGCAGGAGTCCCACCGTGGTGACGAAGAGGCCCACGCCCTGCGCGAAGCGCGGCGGGCGAGGGTCTTCGAGGTCCGTCGGCGGGGCGAGACGCGGCTGGACGATGCGCCGATAGAGGACGCCCCACGGAGCGGTGCGGGGCGAGACGACCCCCCACAGGAACAGGAGGGCGATGACGAGGACGGCGAGGAAGCCGGGGTCGAGGATACGCATGGACAGCGGGGTGAATGGAAGCACCCAGCCGCTGATCGGAACGATGAACATGCCACCGCCGAGTGGGGCGAGCCAGCCGAATCCGGCATCGGTGTGAGCCGTCGAGCTGCCCAGCAGGGCCAGCAGCGTCGCGATCAGCAGCAGCACCGACGTGACAGATGCCGCGAACCGCGGGCCGCGCGGGTCGATCCCGCGGACCTCAGCCACGGTCCGCTCCTGCCGTCACGCGGTCGAGCTCCATCTCGACGACCTGCCGCCCCGGCGTCCCGCCGAATCGCGAGTGCACGACTCCGTGCCGGTCGAGGATGAGGGTCGTCGGTGTCTGGAGCACCTGGAAGTGCTTGGCGATGTCGACCCTGTGGGTGAGGTCGACGTCGAGGTGCAGCACCCCGTCGCGGTCGTCGGCGATCTCGCGGAGGGTGCGGTGGACGCCGGGGCACCGGCTGCACATCTCGGTGCTGAACTGCAGCAGGGTCGCCTTTTCGCCGAGTCGCTCCGCGCCCAGGCGGGTGGGTTCGACGACCTCGTGGGGATCGACCGCGCGGGGGCGGTTCTGCTGCCGACGAAGGACGAGTCCGATGCCGACGGTGACCACGAGCAGGGCGGTCAGCACGACGATGGCGGGAAGGAGTTCCATGACCGCTCCACAGTAGTGCTGTCCGGTGCGTACGGGCGCTGCCGGGCGTCATCCCGCGTCACCTCGACGGGTAGTGTGTGAGCCGTGAGTGAGCGCGCCGACAGCCCCGAGATCGAGTTCCGCAGCGATGTCACCGTCGAGCTGGTGCGCTCGTCGGCATCCGACAGTGACGTGCTCTTCGCGGCCCGCGTCTCGACGCAGGGTGAGCAGACCCTCGAAGCCGCGGCCGAGGGCACCGAGGCGACGGGGCGCGACCGCGGCCTCATCAACTACCTCATGCGTGACCGCCACGGATCGCCCTTCGAGCACAACTCGATGACGTTCTACGTGCAGGCGCCGATCTTCGTCTTCCGCGAGTTCATGCGCCACCGGATGGCCTCGTACAACGAGGAGTCGGGCCGCTACCGCGAGCTGCGGCCCGTCTTCTACGTCCCCGCACCCGAGCGCAACCTCGTGCAGGTCGGCAAGCCCGGCGCGTACCAGTTCCTGCCCGGATCGGAGGAGCAGGTCGAGCTCGTCGCACGTGAGACGCGCGAGGCATCCGTCGCGGCCTTCGAGAGCTACCAGCGGATGCTGGACGCCGGCATCGCCCGCGAGGTCGCCCGCATCGTCCTCCCGCTGAACATCATGTCCTCCATGTACGTGACGGTGAACGCGCGATCCCTCATGAACTTCCTCTCCCTGCGCACGACGCGGGAGGGCACGCACTTCCCGTCGTTCCCGCAGCGGGAGATCGAGATGTGCGCCGAGAAGATGGAGAACGTGTGGCGCGAGCTCATGCCGCTCACGTACGCCGCCTTCAACGCGAACGGTCGCGTCGCCCCCTGACCCGCTCCTAGGCTGGCGCGCATGAGTCGCACAGCCCTCGTCACCGGCGCGAGCTCCGGGATCGGAGCCGAGTACGCCCGCCAGCTCTCGTCCCGGGGCGCCGAGGTCGTCCTCGTGGGACGGGACGAATCCGCGCTGCGCTCCCTGGCCGATGAGATCGGGGCGCGCGGCGGCTGCGCGGAGGTGCTGGTGACCGACCTGCCGGATGCGGCGCAGCGCAGCCGCGTCGAAGAGCGTCTGGCGGCCGGGGTCGATGTCCTCGTCAACTGCGCCGGCTACGGCCTGCGCCGTGCCTTCGAGGAGAACGACATCGACGACGAGGCCCGGCACCTCGAGCTCCACGCGGAGGTCACGATGCGCCTGACCCGCGCTGCTCTCCCCGTCATGCTCGACCGTCGCCGCGGACGCATCCTGAACGTCGCCTCGGTCGCCGGTCTCGTGCCCCGCGGCACGTACGGGGCTGCCAAGGCGTGGGTCGTGAGCTTCAGCCGCTGGGCCAACGCGGTCTACGCGCCGCGCGGGGTGACGGTCACAGCCGTGTGTCCCGGCTTCGTCCACACCAACTTCCACGAGCGACTCGGTCTGCCGCCGGGGCAGGAAGGGGTCCCCGGGTGGATGTGGCTCGACGCTCCCGCAGTGGTCCGCGCCTCCCTCCGCGACGCCGCCCGCGGCCGTGCCGTCAGCATCCCCTCGTTCCGGTACAAGGCCCTCGTCGCCCTCTCGCGGCTCCTCCCGGACCGCGTCGTCGTCCCCGCCGCCTCCCGCGGTCGCTGAGAGCGGACGACCGCCTCCGCGGGATCCCGCGGAGGCCGCAGTTGTGCCGCCGTGGGGGACGCGGGCGCAGCTCGCGCGAGCGGCGGATCGCGGAACCCTCCTCCGAGTGCGCAACGGCGTGTGCGCGGTCCCGGAAGCCGCCCCATCGACGCGGATCGCGGCTGCGCACGGCGGCGAGCTCTGCTGCGCATCCGCGCTGCGCCACCACGGAGTCTGGGTCCTCGAGCATCGCGTCCGCCTGCACGTGTGGGTGGGGCCGGTCGACAGTCCGGGGGTGTCAGTCGACATGCGTCACTCGGATCGTGCATGCGTCACCTGCCGACCCCGCACGACCCGAGGAGCCCGACCGGTACCCTGGGAACCATGACGCACTCCGCCAATCCCTTCGGTCAGGTGCTCGTCGCGCTCGTCACCCCCATGACGGCCGACGGCGAGGTCGATTGGCCCGCAGTCGAGAAGCACATCGACGACGTCATCACGGGCGGTGCCGACGGCATCGTCGTGACCGGCACGACCGGTGAGACCAGCACGTTGACGGATGCCGAGAAGCTGAAGCTCGTCGAGGTGGGCAAGTCCGTCTCCTCGGGGCGCGCGAAGATCATCACGGGCGGCGGATCGAACGAGACCGCCCACGCCATCGAGCTCTACAAGGCCAGCGAGAAGGCCGGCGCCGACGGCATCATGATCGTCACGCCGTACTACAACAAGCCGACGCAGGCCGGCATCCTGACGCACTTCCGCCTCGTCGCCGACGCGACGGATCTGCCCGTCATCCTCTACGACATCCCCGGGCGCACGGGGGTGCCCATCAAATACGAGACGATCCTGCGCCTCGCGAAGCACCCCAACATCCTCGCGGTGAAGGACGCCAAGGGCGATTTCAGCGAGGTGAGCCGCGTCCTCAACCAGACCGACCTGCTCTACTTCTCCGGCGACGACGCGAACGTCCTGCCGCACCTGTCGATCGGCGCGGCCGGACTCATCGGTGTGACCGCCAACATCACATCGGCGCCGTACCGCGTGATCGTGGATGCCGTGAACCGCGGCGACCTGAAGACCGCGACCGCTGCCCACCAGAAGCTCGAGCCGCTCGTCCGCGCCGTCATGACCCATGTGCCGGGCACCGTGAGCGCGAAGTACATCCTCCACGGTCTCGGCCGCATCTCCAGCCCCCGCGTCCGACTTCCCCTGGTCGGCCCCGAGGAGTGGGAAGCCGCCCTCATCGAGGACGAACTCGCCCTCGTGAAGGATGTCGACGGTGCCGACTTCTCCAACTTCCGACCCGACCGCAACGCCGCCGCCGGCGGCGCCCTTCCGAAGGTGCATGGAACAACTCGATGAGCACGACCGTCTCCGCGCCTGAGGCGCTCGCATCCGGCACGCTCCGGGTCACCCCCGTCGGCGGACTCGGCGAGGTCGGCCGCAACATGACGGTCTTCGAGTTCGACGGGAAGCTGCTCATCGTCGACTGCGGCGTGCTGTTCCCGGAGGAGCACCAGCCGGGTGTCGACCTGATCCTCCCGGACTTCGAGGCGATCCGCGGGCGGCTCGACGACATCGTCGGTGTCGTGCTCACGCACGGTCACGAGGATCACATCGGCGCGGTGCCGTACCTCCTCAAGCGCAAGGGGGACATCCCCCTCATCGGCTCGCAGCTGACCCTCGCCCTCGTCGAGGCGAAGCTCAAGGAGCACCGGATCAAGCCGTACACGCTGACGGTGAAGGAGGGGCAGCGCGAACAGGTCGGACCCTTCGACCTCGAGTTCGTCGCGGTCAACCACTCCATTCCCGACGCGCTGGCCGTCGGCATTCGCACCCCCGCAGGGCTGGTGCTGGCGACGGGCGACTTCAAGATGGACCAGCTCCCGCTCGACGGTCGCCTGACCGACCTGCGCGCCTTCGCCCGGCTGGGGGAGGAGGGCGTGGACCTCTTCCTCGTCGACTCGACGAACGCCGACGTCCCCGGCTTCACGCCGCTCGAGCGCGCGATCGGGCCGGTCCTCGACCAGGTCATCGGCAAGGCACCGCGTCGCGTGATCGTGGCGAGCTTCTCGAGTCACGTCCACCGGGTCCAGCAGGTCATCGACGCCGCCGCCGCGCACGGTCGCCGGGTCGCCTTCCTCGGCCGCTCGATGGTGCGCAACATGACGATCGCCGAGCAGCTGGGCTACCTCCACGTCCCCGACGGCGTCCTCATCGACTACAAGAAGGCCAAGGACCTCCCGGACGACCGCATCGTCTACATGTCGACGGGGTCGCAGGGCGAGCCGATGGCGGTCCTGTCCCGGATGGCGAACCTCGACCACGCCATCGAGCCGGGGGAGGGTGACACCGTCATCCTCGCCTCGAGCCTCATCCCGGGCAACGAGAACGCCGTCTACCGCGTGATCGACGGGCTCACCAAGCTCGGTGCGAACGTCGTGCACAAGGCGAACGCGAAGGTCCACGTCTCGGGCCACGCCGCCGCCGGTGAGCTCCTCTACTGCTACAACATCCTGAAGCCGAAGAACGTCCTGCCCGTGCACGGCGAGTACCGGCACCTGATGGCCAACGCGAAGCTCGCTCAGGACAGCGGCATCCCGGCGGAGAACACCATCCTGGCCGAGAACGGCACCGTCATCGACCTGAAGGACGGCGTCGCCCGCGTCGTCGGCCAGCTCGACCTCGGGTTCGTCTACGTCGACGGTTCGTCGGTCGGCGAGATCACGGATGCGGACCTCAAAGACCGGCGGATCCTCGGCGAGGAGGGGTTCATCTCCGTCATCGTCGTGGTGGATGCCGCGACGGGCCGGATCGTCACGGGGCCCGAGATCCACGCCCGCGGTGTCGCGGAGGACGACGCGGTGTTCGACTCCGTCAAGCCGAAGATCGCTCAGGCGCTGACCGAGGCCGCCCAGTCCGGGGTCCGCGATCAGCACGCGCTGCAGCAGGTCGTGCGCCGGACGATCGGTCGGTGGGTCAACCAGTCGCTGCGCCGTCGTCCGATGATCGTCCCCATGGTGATCGAGGCCTGACGGGGCCGCTACCATTCGGGCATGCCCGAGTCGTGGTCGCTGCGTCCTGCCGTGCAGGCAGACGGGGTCTTCCTCGGCGACATGGTCGTCGAGGCCGCCAACTGGCGCCCCGGCGCGGCGCGGCCGCGACATGAGATCCTTTCGCACCCCGACCACAGCAGGTACCTGTCCGGATGGATGCGGCCGGGGGACGTCGGGTTCATCGCCGTCGCGGGCGCGGAGCCCATCGGGGCGGCGTGGTACCGCACGATGCCCCGTACCGAACCGGGATTCGCCTACGTCGGCACCGGGGTGCCCGAGCTCATCATCGGAGTGAAGCCGCTGTGGCGCTCGCACGGCGTGGGTCGCGCCCTCGTGCGACGACTGTGCGACGAGGCCCGCGCCGAGGGACGCGGCCGCATCAGCCTGTCGGTCGAGCGCGGCAACTTCGCCCAGGTCCTCTACCGCAGCGAGGGGTTCGCCGTCACCCGGAGCGGCATCGGGCGGGACACGATGGTGAAGCGTCTCGGCTGAGCACCGATCCCGGCCAGGGGTCGCGTCAATCCGGGCACATGTCGGTCCTCGCGCCTACCGTGGAAGGTATGCCCAGGAGCAGCAGTCCGGCCAGTAAACCCCGCGCCTCCGCGTCGGGCTCCTCGGCGCGCGCGAAGAAGGCCGAACCCACGCCGCGGCGCAAAGCCGAACCCGCCCCGAAGCGCTACGTCGACGACGTCGAGCGCCCCCCGGTCGTGGTCCGGGCATGGCTCGGGCTGGCCCACATCGCGGGCGGCATGTTCCGGGCGTTCGGTTCCGAGTCGCTCGAGAAGGATCAGCGTCGCGACGGGTTCCCGTTCCTGCTCGTCCTCATGGCGATCGCCGGAGCAGTCGTGGAATGGTTCCTCATCGGGACCGAGGTCGGCACGAACATCAGCGCCTACACGGTCGGCGCCCTGATCGGCCGCGAGGCCTTCGTCTTCCCGGTGATCCTGCTCCTGCTCGCCGGGTGGCTCTTCCGGCATCCGCCGTCCGTCCACGACAACGGCCGGATCGGCATCGGTGCCGGCCTGTTCGTGCTGGCGGTCGCCGGGTTCTGCCATGTCGTCGCGGATCGGCCGCAGCCCAGCCAGGGTCTCGCGGCCCTGAGCGCGGCGGGCGGCCTCTTCGGATGGGCGATCGGCGAGCCGCTGACGGTGCTCACTGAGATCGGTGCCGGTGTCGTCCTCGGCCTCCTCGCCTTCTTGAGCGTGCTGATCCTCACCAAGACGCCGCCGAACCGCATCGGTCGCCGCCTCGGCGACCTGTACGCGTGGATGTTCGGTGCGGAGCGCGTCGAGCGCGACGAGACGTCGGACGCGGCGGGGACGGGCCCGACGGTGGCCTTCGACGCTCCCGAGGACGAGGGCGAGTCGCTCCCCTGGTGGCGGCGCAACAAGTCCGGCCGCGAGGAGGACGCCGACGGCGGCCTGGGCGCCGACGACCTGACGGCGCTCCTGGAAGCCAGCGGCGACGGCAGCTTCGACAACCCCGTCACCACGCCGACTCCCGAGGTGATGCCGGATGCGGTGACGGAGATCATCGCGCCCGCCGCGCCGCGCACGCCGGGTCGCAAGCGAGACGTCGCGGCCGCTGAGGTCCCGCCCGTTCCGCCGCTGCCGGACTTCGTGGCCGCGAACCTCGACTCCGTCGACCCGGATGCCGCCGACTACCGCCTCCCGTCCGCCGACGCGCTCGCGGCGGGCACCCCGCACAAGGCCCGTTCCGAGGCGAACGACGCCATGGTCCGCGCCATCATGGGCGTCTTCGAGCAGTTCTCCATCGACGCGAAGGTGACGGGCTTCTCGCGCGGTCCGACAGTGACGCAGTACGAGATCGCCCTCGGCTCCGGCGTCAAGGTCGAGCGCATCACGGCACTCACGAACAACATCGCCTACGCCGTGGCATCCAACGAGGTGCGCATCCTCGCGCCGATCCCCGGCAAGAGCGCGATCGGCGTCGAGATCCCGAACACCGACCGCGAGATCGTCACCCTCGGCGACGTCCTGCGCTCGCCCAACGCCCAGCAGGCGACGCACCCCATGACGATCGGGATCGGGAAGGACGTCGGCGGCGGCTACGTCGTCGCGAACCTCGCCAAGATGCCCCACCTGCTGGTGGCGGGATCGACCGGCTCGGGCAAGTCGAGTTTCGTCAACTCGATGATCACGAGCCTGCTCATGCGCGCCAAGCCGTCGGACGTCCGCATGGTGCTGATCGACCCGAAGCGGGTCGAGCTGACCTCCTACGCGGGTGTGCCGCACCTGATCACGCCCATCATCACGAACCCCAAGAAGGCCGCCGAAGCGCTGCAGTGGGTCGTGAAGGAGATGGACATGCGGTACGACGACCTTGCGTCGTTCGGCTTCCGCCACATCGACGACTTCAACAGGGCGGTCGTGGCGGGGGAGATCCAGCTCCCCGCGGGCAGCGAGCGTGTGCTGAAGCCGTACCCGTATCTCCTCGTCGTGGTCGACGAGCTCGCCGACCTGATGATGGTCGCGCCGCGCGACGTCGAGGACTCGATCGTCCGCATCACGCAGCTCGCCCGAGCCTCCGGCATCCACCTCGTCCTCGCGACGCAGCGGCCATCGGTCGACGTCGTCACGGGTCTCATCAAGGCGAACGTGCCGTCCCGACTCGCCTTCGCCGTCACCAGCGTCACCGACTCCCGCGTCATCCTCGACCAGCCGGGCGCCGACCGTCTCATCGGTCAGGGCGACGGTCTCTTCCTCCCCATGGGCGCGTCCAAGGCGGTGCGTGTCCAGGGCGCCTGGGTCGCCGAGAAGGAGATCGAGAAGGTCGTCGCGCACGTCAAGAACCAGGCGCGGCCCGAGTACCGCAAGGACGTCGAGGCGATCGTCGAGAAGAAGGAGATCGACGCCGACATCGGTGACGACCTCGAGCTCCTCCTCGCGGCCGCCGAGCAGATCATCACGACTCAGTTCGGCTCGACCTCGATGCTGCAGCGCAAGCTCCGGGTCGGCTTCGCCAAGGCGGGCCGCCTCATGGACCTGCTCGAAGCGCGCGAGATCGTCGGGCCGTCCGAAGGATCGAAGGCCCGCGACGTCCTCGTGACTCCCGACGAGCTGCCCGCCGTCCTCGCCCGACTGCGCGGCGAGGAGCCCCCCGTTTCGGAGGCCGCCGTCTCGACGCCCCCGGCTGACCCGTACGGCCCCGACGCGGTGACGCAGCAGTTCGAGGGCTACGAGGTCGTCGAGTCCGAAGGGGACGAGGATGCCTGGGGTCTCACGGGCCGTGACTGAGCGCGCCCCCGCCACGGCTCGGTAGGCTCGGACCGTGACGATCCCGCGGCAGTTACCGAACGCGATCACGATCGTGCGCATCCTGTGTGCGCCCGTGTTCATCTGGCTGCTCCTGGCCGACGGCGGCGCGGACGGCGCCCTCCGCTGGTGGGCGGCGGCGCTGTTCATCGTCGCGATCGCGTCGGACGGCGTCGACGGATACCTCGCCCGCCGCCACGACATCGTGACGGATCTCGGGAAGCTGCTCGACCCGATCGCGGACAAGGTTCTCACGGGTGCCGCTTTCGTCTCCCTTTCGATCCTCGGCGAACTGCCCGTGTGGGTGGTCGTCCTCGTCCTCGTCCGAGAACTCGGCATCACGGTCCACCGGCTGATCGTCGCGACGGACCACGTCGTGGCCGCCGCGTGGATGGGGAAGCTGAAGACAGTGGCACAAGCGGTCGCGCTGTCCCTCGCCCTCCTCCCGCTGTGGACGGTCGTGGGGGAGTGGGTCCACGTCGTCAACACGATCGCCATGACGATCGCGGTCGTGCTGACCGTCGCCAGCGGCGTCGATTACGTCGTCACCGCTGTGCGCCCGAGGCAGCCTCGGAGGGCATGATGCGTCGGGAACCGAGCGAGCTCCCCGAGGAGCTGGAGGAGACCGCGGTCGCGAGCGGCCCGAGGTCCGAGCCGGAGCGCCTCGTCGAGCGGCTGAAGGAGCTGGGGTGGACGCTCGGGGTCGCCGAGTCGCTCACGGGGGGTCTCGTCGCGGCGTCCGTCGTCGCGGTGCCGGGCGCCTCGGCCGTGTTCCGCGGTGGCATCGTCGCCTACGCGACCGACCTCAAGGAGCGGCTGCTCGGTGTCGACGAGACCCTGCTCGACGCCCACGGCCCCGTCCACCCGCGTGTGGCACGTCAGATGGCGGACGGCGTCCGCCGTGCGGTCGGCACGGAGGACCCCGCCGACGTCGGCATCGCGACGACCGGGATCGCCGGTCCGGTGTCCTCCGACGGCCAGCCGGTGGGAACCGTGCACATCGCCGTCTCGACCCCGCTCGGGTCGCGAGTCGAGTCGCTTCTCCTGGAGGGCGGTCGGGACGAGATCCGCACGGCCGCGACGGCCCGCGCGATCGCCCTCGCCGTCGACGCCCTGTGAGTCGGGAATAGCGCCCGTTCCGAGCATGTTACGTATCGGTGATTCCCATCCATTCCCCAGCGCTCGGGGTCTAGGGTGACATCGAACGTGTTGTACCGTGGTTCCCCCGCAAGGGATTCGGTGGATCGCAGCAGAGGGAGGGCCCACGCATGATCCTGGTTCGTCAAGAGATCGGTGATGTCCTCCGCGACTTCCGTCTGCAGAAGGGTCACACCCTCCGTCAGGTGTCGGGCAAGGCCAGCGTCGCCCTCGGCTACCTGAGCGAGGTCGAGCGCGGTCAGAAAGAGGCATCGAGCGAGATCCTCGCCGCCGTCGCCGAGGCACTGGACGTTCCCATCTCCGCCATCATGCGCGAGGTGGGCGAGCGCATCTCCGTTCTGGAGGGCCTGCACTCGTTGAGCGACGTCGTCCCCGACGACCTCGCCTCGCTCGGGGAGGACGTCCCCGCCCCCGAGCTGTCGCTGCGCTGACGGTCGATGCGCCACAGCGAGTTCGATCGCGCCGTCGCCGATGAGTTCGGTGCGGGTGGGCCGGCTCTGGTGTCGGACCTGGTCCTGACCGCGGTCGGCAACAAGACCGCGCGAGAGGCCCTCGCCGCCGGCATCCCGCCCCGGGACGTCTGGTACGCGCTGTGCGCAGAGACGGACGTCCCCGTCTCCCGTCGTCACGGTGCAGGCCGGCTCGACCCGCGCCGTTGATCGGCGTGTCGCATCGAAGATGCGTTCGATAAGGGCGTAGTGTCCTTCACAGCGGGTGTCGTAGAGACGTCATCCACGGAGGCGGGCGCCGGCATCTCGATGTCGGAGGGTCCTCCTAACGTGAACAGCGTCAGATGACACCCCCGCCCTGTCGCAGAATCCGAACCGTCGGTGACGATCGCGACAGCCTATGGGCGACGGAACCGCGAGCACGAAGGAGCACGACATGCCATCACCTGCCGACCGCGAAAAGGCCCTCGAATCGGCCCTCGCCCAGATCGACCGCCAGTTCGGCAAGGGATCGATCATGCGACTGGGGAGCGACGAACGGGCTCCCGTCGAGGTCATCCCGACCGGCTCCATCGCTCTCGACGTCGCCCTCGGCATCGGCGGAATCCCGCGGGGTCGCGTCGTCGAGATCTACGGTCCGGAGTCCTCCGGTAAGACGACCCTGACGCTGCACGCGATCGCGAACACGCAGCGCGCCGGTGGCATCGCCGCCTTCATCGATGCGGAGCACGCCCTCGACCCGGCCTATGCCGAGAAGCTGGGCGTCGACATCGATGCCCTCCTCGTCTCCCAGCCCGACACGGGTGAGCAGGCGCTCGAGATCGCGGACATGCTGATCCGTTCCGGTGCGATCGACCTCGTCGTGATCGACTCCGTCGCCGCGCTCGTCCCCGAGGCCGAGATCAAGGGTGAGATGGGTGACTCCCACGTGGGTCTTCAGGCCCGCCTCATGTCCCAGGCGCTCCGCAAGATCACCGGTGGTCTGAACCAGACGAAGACGACCGCGATCTTCATCAACCAGCTCCGAGAGAAGATCGGTGTCTTCTTCGGCTCGCCCGAGACGACCGCAGGCGGTAAGGCACTCAAGTTCTACGCCTCCGTCCGCCTCGACATCCGTCGCATCGAGACGCTGAAGGACGGTTCCGAGGCGGTCGGCAACCGGACCCGCGTCAAGGTCGTCAAGAACAAGATGGCGCCGCCGTTCAAGCAGGCGGAGTTCGACATCCTGTACGGAGTCGGGATCTCACGCGAGGGCAGCCTCATCGACTTCGGTGTCGAGCACGGGATCGTCAAGAAGTCGGGCGCCTGGTACACCTACGAGGGTGAGCAGCTCGGACAGGGCAAGGAGAACTCGCGCAACTTCCTGCTGAAGAACACCGATGTCGCCGCCGAGATCGAGACCAAGATCAAGCAGAAGCTCGGCATCGGTCAGCCGAAGCAGGCCGCGGAGGATGCTGCAACCTCTGACGAGCTGGCGGCTCGCCGCCCGGCCTGATCATGACGGAAGCGAACGGGGGGGAGCGAGACGCGCTCGCCCCCGTCATCCCGCTCTTCGGGCATCGTGGACAGCAGAGCGCTGACCTGGCGGACGACGCGGAGAGCAGACCGTGGCACGCGACGTGGATCGGTGATCGACCGGAGTCGGAGCGGACGGCCGCGCGCGCCGCACATCCGGCGACCGGCAACGTCCCGATCGTCGTTCCGGTGGAGGACGACGACACCACAGCGATGGCGGAGCGGGTGTTGTTGCGCAAGCTCCGCACGCGGTCGTTGTCGGTTCGTGAAGCCCGGTCGGTTCTGGGCGAGCATGACCTCGACGCAGCGACATCCGACGGCATCATCGACCGGTTCGTGTCGCTCGGGTACCTCGACGATTTCGCCCTCGCCGAGCAGCTCATCGACAAGGCGACATCACGGAAGGCTCAGGGACGGCAGGCCGTCGCTCAGACGCTCGCACAGCGCGGCATCCCGCGCGAGGTCGTCGATGAGGCGCTCGCGCTGCTGCCGGACGACGAGGCTGAGCGCGCGCTCGAGTTCGCGCGGTCCAAAGCGCGCGGTCTGGCGGACGTGGAACGGGATGCCGCGTTGCGGCGCCTCGCAGGACAGCTCGCCCGCAGAGGGTACGGAGCTGTCGCGCTGTCTGCGGCCCGCCAGGCGCTCGACGAGCTCAGCGCGGCTCCACGGCGCGGGGTTCGTTTCGAGCCGTGACTCCCGTGGGAACGGTGTCGCCGAGCCGGCCGGTCTGACAGACTCGGGCGCACGTGCGCGTCGCACGTCGGGGGAGGGCGTGCCGTGGCGATCGAGGTCGAGGGACTCGTGAAGTCGTACCGGTCGGTGCGCGCAGTGGACGGCATCTCCCTGAGCGTCCCTGACGGCCAGCTCTTCGCCTTCCTCGGCGCCAACGGTGCCGGCAAGTCGACGACGATCGGATGCCTCACGACCCTTCTTCGAGCGGATGCCGGTCGGGTCCACGTGGCGGGCCGCGATGTCGCCGCGGACGGCGAGGCCGTCCGATCCGCCATCGGCGTGGTCTTCCAGCATTCGCTGCTGGACGACGCCCTCACGGTGCGCGAGAACCTCGCTCTCCGGGCGACGCTCTCGGGTGTGTCCCGGCGGCGCTTCGGGGCTCGTCTGGCGGAATTGTCGGATCTCATCGAGCTCGACGACGTCCTCGGCCGCCCATACGGCCGGCTCTCCGGCGGGCAGCGTCGACGGGCGGACATCGCTCGCGCCCTCCTCCACGACCCGGCGATCCTCTTCCTCGACGAGCCGACGGCCGGACTCGACCCCGCCAGCAGAGTGGCGGTCTGGACCGCCATCGGCGGCCTCCGCCGGGAGCGGGGTCTCACCGTCTTCCTCACGACGCATTACATGGAGGAGACGGAGGAGGCCGACCAGGTCAGCATCATCGACTCCGGTCGCATCGTCGCCGAGGGAACGCCGACCGAGCTGCGAGCGCGGTTCAGTCGCAGCATCCTCACCGTCACCACCGATGACGCGGCGGCGGTGCTCGCGCATCCGGACGTCGACCCGGCGACGGTAGAGCGCGACGGCGAGGTGCTCGTCGTTCCCGTGACCGGGGCGGACCAGGCCCGACGCATCCTCGCCGCGCTCGGCGACGGCGCCCGCGACTTCGAGTTCCGCCACGGCCGGATGGACGACGTGTTCCTGGCCCTCACCGGCCGCCGCGACCACGGGGAGCACGCGGCATGAGAATCGTCGCGGCCATCGTCCGCCGCAACCTCGCCCTGTTCTTCCGCGACCGTCTCAACGTCTTCTTCTCGTTGCTCAGCGGCCTCATCCTCTTCCTGCTCTACACCCTCTTCCTCGCCCGACTCCAGGTCGACGGACTCGAGCAGACCCTGTCCCGCGCGACGCGCGGCGACATCGAGGCCTTCGTCGACAGTTGGATGCTGTCGGGCATCGTCCTGCTCACGACGGTCACGTCGGGCATCGGCGCCGTGTCGGTGTTCGTCGACGATCGGGCGACGGGACGGTTCGGGGACTTCCTGGTCGCGCCGATCCGTCGCACGCACCTGGTGCTCGGATATCTGATCTCGTCCGTGACCGTCGCCGTCCTCATGTCGGGGATCATCTTCGTCCTCACCCTCCTCCACCTCGGGCTCGTGCGCGGCACCTGGCTGAGCGCGGGGCAGATCGCGGCGGCATTCGGGGCGATGCTGCTCTGCTGTGCGGCGTTCACGACGCTGGGCTGCTTCGGCGCGTCGTTCCTGACCACCACCGGTGCCTACTCGGCGTTCTCCACCGTCGTCGGGACGGTGCTCGGCTTCGTCGCCGGCTCCTACATCCCGGTCGGGTCGCTGCCCGAGACCGTCGCGGACGTCATCAACGCACTGCCGTTCGCACAGGGGGCGATGCTCCTGCGTCGCCCCTTCACCGAGGAGACCCTGCACGCGGTGACGGACGGCGACACGGCGGCGGTCGCCGATCTCTCGGACTTCTACGGCATCGACATCGCCGTCGGATCCGCAGCGGTGCCCGCCTGGGCGGCCGTGACGATCCTCGCCGCCGTCGCCGTCGTCTTCAGCGCGATCTCGGCCGGCCGCATCCGTTCCCTCCTGCGCTGAGCGCGGCCGCCTCCCGCACCGGGGTGCGGCTCGTAGAATGGCCTGATCATGACCAGCCCCTCCGCTGCCCCCACCCTCATCTCCCCGTCCGATGCCGCCGTCGGTGCCGACGGCCGTCCCCGCACGTACGAAGTGCGCACGTTCGGGTGCCAGATGAACGTCCACGACTCCGAGCGCCTCTCGGGCTCGCTCGAGTCCGCCGGCTACGTCCGTGCCGACGCGGGCACCGAGGCCGACGTCGTCGTGATCAACACGTGCGCGGTGCGCGACAATGCGGCGGGCAAGCTCTACGGCACCCTCGGACACCTGAAGAGCCGCAAGGACAAGCACGACGGCATGCAGATCGCCGTCGGCGGCTGCCTCGCGCAGATGGATAAGGACGCCGTCCAGCAGAAGGCCCCCTGGGTCGATGTCGTCTTCGGCACCCACAACATGGGTTCCCTCCCGAGCCTGCTCGAACGCGCCCGTCACAACGGCGAGGCGGAGCTCGAGATCCTCGAATCGCTCGAGGTCTTCCCCTCGACCCTTCCCACCAAGCGCGACTCGGCGCACAGCGGCTGGGTCTCCATCTCGGTGGGCTGCAACAACACCTGCACGTTCTGCATCGTCCCGAGCCTGCGCGGTAAGGAGAAGGACCGCCGCCCCGGCGACATCCTCAACGAGATCCGTCTGCTCGTCGAGGACGGGGCCATCGAGGTCACCCTGCTCGGCCAGAACGTCAACAGCTACGGCGTCGAGTTCGGCGACCGGCAGGCGTTCAGCAAGCTGCTGCGCGCCGCCGGCGAGATCCCCGGCCTCGAGCGCGTCCGCTTCACGAGCCCGCACCCGGCTGCCTTCACGGACGACGTGATCGACGCGATGGCTGAGACGCCGGCGGTCATGCCTCAGCTGCACATGCCGCTGCAGTCGGGGTCGGACCGCATCCTCAAGGCGATGCGCCGCTCGTACCGCAGCGAGCGCTTCCTCGGCATCCTCGACCGCGTGCGCGAGAAGATGCCGCACGCCGCCATCTCGACGGACATCATCGTCGGGTTCCCCGGTGAGACGGACGAGGACTTCGAGGACACGATGCGTGTCGTCGAGCAGGCACGCTTCGCCGGCGCGTTCACGTTCCAGTACTCGATCCGTGAGGGCACACCCGCGGCGACCATGCCCGATCAGGTGCCGAAGCACGTCGTCCAGGAGCGCTACAACCGCCTGGTCGCCCTCCAGGAGCGCATCTCGCTCGAGGAGAACCAGGCCCAGCTCGGTCGCACGGTCGAGGTGCTCGTGTCCACGGGTGAGGGGAAGAAGGATGCCGCGACCCGGCGCCTGACCGGCCGCGCCGAAGACAACCGTCTCGTCCACTTCGAGATCCCCGACGGGTCGCCCACGCCGCGCCCCGGCGACGTGGTCACGACGGTGATCACGCACGCGGCGCCCTTCCACCTCCTGGCCGACAGCCCGGACGGGGCACCCCTCCGCATCCGCCGCACCCGCGCCGGAGACGCGTGGGATCGCGCGCAGGCCGACTCGTGCGGAGTTCCGGCTCCGGCAGGCGACCCGGGCCCGCGCGCCGTATCGCTCGGGCTGCCGGTCCTGCGCACCGCCACCCCCGGACTCTGACCCCGTGGGCGCCCCGCGCCTGTGGGTGATCGTCGGGGCGACCGGCACCGGCAAGACCTCCCTCTCGCTCGATCTCGCGGAGCAGCTGACGCATCACGGGCGGCGAGCCGAGATCGTCAACGGCGACGCCATGCAGCTGTACCGGGGGATGGACATCGGGACGGCGAAGCTCCCGGTGTCGGAGCGTCGCGGCATCCCGCACCATCTCTTCGACGAGTTCGAGGTGACGGAGGACGTCGCGGTCGCCGTGTACCAGGAGCGTGCGCGGACGGCGATCCGCGGGATCTTCGACCGTGGCGGCGATGCGATCCTCGTCGGCGGGTCCGGTCTCTACGTCTCGAGCGTCGTCTTCGACTTCCGTTTCCCGCCTCGAGACCCGGCCCTGCGCGCCCGCCTCGAGACCGATCTGGGCGAACAGGGAGCCGACGCGATGATCGAGCGCATCCGCGAGGTCGACCCGGGGTCCGCCGACCGACTGGACCCGCGCAACGGTCGGCGCATCGTCCGCGCCCTCGAGGTGCTCCTCCAGGGCGCCGAGACGCACGGGGCCGCGCTTCCGGACGCGCCAGTCCTGTGGCATCCCGACACCACGATCGTGGGCGTGCACCTCGACCGCGCGGCGCTCGTCGAGCGGCTCGACGAGCGGGTACGGGGGATGTGGAGCGGCGGCCTGCTCGCCGAGGTGGAATCCCTCCGCGCCCGAGCACTCGAGGCGGGCCCGACCGCCCCGCGGGCGATCGGATACGCACAGGCTCTCGCGCAGCTGGCCGGTCGCATGACGGAGGACGAGGCGGTCGCCGAGACGCAGGCGCTCACGCGCCGGTACGCCCGCCGTCAGGTGTCGTGGTTCCGTCGCTACCCAGACCTCCTGTGGGTGGATGCCGGGACCCCCGCCGCACGCGTCATCGACGAGACGCGGGACCGCTCCTGAACGGAGGCCGCGCAGCCGTCCGCGCCTAGACTGGACGGGTGCCGACGATCGCATTCACGAAGGGCCACGGGACGGGCAACGACTTCGTCGTGGTCGCCGATCCCGACGGCGAGCTGCACCTGACGGGCGAGCAGGTCGCTGCTCTCACCGATCGCCGCTTCGGCATCGGTGGCGACGGCCTGCTGCGTGTCGTCCGCTCGGCGGCGATCGATGCGGGCGCCCAGACGCCCGATGCCGAGTGGTTCATGGACTACCGCAACGCCGACGGATCCATCGCCGAGATGTGCGGCAACGGGGTCCGCGTCTTCGTGAAGTACCTGCTCAGCGGCGGGTTCGCGACGCTCGCCCCTGGCGAGACGCTCCGCATCGGCACCCGCGCCGGGACGAAGACGGTCACTCTCGCCGACAACGGGTTCGAGGTCGACCTGGGACTCTGGCGACCGACCGCGGACGAGGTGCTCGTGCGCGCCCGTGGGCTGAAGGTCGCCCGGCCCGGGCTCGGCATCGACGTCGGCAACCCGCACGTCGTCGTCGCCCTCTCGAGCGAGGACGAGCTCGCCGGCCTCGATCTCTCCGTGCAGCCTCTTCTCGACCCCGTGCCGACGGCCGGGGCGAACGTCGAGTTCGTCGTCCCCGAGGAGCCCCTGGTCACCGACGGAGTGGGCGCGATCCGGATGCGCGTGTTCGAGCGCGGTGTGGGCGAAACCCTGTCGTGCGGAACGGGCGTCGCGGCATCCGCGCTCGCCGTCCGTCACTGGGCCGGTGCCGGCGCACCCGACCGCTGGACCGTCGACGTGCCGGGTGGTCGCCTGGGAGTCCGGGTGGTCCGGACGGATGCGGGCGAGCGGGTCCTCCTGTCGGGCCCGGCATCCCTCGTCTTCTCCGGCGAGATCTCCCTCGCCTGACGCGGCCGGGGCGTCAGGGGAGCGGGATGGTCCCCGTCGCAGGGGAGCCGTGCCGCCGCACCTTCAGCACCCGGAAGCCGCGTCCCGTCGCCGCACGCGTGACCGAGTAGCCGCGGTCGAGCGAGGCTGCGAGCCAGCGTTGCAGCGAGTCGGAGCCGAGGTTGCGCTGCACGACCAGCCAGGCGTCGCTCCGCTCGGACAGCCGCGGGATCCAGGTCTCGAGCAGTCCGTGCAGCACGTCCTTGCCCACCCGGATCGGCGGATTGGACCGGATCGTGCGGAAGGAGATGTCCGCCGGAACATCTTCGGGCAGCACGGCGTTGACATTGGTGACGCCCAATTCGGCTGCATTGCGGCGGACGAGGTCGAGGGCTCGCTCGTTGACGTCGACGGCCCAGACCGTTGCGTGAGGGGAGTCGAGCGCGAGTGAGAGCGCGATCGGACCCCAGCCGCATCCGAGGTCCAGCAGATGACCGCCGGGCGGCGGCGGGGGAGTGTTGGCTAGCAGCACTGCCGTCCCGCCGTCGACGTGGTCGGGACTGAACACCCCGCCCGCCGTCGTCACCTCGACGTCGCGACCGGCGAGGGACACACGGATGCGGCGGAAGTTCTCAGAGCTGGACGGGGACGCGCTGAAGTAATGGTCGCTCCCCATGCGACGAGCGTAGCGGAGGCGGTCCGCAGCGCGGGAAGCTAGAGTTCACGGATGGCCGCGAGGCCGCGAAAGGATCACATGACAGACACCACCACCCCTGCCACGACGGACGAACCGGTGGACCCGGTCGACCGCGTGCTCGCGCGCGCTGAAGCGCGTTCGGGGGTGCGCGTGTTCGGCGCCGCACAGGCGTTGCAGGACGAGAGCACCGTCGCCTACGGCGACACCGACGGCGAGCAGTGGGACCGCGAGGAGCGTGCTGCGCTGCGCCGCGTGCCGGGTCTCTCCACCGAGCTCGAGGACGTCACCGAGGTCGAGTACCGGCAGCTGCGCCTGGAGAACGTCGTCCTGGTGGGCGTCTACCCGCAGGGGTCGACGGAGGATGCCGAGAACTCGCTGCGCGAGCTCGCCGCACTCGCCGAGACCGCCGGCGCCGTCGTCCTGGACGGTGTGCTGCAGCGCCGCCCACACCCCGACCCGGCGACCTACATCGGTCGCGGCAAGGCCGCCGAGCTGCGCGACCTCGTCGTCGCCGTCGGCGCGGACACCGTCATCGCCGACACCGAGCTCGCCCCCAGCCAACGGCGTGCCCTCGAGGACGTCGTCAAGGTCAAGGTGATCGACCGCACCACCGTCATCCTCGACATCTTCAGCCAGCATGCGAAGAGCCGTGAGGGCAAAGCGCAGGTTGAGCTCGCACAGCTCGAGTACCTGCTGCCGCGCCTGCGCGGGTGGGGTGACTCGATGAGCCGCCAGGCCGGTGGTCAGGTCGGTGCCGGGGGCGCGGGAATGGGCTCCCGAGGTCCGGGTGAGACCAAGATCGAGCTCGACCGCCGCCGCATCCGCACCCGGATGGCGATGCTCCGGCGCCAGATCCGCGACTTCGCACCCGCCCGCGACGCAAAGCGGGCCGAGCGCAAGCGGAACACGATCCCCTCGGTGGCGATCGCCGGGTACACCAACGCCGGCAAGTCGAGCCTGCTCAACAAGCTGACGAGCGCGGGTGTCCTCGTGGAGAACGCGCTGTTCGCGACGCTGGATGCCACCGTCCGCCGCGCCCAGGCCGCGGACGGGCGGGTCTACACGCTGACCGACACGGTTGGGTTCGTGCGGAACCTCCCGCACCAGCTCGTCGAGGCGTTCCGCTCGACGCTCGAGGAGGTCGGCGACGCCGACGTCATCGTCCACGTCGTGGACGGGTCCCACCCCGACCCCGCGGCGCAGCTCGCGACCGTCCGTGACGTCATGGGTGACGTCGGTGCGCGCTCGACGAACGAGATCGTCGTGTTCAACAAGGCCGACCTCATCGATCCCGACACGCGCCTGGTGCTGCGCGGGCTCGAGCCGAAGGCGCACTTCGTCTCGTCACGCACAGGCGAGGGGATCGCTGAGCTCCGTGCCACGATCGAGGACGCCCTCCCGTTGCCGGCGGTCGAGGTCCACGCCCTCGTGCCCTACGACCGGGGCGACCTCGTCAGCGCGGTCCACGAGTCCGGTCACATCCTCTCCACGCGTCACGAGGAGGGTGGCACCGCCGTGCACGCCCACGTGTCCGAGCGGCTGGCGGCGGAACTGGCGCCCTTCACCCGATGACGGTCCGGGCGGTCACGCGAGCGTGATCGCCGGGACGCCCGGCGTCTCGAACCCGAACGCCTGGCCGAGGAAGGCGAGCTCGGACTCCAGTGCGTGGATGACGGTCTCCGCGCGCCGGAACCCGTGTCCCTCACCGTCGTACAGCACGTAGGCGTGAGGCACGCCCTTACCCGCCAGCGAATCGCGGATCGCCTCCGCCTGCGACGGCGGCACGACGGCGTCCTCCGCGCCCTGCAGGAGGAGGACGGGAACGCGGAAGCCGTCGGTGTGACTGAGCGGTGACCGCTCCCGGTACAGCGCCTCGGCGTCCGGCAGGGGACCGATCAGCCCGTCGAGGTAACGCGCCTCGAAGTCGTGGGTGTCGGTCGCGAGCAGCCGCGCGTCGCCCACCCCGTAACGCGAGATCCCCGCCGAGAACACGTCGGCGCCGACGAGAGCCGCGAGGACCGTCCAGCCACCGGCCGAGCCTCCGGCGATCGCGATGCGGGCGGCATCCGCTCGTCTCTCCGCGGCGAGACCGGATGCCGCGGCCGCGACGTCGTCGCGGTCGACGATGCCCCACTGCCCCCGGAGGCGCTCACGATAGGCGCGCCCGTACCCGGTCGAGCCGCCGTAGTTGACCTCGAGGACGCCGATGCCGCGGCTCGTGAAGAACGTGATCCGGCTGTCGGCGACACCGCCCACGTGCGCGGTCGGACCGCCGTGCACCAGGACGAGGTAGGGCGGCAGTTCGCCCTCCGGTGCCGAGAAGAAGGGGTTGGTGGGCGGATGGTCGAACGCGTGGACCTCGCCGTGCAGTCCGGGGACCGTCAGGCGGCGTACGGCGGGGATCCATTCGTCGCCGAGGCCGGAGCGCGTTCCGCGGACGAGAGAGACCGTCCCGTCCTCGCCGATCTCCCAGATGCCGGTGATTCCGGGGCCTGTCCCCGAGACCAGCGTGCGTGAGCCCGCCACGTCCTCGACGACGACGCGAGACCGGGCCGGCACATCGACGAGGGCGACCGCACCGTCCGCGTGGATCCGGACGACCTCGTCCGCGCCGTTCGTCCGGACCGCGACGGTCCCGCCGTCGGCGAGCGGCGCGTACCAGCGCGTGCCCAGCACCCACAGTCCGCCGCCTGTATCGGCATCCGCGGGGGCCAGCGCGAGTGACCCGGCCGCGTCCCTCCGCCGGAGGTTCCAGCGCCCCGTCGGCTCGTCGAGGTAGACGAGACGACCCGCGGCGTCCCACTCCGGCTGCAGGGCGGAGGTCTCGCCGGAGGTCACCGTCTCCCACCCCGACACGACACCGTCGTGGACGTCGCCGACGCGGATCTCCGTGCGGTCCCAGGGCATGTCGGGGTGGTTCCAGCACACCCATGCGAGCCGCCGCCCATCGGGGGACAGTGCGGGCTGGGCGAGGAAGTCGCTGCCGGCGACGAGCTCGCGCGGGCCGGCACCGTCGAGCGGGATCGCGACGAGGGACCGACGAGGAACGGGGCGGCCGTCATGAACCTCGCGCACCGCCAGGAGGGTGCCCGCCTGCCAGCGGAGACCACCGTGGCGAGCGCGGTCGTCGACCGGGGTGAGCGGTACCGGGTCGTCCCCCGGACGCAGCATCCAGACGCGCTGGTCCGTCTTCTCGACGAAGAACAGTCGGCCGTCATCCGCCGCGGTCCACGATCCCCCGCCGTACTCGTGCACCCGGGATCGCGCATTCCACGGCGCGGGTAGGACGTCGACGGTGGTGCCGTCGGCGGTCTCCCGGCGCACGGCGGTCCGTCCGCCCTCATCGGGCAGGGACTCGCCCCACCAGATCTCGTCTCCCACGAACCGGGCGCCGTCATAGCGGGCGGCAGTCGCCGAGGCGTCGGCGGCGGACAGGGGCGAGATCCAAGAACCGTAGGGAGCGATCGTCGTCATGGCTCCACGGTACGCGGCGGGGTCGAGCGAAACCCGGCGTCACATGCGTGTGCCGGATCGGAGCCGCGTGGCACCATGAGGGCATCACCAGCGGCCCGGCGAACCCGGGCCCGGAGCGACAGCCGAGCCCGGCACCCGCCCGCGATGTCCCCGCACCTGTGCGTGCGGTCCGCGGCCGCCAGGCCTTCCGATCCGTCTCCGGAGCACCGCCATGTCGATCATCCAGCCCCCGTCGTTCACGACGGTGCCGGTCTCGTTCGAGGTCTATCCGCCGCGCACCGACGCGTCCTACGCCGCCCTGTACGAGACAATCGACCGGCTGGCGGCGATCGACCCCGCATTCATCTCCGTCACCTACGGCGCCGGCGGCTCGGAGCGGAGTCGCTCCCTCGAGGTCCTCACGCACATCCTCCGCAAGACCCGCGTCGAGCCGCTGGCCCACCTGACCTGCATCGGCAGCTCCTACGCCGAGGCGGCCTCCCTGATCAGAGAGTTCCTCGACGCCGGCATCCGGTCCTTCCTCGCCCTGCGAGGCGATCCGCCGGCAGGTGTCGAGGGGGATGCGGCGGCGCTCGGCGACCTCGAGAGTGCGGCGCAGCTCGTGCAGCTGATCGACCGTGTCCAGGCGGAGACCTCCCCATACACGGAGGAGCCCATTCCCGGCGTGCCCGGGGCTGCGCGCGTCGAACCGCGGCGCCACGTCGACATCGCCGTCGCGGCCTTCCCGAACGGGCACCCCCGCTCCCGGTACGCCGCCGAGCACATCGACGCCCTCCTCGCCAAGCAGGCCGCCGGTGCGACTCTCGCGATCACGCAGCTGTTCTTCCACGCCGACGACTACCTCGCGTTCGTCGCGCGCGCCCGTGCCGCAGGGGTGGAGATCCCGATCCTGCCCGGCATCATGCCGATCACCTCGCCGTCTCGGCTGCGGCGCGTGATCGAGCTCACCGGTGAGCAGGTCCCCGGCGCCCTCGCCGTCGACCTCGACGTCGAACCCACCGCCGACGGGCGTCGCGAGATCGGTGTCGGCTACGCCGCCGAGCTCTGCCGGGCCGTTCTGGAGGGCGGTGCCCCCGGCATCCATCTCTACGCCTTCAACAACCACGACACCGTCCTCGCCACGCTGCGCGAGGCGGGCATCATCCCCGCGACAGAGGAGACCCCATGACCGCTTTCCCCGCCGGAACGATCCTCGGCTACCCCCGCATCGGCCGCCGCCGCGAGCTCAAGCGCGCCCTCGAGGCGCACTGGAGCGGCGCGCTCGACGAGGCGGGGCTCGAGGCCGCCGCCGCCGACCTCCGACGGAGCACGCGCGCGCGACTGGTGGAACTCGGTCTCGGCCGCGACGACTCGTCGATCCCCGAGACGTTCTCGTTCTACGACCAGGTCCTCGATGTCGCCGTCGCCGTGGGTGCGCTGCCCGAGCGGTTCGCCGACTTCCGCGAGCCGGACGGCTCCGTGCCCCTGTCGGCGCTGTTCGCCGCCGCGCGGGGCGCCGGGGAGGCCGCACCCCTCGAGATGACCAAGTGGTTCGACACGAACTATCACTACCTCGTACCCGAGATCGGCCCTGAGACGCGATTCGCCCTCTCGAGCGACCGGTTCGCGCGCCAGGTGGCCGAGGCGGCGGCCGACGGTTACGTGACGCGTCCCGTGCTCGTCGGGCCGGTGACGTTCCTCGCGCTGGCCAAGGGGACGGATGCCGCCGGCCCGGGAGCGCGCCCTCTCGAGCGTCTCGACGACCTGCTGCCCGTGTACGTCGAGCTGCTGGCCGCGCTCCGAGCGGCCGGAGCGGAGTGGGTGCAGCTCGATGAGCCGGCGCTCGTGAGCCAGTCTCTCGGATACACCGACGAGGAGCTCGCGGCAGCTGCCGAGCGTGCGTTCTCCGTCCTGACGGCGGCGGTGGACCGACCCGCCGTGCTCGTCGCCGCCGGCTACGGCGAGCTCTCCGCACCGGCGTGGCGTGCGCTCGCCGCCTCGCGCGTGGAAGGCATCGCGATCGATCTCGGCCGAGGCGGCGTGCCCGCCGTGGTGCCCGGTCTGGCGGACACTGTCATCGTGGCGGGCGTCGTCGACGGTCGGAACGTCTGGCGAGGCGACCTCGCCGGCGCAGCGGACGCGCTCGACGCGGTCGCGGGCCTCGGCCCCTCGGCCGTCGCCGTCGGCACATCGACGTCGCTGCAGCACGTTCCGCACGACCTCGCGGACGAGCCCGACCTCGATCCCCGGCTGGTGTCGTGGCTCGCCTTCGCCGACCAGAAGGTCGCACAGGTGACGACCCTCGCGCGCGGTCTGCGAGAGGGTCGCGAGGCGATCGCGTCGGAAGTGGCGGCCGCGACCGCGGCCCTCGCCGATCGTCGGGCCGCGCCCGGCGTCCGCGACGGTGCGGTCCGTGACCGCGTGGGCGCGCTGACGGCGGCCGACCGGGCGCGGACGCCGTTCGAGTCGCGCGCAGCGGTGCAGGACGCCGCGCTGGACCTGCCCCCGCTGCCGACGACGACGATCGGCTCGTTCCCGCAGACCGCCGAGATCCGACGGGCCCGCGCCCGCGCCGGGCGGGGCGAGATCGACCAGAGCGCCTACGAGGCGTTCCTCCGGGAGGAGATCGCTCGCGTCATCGCCCTGCAGGAGGACATCGGCATCGACGTCCTCGTGCACGGCGAGCCGGAGCGCAACGACATGGTGCAGTACTTCGCCGAGAACCTCGACGGATTCGCCGTCACGCGCAACGGCTGGGTGCAGTCCTACGGCTCCCGAGCGACGCGCCCGTCGATCCTGTGGGGCGACGTCGCACGTCCCGCGCCGATCACCGTCCCGTGGGCCGCGTACGCACAGTCGCTGACATCGGCGCCGGTCAAGGGGATGCTGACGGGTCCTGTCACGATCCTCGCCTGGTCGTTCGTCCGCGACGACCAGCCGCTCGGCGAGACGGCCGATCAGGTGGCACTCGCCCTGCGTGACGAGATCGCGGACCTCGAACGCGCCGGGATCGGGATCGTCCAGGTCGACGAGCCGGCGTTGCGTGAGCTTCTGCCGCTGCGCATCGCGGAACAGGCGGCCTATCTCGACTGGTCGGTCGGCTCCTTCCGGCTCGCCACGGCCGGCGCTGCGGATCGGACTCAGATCCACACGCACCTCTGCTACTCGGAGTTCGGTGTCGTGATCGACGCCATCGCCGCCCTCGACGCCGACGTGACCTCCATCGAGGCGGCGCGCAGCCGGGGCGAGGTGATCTCGGAGATCGCGGCATCCGGCTTCGATCACGGCATCGGACCCGGCGTCTACGACATCCACTCGCCCCGTGTGCCGACGGCCGAGGAGGTGTCCGCGCTTCTCGGACGCGCGGTCGACGAGTTGGACGTCCGGCGCCTGTGGGTCAATCCGGACTGCGGGTTGAAGACGCGCGGATACGACGAGACCGTCGCCTCCCTGCGCAACATCGTCACGGCTGCCCGCGCCGTACGCTCCGAGGTGAGCGCCGAGGTCTGAGTCCGGAACGACGAGAGGGGGATGCCGCGCGGCATCCCCCTCTCGTCGTCGTGCGATGTCAGACGGCGCGCAGGACCGCCACGACCTTGCCGAGGACGACGGCGTCGTCGCCCAGGATCGGTTCGAACGCGGAGTTGCGGGGGAGCAGCCAGGTGTGGCCGTCCCGCTGGCGGAAGGTCTTCACCGTGGCCTCGCCGTCGAGCATGGCGGCGACGATCTCGCCGTTGTCGGCCGTGGCCTGCGACCGGACGACGACCCAGTCGCCGTCGCAGATGGCGGCGTCGATCATCGAATCGCCCGACACCTTCAGCATGAACAGCTCACCCTTGCCGACGAGCTGCCGGGGGAGCGGGAAGATCTCCTCGACCTGCTGGTCCGCGGTGATGGGGACGCCCGCCGCGATCCGGCCGACGAGGGGCACCATCGCCGCATCGCCCACGCTCGGCGCGGTGTCGGCGGGATTCTCGCCGGCTGCGCCGGGCAGATCGATCAGCACCTCCATCGCGCGCGTCTTCCCGGGATCGCGGCGGAGGTAGCCGCTCAGTTCCAGCTGGTTCAGCTGGTGGGTCACGCTCGACAGCGACTTGAGCCCGACGGCGTCGCCGATCTCGCGCATGCTCGGCGGGTAGCCGTACCGGCCGATGGAGCGCTGGATCACCTCGAGGATGGCGAGCTGCTTGTCGCTCAGGCTCTTGCGCCGGCGCGTCTGCGGCTTGTCGCTCATGTCGTTCCTTTCGTCCCCCGAGGGTCCCGCCGGGAGCACTCGCCTTCGAATGTCGGAGGTTGGTGATGGGCTCTGGTCATCGAAACCGTATCCGGTCTCGATCGGATCGTCCCGCAGCCGACCGCGTGTCGTCTTCGATCGATCTGCGGACAACCGAACCCTTGACAGTCTACGAATGTCGAAGATAGATTCGGAAGAGAACTTCGCACCCGTCCGTCCCGGCCGACGGGCGGGGGCGAAGATCTCATCTGACCGGGGTCACCCCGAGGAGGACACCATGAACCCGACCATCGCCATCAGCACCGCTCCCGTCGTCCGCACGCGCCTGCGTCTCACGACGCGTGGCCGTCGCGTCCTGGCAGCAGTCGCCGCGCTTCCGGTGGTCGTCGCGCTCGGTGTGGGCATCCTCTCCAGCGGTGGCGCACTCGCCAGCGGCGAGGCCGGCGCCTCGTCCGGGTCGTTCGACACCGTCACCGTGATGCCCGGCGAGTCGCTGTGGACCATCGCGCAGGACATCGCGCCCGACAGCGACCCGCGCGACGTCATCGACGAGATCGTCCGACTCAACGCACTGTCGTCCTCTGCCGTCGACGCCGGTCAGTCGCTCGCGATCCCCGCTGCCTTCTCCGCGCAGGCGGGCGAGTAAGGCCGCGCCACGTCCTACGATGGCGGGGTGAGTGCCAGTCTCGACGACCTCCCCCTCCGCGACGATCTTCGCGGCAAGATCCCCTACGGTGCGCCGCAGGCGTCACTGCCCGTGACGCTCAACGTCAACGAGAACACCCACCCCGTTCCGGAGGACGTCGCCGACGACATCCTCGATGGCATCGCGCAGGCGCTGCGGGACATCAACCGTTACCCCGACCGCGAGTTCACCGCTCTCCGCGAGGGATTCGCGGACTACCTGGGCCACGGCCTCGAGCCGGATCAGATCTGGGCCGCGAACGGCTCGAACGAGGTCCTGCAGCACATCCTCCAAGCGTTCGCGGGTCCCGGACGCACCGCGTTCGGGTTCTCGCCCACGTACTCCATGTACCCCCTGCTCACCGGCGCGACCGGCGCGACCTACGTCAGCGGCACGCGCGGTGACGACTTCACCCTCACCGCAGCGGATGCCGCCGAGCAGATCGATCGAGCTCAGCCCGACGTGGTCTTCCTCTGCTCGCCGAACAACCCGACAGGGACGCCGTTGTCCCTCGAGGTCATCGAGGCGGTGTACGAGGCGTCCCGCGGCATCGTGATCGTCGACGAGGCCTATCAGGAATTCGCCCCCCGGGATGAGCCGTCGGCGCTGACCCTCCTGCACGACCGGGAGCGGTTGGTCGTCTCCCGCACCATGAGCAAGGCGTTCGCGTTCGCCGGTGCTCGCGTGGGGTATCTCGCGGCCGACCCCGCCGTCATCGACGCCCTGCGCCTGGTGCGCCTGCCGTATCACCTGAGCGCGCTGACGCAGGCTGCCGCATCCGCCGCTCTCCGCCACGCTCCCACGATGCTCGGCATGGTGGATGACATCGTCGCGCAGCGCGACCGCATCTCCGCGACGCTGTCCGCCCTCGGCTATTCGCCGTACGAGAGCTGGTCCAACTTCGTCCTTTTCGACGGCGTGGACGACCCGGCGGCGACCTGGCAGGGGCTCTACGACCGCGGCATCCTCATCCGCGACGTCGGACTGCCGCACACCCTGCGGGTCACGGCGGGAAGCGAAGACGAGTCGACGGCGTTCCTCGAAGCGCTCGCCTCCCTCTGAGTCGCGGACTGTCACGGGCGAGGGTTGCAAGGTCCCGCCTCGGTAGACTCGGGGGATGAGCACCCCCGCGCCCCGCACCGCCTCCGTCCGGCGGGCGACCAGCGAGTCGACCATCGAGCTCGAGCTCGACCTCGACGGCACCGGCCAGAGCACGATCGACACGACGGTGCCGTTCTTCGATCACCTGCTCACGGCGTTCGCGAAGCACTCGCTCACCGACCTGACCGTCCGCGCGACGGGAGACACCCACATCGACGCGCACCACACCGTCGAGGACACCGCCATCGTCCTCGGCCAGGCGATCCGTCAGGCACTGGGCGACAAGACCGGCATCTCGCGCTACGGTGACGCGCTCGTCCCGCTCGACGAGGCCCTCGCACAGGCGGTCGTCGACATCAGCGGACGCCCCTACCTCGTTCACGCGGGCGAGCCCGCCGGCTACGAGTTCCACCTCATCGGCGGCCACTTCACCGGGTCGCTCGTGCGCCACACGTTCGAGGCGATCGCGTTCCACGCCGGCCTGACGATGCACGTCACGCTCGTCGCAGGTCGTGACCCCCACCACATCGCCGAGGCGGAGTACAAGGCGTTCGCGCGCGCTTTCCGGCAGGCCAAGGCGCTCGACCCGCTGGTGTCGGGCATCCCCAGCACGAAGGGTGCCCTGTGACCGACGCGCCGCTGGTCGCGGTCCTCGACTACGGATCCGGCAACGTCCACTCGGCGGTCAAAGCGCTCATCGAAGCCGGCGCCGACGCGCGGCTGACGAAGGATCGCGGACTCATCGCCGACGCGGCGGGACTCCTCGTCCCGGGAGTAGGCGCCTTCTCCGCGGTGATGTCGGCGCTGCGCGCGAGCCGCGGCGATGAACTCATCGGCCGTCGCCTCGCCGGGGGGATGCCCGTGCTCGGCATCTGCGTCGGCATGCAGGTGATGTTCGAGCTGGGCGTCGAGCGCGGCGTCGACACCGTGGGGTTGGGGGAGTGGCCGGGGTCGGTCACCGAGCTGCAGGCGCCGGTGCTTCCCCACATGGGATGGAACACCGTCCGTGCCGGCGACGGATCGACGCTGTTCGCCGGTCTCGAAGCCGAACGGTTCTACTTCGTGCACTCGTACGGTGCGCAGGAGTGGACCCTCGACGTCATCAAGCCGTTCCGAGAGCCCGTGCTCACCTGGTGCGACTACGGCTCGCCCTTCCTCGCCGCCGTCGAGAACGGTCCGCTGTCGGCGACGCAGTTCCACCCGGAGAAGTCCGGCGCTGCCGGCATCCGCCTGCTGTCGAACTGGATCGGGTCGCTCCCCGCGTCCTAGTAACGTGTCCCTCTGTGCGCGCGCCCGGCGCGCACATCGTCCCACCCGGAGCCATGAACGAATTCGCATCCACGCCCGAACTGATCCTGCTGCCCGCTGTGGACGTCGCCGACGGCAAGGCCGTCCGACTGACGCAGGGTGAGGCCGGCACCGAGACGAGCTACGGCGACCCCGTCGACGCCGCTCAGGAGTGGGCACGTCAGGGCGCCGAGTGGATCCACCTGGTCGACCTCGATGCCGCTTTCGGTCGCGGATCGAACGCCGCCCTGATGCGCAAGGTCATCAAGTCGCTGCGCGGCGTGAAGGTTGAGCTCTCCGGCGGCATCCGTGACGACGAGTCCCTCGACGCCGCGCTGGACTCCGGGGCCACGCGCATCAATCTCGGCACCGCGGCCCTCGAGAACCCGGAGTGGGCGGCCGACGTCATCCTCCGTTACGGCGAAGCGATCGCCGTCGGCCTCGACGTCCGCGGGACGACGCTGGCGGCACGGGGGTGGACCCGTGACGGCGGCGACCTCTGGCATGTGCTGGACCGGCTCGAGGATGCCGGGTGCAGCCGCTACGTCCTCACCGACGTCACCAAGGACGGTACGTTGCAGGGCCCGAACATCGAACTGCTGCGCGAGGTCGCCGTGCGCACCGACAAGCCGGTCGTCGCATCGGGCGGCATCTCGAGCCTGGACGACATCGCAGCTCTCCGCGAGCTCGTGCCGCTCGGCGTGGAGGGCGCCATCGTCGGCAAGGCGCTCTACGCCGGCGCGTTCACGCTGGCCGAGGCGCTGGATGTCGCCGGACACTGACCCGCACTCCCACCACGCCGGCGACTCCGCCGGCGTCCCTTGGGAGGGGCGGAGCTTCCAGCCGAACCCGCACAGCGGTGACGACGGCAGCGCCGACCCTGCCCTTCTGGCTGCGCTCACCGCGTTCCACGCCGGGGAGGGGGATGCCGCAGCGGTCGTCGACGCCTACCGGACCGCTCGCCTGCTGATCCCGCTCGTCGCCGGGAAGGGCGAGGAGGGCGTCGGTCCCACCGGTCTCACCGTCGACAAGACGCAGGAGCTCTCGATCGTCACCGTGGCCGCGCCCGACGGGCGGCGTGTCCTTCCGGTGTTCTCCTCGGTGGAGGCGATGGCGCGATGGGATGCTGCGGCGCGCCCGGTCCCCGCAGACGGGGTGCGCACGGCGCTGTCCGCCGCCGCGGACGACACGGACCTGATCGTGCTCGACCCCGGCAGCGACACGGAGTTCGTCCTGCGTCGCCCGGCTGTCTGGGCGATCGGGCAGGGCCAACCGTGGGAGCCGCCGCACACGTCCCCCGAGGTCTTCGCCGGCTTGCAGGAGTCGATCGGCACCGAACTCGGTGTGCTCGACCTCTCCGTCGCGACGGGAGACCCCCGATCGCGGCTGCGCGGTCCAGAGCTGATCGTCAGCCTCCACCTCGTGGACGGGCTCGATCGAGCCGCGCTCGACGCGATCCTGCAGCGCCTCGCCTCCCGGTGGGCTGCGGACGACCGCGTCGCTGTGCTCGTCGACTCGCTGACGGTCAAACTCGTCCGCGCCTGACCGTCAGGTGACGGGGCCGGTCCACTTCTCGCCGGGTCCCTTCCCGATCGGGTCGGGGATGCTCGATGCCTCGCGGAAGGCGAGCTGCAGGGTGCGCAGGCCGTCGCGGAGCGAGCGGGCGTGCATGTCGCTCACCTCGGGTGCGGCGGCCGTGATGAGCCCCGCGAGGGCGTTGATGAGCTTCCGGGCCTCATCCAGGTCCTTCTGCGTGTCGGGGTCGTCGGCGAGGCCGAGCTTGACCGCCGCCGCGCTCATGAGGTGGACCGAGGTCGTGGTGATCACCTCGACGGCGGGGACGTCCGCGATGTCCCGCGTGGCGGACTGTGCGACCCGCTCCTGCTCGTCCCAGCGCGACAGGCGCTCGGGGTCGTGGTCGCTGTGGTCGGCCGGAATAGTGCTCACGTGCTGCTCTCTGCTAGACTTCTGCGGGCACCGGAGTGTTCTGCTCCGTGTCGAAAGAGGATCACATCCCACCCGCGCTTGCCGCTCCAGGCTACCGGGTCCCGCACTCCGCCTCGTTCCGCGAGGTTGTCCAGGGTGCAGAACACAGAACGCCGATGCGTGCATCGTGCGGGGTGGACGTGACGATCTTCCGCCCGGCGACACATTTCCGTGTCACCGGAGGCCGTCCACCGCACGAAAGAGGAGTTCCGCATCAGCGATCCCCGCACCAATGACCGCATCCGCGTCCCCGAGGTCCGCCTCGTCGGACCCGCGGGTGAGCAGGTCGGCGTCGTCCGCATCGAGGTGGCCATGCGCCTGGCCCAGGAGGCCGACCTCGATCTCGTCGAGGTAGCCCCGAACTCGAAGCCCCCCGTGGTCAAGATCATGGATTACGGCAAGTTCAAGTACGAGGCTGCGCAGAAGGCCAAGGAAGCGCGGCGCAATCAGGCGAACACCGTCCTCAAGGAGGTCCGGTTCCGTCTGAAGATCGAGGCGCACGACTACATCACCAAGCTCAAGCGCGCTGAGGGCTTCCTCCAGGCGGGCGACAAGGTGAAGGCGATGATCCTGTTCCGTGGTCGCGAGCAGTCGCGTCCCGAGCAGGGTGTGCGTCTGCTCCGCAAGTTCGCGGAGGACGTCGCCGAGTTCGGCACCGTCGAGTCCAACCCCACGATCGACGGCCGCAACATGGTGATGGTGGTGGCTCCCCACAAGAACAAGTCCGAGGTCAAGACCGAGCAGAACGCGGCCCGCGCCGCGACGAAGCAGGCCGCCCGCGAGGCGCGCAACGGTCAGGCCGACGAGACCCCCGCATCCGCTCCGGCGGAGTAAGCGGCCCCAGACCCCCGCCCGGCGGGAACCACAACGAAGGAAGAGATATGCCCAAGCAGAAGACCCACTCGGGCGCCAAGAAGCGCTTCAAGGTCACCGGCAGCGGAAAGATCAAGAAGCAGCAGGCGAACCTCCGTCACAACTTCGAGGGCAAGCCCACGAAGCGCACCCGCCGCCTGTCCGCCGACAAGATCCTGGCTCCCGGCGACGCCAAGGTCGCCAAGAAGCTCCTCGGCCTCTGAGCGCCGACGCAACACCCTAGGAAGTAGAAGAAATGGCTAGAGTCAAGCGGGCTGTCAACGCCCACAAGAAGCGTCGCGTCATCCTGGAGCGCGCCTCCGGTTACCGCGGTCAGCGTTCGCGTCTGTACCGCAAGGCGAAGGAGCAGGTCACCCACTCGCTCGTCTACGCGTACCGCGACCGTCGCAAGCGCAAGGGCGACTTCCGCCGCCTGTGGATCCAGCGCATCAACGCCGCTGCCCGCCAGAACGGCATCACGTACAACCGCTTCATCCAGGGCCTCGGCCTCGCGGGTGTCCAGGTCGACCGCCGCATGCTCGCCGAGCTCGCGGTCAACGAGCCCGCCGTCTTCGCGTCGCTCGTCGCCACGGCGAAGGCTGCGCTGCCGGCCGACGTCAACGCGCCCAAGGCCTGATCGACTCATCGTTCGTGAGAAGGCGTCCTCTTCGGAGGGCGCCTTTTCGCGTTCCCGGATGCCGGTGCCCCTCGCGCACCGCCCCTACACTGAGATCGTGCTCGAGAACCCACGTTCACCGCGCGTCCGTGCGGTCGCGAAGCTGACGAAGCGCACGGCGCGGCAGGAGACCGGCCTCTATCTGCTCGAGGGTCCGCAGGCTGCTCGCGAGGCCCTCCTCTGGCGGCCGGACACCCTGCTCGAGCTGTATGCGACCCCCACGGCATGGGACAAGCACCAGGACATCCGTGACGCGGCATCCGAGGCCGGCGTGGATGTCGCGTTCGCGAGCGAGCAGGTCATCGAGGCCATGGCCGACACGGTGACGCCTCAGGGCATCGTCGCCGTCGCCCGTCAGGTCCCTACCTCGGTCCGCGACGTCTTCGACGGGGACCCCCGTCTCATCGTGATCTGCGAAGAAGTCCGCGACCCCGGCAACCTCGGCACGATCATCCGAGCTGCGGATGCCGTCGGTGCGGACGCCGTCGTTCTCACCGGGCGCACCGTCGACCCCTTCAACCCCAAGGTCGTCCGGGCGACGACCGGGTCGCTGTTCCACCTGCCGGTCGCCGTCGGTGTGGATCTCGCGGACGCGACGGGGCGCGCGCGCTCCGCGGGTCTGCGGATCGTCGCGGCGGATGTCGGAGGAGAGGACTTCGTCGACCACCGTGGCACGTTGGCGGACCCCACGGCGTGGGTGTTCGGCAACGAGGCCCGCGGACTCGACGACGACGCACTCGCCCTGGTCGACCTGTCGCTCCGGCTGCCGATCTACGGCCGCGCCGAGTCCCTCAATCTGGCGACGGCAGCGAGCGTCTGCCTGTACGAGTCGGCGTTCGCGCAGCGCGCGGCCGGCTGACGCCGCTCAGGGGGTTGATTACGGAACTGTAAACCCCGCGGCATCCGGTCGTTCAGCGAGTAGACCGTTGCCTAGTGTGGGTTCCATGACCACTCCTGCTGCCAATCCCGCGCCGCGCACGTCGAACATCGACGTTCGTCGAGGCGAGCCGCTCGTCGTCATGTCGGACGTGCAGAAGCACTACGGCGACTTCCAGGCACTGACCGACATCAATCTGTCGGTCAACCGCGGCGAGGTCGTCGTGGTCGTGGGACCGTCCGGCTCGGGCAAGTCGACCTTGTGCCGCACGATCAACCGGCTCGAGACCATCACGAGCGGCCGCATCACGATCGACGGCGACGACCTTCCCGCCGAGGGCAAGGCGCTCGCGGCCCTCCGCGCGGACGTCGGGATGGTCTTCCAGTCCTTCAACCTCTTCTCCCACCTGACGATCCTCGACAACGTCACGCTCGGGCCGATCAAGGTCAAGGGAATGAAGAAGGCGGATGCCGAGAAGCTCGCCCGCGAGCTGCTCGACCGCGTGGGCGTGGGTCACCAGGCCGAAAAGCTTCCCGCACAGCTGTCCGGCGGCCAGCAGCAGCGTGTCGCGATCGCGCGTGCTCTCGCGATGAAGCCGAAGGTCATGCTCTTCGATGAGCCGACGTCGGCCCTCGACCCGGAGATGATCAACGAGGTGCTCGACGTCATGGTCGGCCTCGCGCAGGAGGGGATGACGATGATCGTCGTCACCCACGAGATGGGCTTCGCCCGGAAGGCCGCCGACCGTGTGGTCTTCATGGCCGATGGGCAGATCGTCGAGGAGGCCGCGCCGCAGGAGTTCTTCACGAACCCCCAGAGCGACCGTGCGAAGGACTTCCTCTCGAAGCTCATCACCCACTGAGACGTCCGCGCCCTTGCACCGGCGCGACGAACGACGCACGACACGAAACCAGGAGGATCACATGCGCAAGACTCGTATCGCCGGCACCTTCGCCGGCATCGCCATCGCGGCACTCGCACTCGCCGGCTGCAACAGCGGCAGCCCGACCAGCCCGGGCGCCGAGGGCGGCACCGGCGGCGAGGGCTCCGAGGGAGGCAGCGAACAGCTGTGGGAGGTCGCCAGCGACGTGTCGCTCGAGGGCAGCCCGACCTTCGACGCCATGACGTCACGAGACGGCGTGATCGTCGGCGTCAAGGAGGACCAGCCGGGTCTCGGCTTCCTGGACGCCACCACGAACGAGCGTTCCGGCTTCGACGTCGACATCGCACGCTGGATCGCGGCATCCCTCGGCTTCGACGAGGACAAGATCGAGTACAAGGCGATCGCGTCCGCGAACCGCGAGCAGTCGATCGTGAACGGCGATGTCGACTACTACGTCGGCACCTACTCGATCACCGACTCCCGCAAGGAGCAGATCGATTTCGCCGGTCCGTACTTCACCACGGGCCAGGGCCTCCTTGTCGCCGCGGACAGTGACATCGCGAGCGAGGATGACCTCAGCGCCGACACGACGGTGTGCTCTGCGACCGGTTCGACGCCGATCCAGAACATTAAGGACAACTACCCCGACGTGCCGACCGAGGAGTTCGACCTCTACTCGGCATGTGTCGACGCGCTGATCAACGGCACCGTCGACGCCGTCACGACCGACCAGGCGATCCTCATCGGTTACGCCGCGCTGTACCCGAACGACGTCAAGGTCGTCGGGGAGCCCTTCAGCGAGGAGAACTACGGCGTCGGTCTGCGCAAGGGTGACGACGCCCTCCGCGCGCACATCAACGACCTCTTCACCGAGGGTGGCGACACCTGGCAGGCGATCTTCGACAAGAACCTGGGCGAGTCCGGGATCACCGTCGACCAGCCTGCCGTCGACGCATACTGAATCGCGCTGACACCATGATCCGGGGCGGGGGCGCGAGCCCCCGCCCCGCACCAGCCAAGGAGACGAAGTGGGCGTCATCACCGACAACCTCGATCTATGGAGCGAGGCGCTGCGCAACACGCTGCTGCTCTTCTTCGCGGGCGGCGCGATCGCGCTCGTCCTCGGGACGCTCATCGGGGCGATGCGTGTCTCGCCGATCCCCGTCGCCCGCGCGTTCGGGACGCTGTACGTCAACATCATCCGCAACACTCCACTGACGCTCGTCTTCTTCTTCTTCGCATTCGGCTACCCGGCTCTGCGGCTGCCGAATCCGGGCTTCACGGTCCTGGCCATCTGGGCCCTAGGCGTCTACACGGCGACCTATGTCGCGGAGGTCATCCGCGCCGGCATCAATACCGTCCCGGTCGGTCAGGCCGAGGCCGCACGCGCCATCGGTCTCACCTTCACCCAGGTGATGACCCTCGTCGTGATGCCTCAGGCTTTCCGGTCCGTCGTGCCGCCGATGATGAGTGTCTTCATCGCTCTGCTGAAGAACACCACCGTGGCCGCGGGCTTCAGCGTCGCGGAGCTGGGCGTCATCCGCGCCAACCTCAGCGAGCGAGGCGAGAACGCCCTCACAGTCCTCCTCTGGGTCGCGGTCGTCTTCGTGGTCCTCGTCCTTCTGCTCAGCTGGCTGCAGCGCTATCTCGAGAACAAGTGGAGGATCGCGCGATGACTTCCGTCCTGTACGACGTCCCCGGCCCCCGGGCGATCCTTCGCAACCGGATCCTCGGCGTCGCGACCGTCGTCGCGGTGCTGGGCGTGCTCGGCTTCATCGGCTACCGGTTCGCGGTGACGGGTCAGTTCGCGCCGGACCGCTGGTACGTCTTCTCCTTCAGCGCCGTGTGGATGAACATTCTGCGCGCGCTGGGCAACACGCTCGCGGCGTTCGGTCTTGCCGCCGTCGGCGCCATCATCCTGGGACTCGTCCTGGCGGTGGGGCGTCTCTCCGACCATGCCGTCATCCGTGTCCCCGTCGCTGCGATCACCGAGCTGTTCCGAGCGATTCCGGTCCTGATCTTCATGTCGCTGATGTACTACGGTCTGCCGACCGTCGGCATCCGCATGGAGCCTTACTGGGCGGTGGTCATCGCCCTCGTGATGTACAACGGCTCGGTTCTCGCCGAGGTGATCCGAGCCGGCGTCGAGTCGCTGCCGCGCGGCCAGAAGGAGGCCGGGTACGCGATCGGGCTGCGCAAGAGCGGCGTCATGCGCCTGATCCTGATGCCGCAGGCGATCCGCGCGATGCTGCCCGTCATCATCGCCCAACTCGTCGTCACGCTGAAGGACACGGCGCTCGGCTTCATCATCACCTACCCGGAGCTGCTCTACTTCGCCAAGCAGCTGACCTCCCAGCCGGGGCGCCCGATCCTGCAGGCCGGCATCGTCATCGGGGCGATCTACATCGCGATGTGTCTCCTCCTCTCGTGGGTCGCGACTCTCGTCGAGAAGCGACTGCGCCGCTCGCCGGGCTCCCGTGGTGGCATGGGCGGTGCAGAAGCTGTAGACCCGCTTCACCACCCGGTGGCGCCCACGACCGACACGGAGCTGATCGCCGCTCAGAAGGGCGCCGGCAAGTTCGATCCCGGCAACGCGCCCACGAGCATCTGACGTCGTCCTACCGGCGGGCCGCGCTCCGGCCCGCCGGTAGACTCGTCTCTCGTGTCCGACGCACCCCAGATCACCCCCGAGGCGGTGGATGCCGCCGTCTCCGAGGCGCTGGCCGCTTTCGCCGCCGCTCCCGACACCGCTGCGCTGAAGGCCGCTCGCTCGGCCCACACCGCGGAAGGGTCGCCGCTCGCGCGCTTGAACGCCGAACTGCGGAACGTCCCGAACGATCAGAAGGCCGCCTCCGGCAAGCTCGTCGGTCAGGCGCGCGGTCGCGTCAACCAGGCACTCGCCGCCCGTGAGGCCGAGCTCGCCGCCGCCGAGACGGCCGCGAAGCTCGAGGCCGAGCGCGTCGACATCACCGCGATCGTCCCCGCCGCGCGCGTCGGGGCACGGCATCCGATCTCGCTCCTGCAGGAGGAGATCGCGGACCTGTTCGTCGGCATGGGCTGGGAGATCGCGGAAGGACCCGAGCTCGAGCACGAGTGGTTCAACTTCGACGCCCTGAACTTCGCGCCCGACCATCCCGCACGTCAGATGCAGGACACCTTCTTCGTCGATCCGGTCGCGCGTCACCTCGTCATGCGCACGCACACGAGCCCCGTGCAGGTGCGCTCGATGCTCGAGCGCGAGCTGCCCATCTACGTCCTCTGCCCGGGCAGGGTCTACCGCACCGACGAGTTCGACGCGACGCACCTGCCGGCGTTCACGCAGTTCGAGGGCCTCGTCATCGACAAGGGCATCACGATGGCGAACCTCAAGGGCACCCTCGACCACGCGGCCAAGGTGCTCTTCGGCGCCGAGGCGAAGACCCGGTTCCGCACCAACTACTTCCCGTTCACCGAGCCGTCCGCCGAGCTCGACCTGTGGCACCCGACCTTCCCGGGCGGCGCGCGCTGGATCGAGTGGGGCGGATGCGGGATGGTGAACCCCAACGTCCTCCGCGCCGCGGGCATCGACCCCGAGGTCCACTCGGGCTTCGCCTTCGGCATGGGCATCGAGCGGACCCTGATGTTCCGCAGCGATGTGCAGGACATGCGAGACATGGCCGAGGGCGATGTCCGCTTCAGCGAGCAGTTCGGAATGGTGGTCTGATGCGCGTCCCGCTCTCCTGGTTGCGCGAATACGTCGACGTCGCGCCCGGCACGACTCCCGAGGACGTGCTCGCGTCGCTCGTGTCGGTCGGGTTCGAGGAGGAGGACGTGCACGCGTTCGACCTCAGCGGTCCGATCGTCGTCGGTCGCGTCGTCTCGTTCGAGCCCGAGCCGCAGTCCAACGGCAAGACCATCCGGTGGTGCCAGGTCGACGTCGGTGAGGAGCACGGCGGCATCCGCGGCATCGTCTGCGGCGCCGGCAACTTCTTCGAGGGCGACAAGGTCGTCGTGACGCTGCCGGGCGCCGTCCTGCCCGGTCCCTTCCCGATCGCGGCGCGCAAGACGTACGGCCACGTCTCCGACGGCATGATCGCCTCCGCGAAGGAGCTCGGCCTCGGTGACGAGCACTCCGGCATCCTCCGTCTGACCGAGCTCGGCCTCGACCCCGAGGTCGGCACCGACGCCATCTCCCTGCTCGGGCTCGACGACGTCGCCGTCGACATCAACGTCACCCCCGACCGCGGGTACGCGCTGTCGATCCGAGGCGTGGCGCGTGAGTACGCGCACGCCACCGGGGCGGCCTTCCGCGACCCGGGTCTGCGCGACTTCGAGGAGCTCGAGCAGCCGACCGGCGGATTCCCCGTCACGATCGACGACGCGGCGCCCATCCACGGCAAGCCCGGAGCGAGCGAGTTCGTCGTCCGCATCGTGCGCGACGTGGACCCGTCGCGACCGACGCCGCCGTGGATGACCGCGCGCCTCACGCTCGCCGGCATCCGCTCTCTCGGCATCCTGATCGACATCACCAACTACGTGATGCTCGAGCTCGGCAACCCGATCCACGGGTACGACCTCGACACGCTGACGGGAGGCATCACCGTCCGTCGCGCGACCGCGGGTGAGAAGCTCACGACTCTGGACGGCAAGGAGCGCACCCTCGACGCCGAGGATCTGCTGATCACCGACGAGTCCGGCCCGATCGGCCTCGCCGGGGTCATGGGCGGCGGCAAGACTGAGATGGGGGATGCCACGCGCAACGTCCTCATCGAGGCGGCGATCTTCGACACGGTGTCCATCGCGCGGACGGCCCGGCGTCACAAGCTGCCCAGCGAGGCATCGCGCCGCTTCGAGCGCGGAGTCGACCCGTTGATCCCGTTCGTCGCCGCGCGCCGCGTCGCCGACCTCATGGTCGAGCTCGCCGGCGGCACCCTCGACACGCAGACCGGTGGTGCCCTGTTCGCCGAGGTGTTCATCCCGTCGATCGACCTGCCGAAGTCCTTCACGGCCGGGCTCATCGGCGTCGACTACTCGGACGACGAGATCGTCGGCGCCCTCGAGACGATCGGCTGCGAGGTCTCGGATGCGGAAGACGCGTGGGAGGTCATCCCGCCGTCCTGGCGTCCCGATCTCACCGACCGCTGGACACTGGCGGAGGAGGTCGCCCGGATCCACGGGCTCGACCGCATCCCGTCGATCCTCCCGACCCCGCCGTCCGGCCGCGGCCTCACGCCGCACCAGCGCGGACGCCGTCGCGTCGCGAACGCGCTGGCCGCAGCCGGCCTCGTCGAGGTCGTCGCCTTTCCCTTCACGACCGAGGAGCAGAACGACCTCCACGGCTCCGCGTGGGGGGAGCACCTGACCTCGATCCGGCTCGCCAACCCGCTCGACGGACAGGCGCCCCACCTGCGTCGGTCGCTCATCCCCGGCCTCCTTCAGATCGCACATCGGAACGTCTCGCGCGGTTTCACCGACGTCGCCCTGTTCGAGTCCGGCAGCGTCTTCACCCCGGATGAGGGTGTGACCTACGGCACCGACTCCGTGCCGCCGCTCGCGCAGCGACCGGATGAGGAGACCCTCGCCGCGCTGCACGCCTCTATCCCGCCGCAGCCGCGCCACGTCGCGGTCCTGCTGCACGGCCACGCTGCGGTGAAGCGCCCCGGTGCTGCCGCGGTGGCGTTCGACCTCGCCGATGCGTTGGGCGCTGTGCGCACGATCGCTGCTGCTGCGGGTGTCGAGATCGAGGTGCGGCAGGGCGAGCGAGCAGCACTCCACCCCGGTCGCACCGGCACGCTCCACGTTCATGACGTGGAGGTCGGTTACGTCGGCGAGCTCCTACCGGCGGTGGCGGCCGCCGCCGACCTGCACGGACGCGTGTTCGTCGCCGAGCTCGACCTCGACGGCATCTTGTCGCTCGTCAGCGAACCCACCGCTGCCGCGTCTCTCGCGACCTTCCCCGCGGCGACGCAGGACGTGTCGCTCGTCGTGCCGGCTGACGTCCCCGCGGGCGCCGTCCGTGCGGCGCTCGTCAACGGCGCCGGGTCGCTCCTCGAGGACCTGCGCCTCGTCGACGACTATCGCGGACCGGGTGTCGCAGACGGCGCGAAGAGCCTGACCTTCGCACTGCGGTTCCGCGCCGACGACCGGACGCTGACGGCTTCCGAAGCGACCGAGGCGAAGCTCGCCGGGGTCGCCGTCGCGACCGAGCGCTTCGGGGCGACGATCCGCGACTGACCGTCGCCCACCGTGCCCTGAGGGGCCTCAGCGCTTTCCCCAGTTCCAGGGGGGAGCGTCGAGCCGTCCCTGCCCCGAGACGGCTGTGCCGTTGCCGCGGCGTTCGAGCGAGATCCGGTGCGCTTCGGGGAGCGCGTCGATGAGACCCGCCGCGTGCGAGACCAGCAGCACCTGGGAGTTCTCGGATGCGGCGCGGACGAGGCCCGCCAGCGGCTCGAGCAGGCTGACATGCAGGCTCGACTCGGGTTCGTTGAGGACCGTGAGCGGCGCGGGCCGGGCCGGCAGGAGCGCCGCGCACAGCAACAGGTAGCGGAGGGTCCCGTCGGAGAGCTCAGCGGCCTCGAGCGGCCGGAGTAGTCCGGGTTGCGTCACGGTGAGCCGCAGGATGCCGTCGGATGCCGCGACTCTGACACGGCTGCCCGGGAAGGCGTCGTCGACCGCGCGGTCGAGCAGGTGCTCGAGCCCGGCGTCGACCACCGTGGCCCAGACGGCGGCGAGGTTCGAGCCGTCGTGCGACAGAACGGGGGACCGCGTCCCGACCTGCGGGCGGCGAGCGGGGGCGTCCGCGTCGACCCGGAAGTGATCGTAGAAGCGCCAGCCGTTCATGATGCGCCGGAGCCCCAGCAGTTCGGGAGCGGTGTCGCCGTCGGCGAGGTCGGTGATGATGCTCTCGAAGGGAGCGAGTTTCTGGTCGAGCGGCACCCATCCGCCGTCACGGACTCGCGTCTGACCGCGGAGGCGATCGATCAGGAGCGTCGCGGGCTTCGCAAGCGGCCCGGCGAAGACCTGCTCGCGCTTGATCTCGGGATCCCGCGCGAACACGCTGTCGCGGGATGCCTGGGGGATGCCGAGATCGACGAGGTAGCCCAGCTCGTCCGCCGCGAAGCCGAGCTGCACGGCGATCGGGTTCCGACGCACCGTGCCCTGGTCGCCGCCCTCCTCCGGTCCCGCCCACAGGAGCGAGGGGAGCCCGCCTTCGCGGGCGACCGCGCCGACGAGGTCGCCCGTCGCCGCCGACGCCAGCAGCCGGAGCGCGCGATAGAGGTTCGACTTCCCCGACCCGTTCGGCCCGGTCACGACGGTGAGGTTCTCCAGGGGGATGAGGACGTCGCGGAGCGAGCGGTACCCGGATACGGCGAGCGTGCGCAGCATCCCTCCACTGTGCCAGGCGCCCCCGACACCCGTTGCCCGGGCGGTTAGGCTCTGCCCGTGACCGACTCCCGGACCGTCCCCGCCCTGCAGCTGACCGGACTCGTGAAGCAGTTCGGCTCCGTCACCGCCGTCGCCGGCATCGATCTTGTCGTCCCTGCCGGTTCGTTCTACGGGCTCGTCGGCCCGAACGGCGCCGGCAAGACGACGACCCTGTCGATGGCGACCGGGCTGCTGAAGCCGGATAGCGGGAGCGCCCACGTGCACGGTGTCGATGTGTGGGGTGACCCGGTGACGGCGAAACGGATGATCGGAAACCTCTCGGACGGCATCCGCCTCTTCGATCGGCTCACGGGCGAGCAGCTCATCACGTACACGGGAATGATGTTCGGCCTGCCGCGCCCGGAGATCACTCAGCGGGTGTCGGATCTGCTCGACCTCATGGACCTCCGCCCCGCGGCAGGAACCATCGTCGCGGACTACTCGGCCGGGATGACCAAGAAGGTCGCCCTCGCCTGCGCGCTCGTCCATGCGCCGCGCCTGCTCGTCCTCGACGAACCGTTCGAGTCCGTCGACCCGGTGTCGGCGGCCAACATCGAGGACGTGCTGCGCGGCTACACCGCCTCGGGCGGCTCGGTCATCGTGTCGAGTCACTCGATGGACCTCGTGCAGCGCATGTGCGATCACGTCGCCGTCATCGCGGCAGGCCGGGTACTGGCCGCGGGGACGATCGAGGAGGTTCGCGCGGGCGACAGCCTCCAGAACCGTTTCGTGTCCCTCGTCGGCGGGCGGCACCAGTCGGAGGGACCGCAGTGGTTGCGGCAGTCCTGAAGCTGAGGTATCGCGCCCTGTTCAACACGCTCGCCCGTCGACCCTGGCAACTCGTGGGGTTCATCTTCGGGGCGCTGTGGGCGATCGGTGCGCTCCTGTCGGTGATCGGCGGCATGGTCGCGCTCGCGGTGTACCAACCCCTCGACACGGCCGCGGCGGTGAGCATCCTCGGCGGCACGGTACTCCTGCTGGGATGGGTCCTCGGCCCGATCCTCATCACCGGCATGGACACCTCGATCGACGCCCGTCGCCTCGCCGTCTTCCCCTTCACCCGCACTCAGACGATGCTCGCGCTCGCCGGAACCGGCTTGACCGGTCTTCCGGGCATCGCAACCGCGATCGCAGCGCTGAGCACCGTGATCCTGTGGGTGAGGTGGCCGATCGCCGTGCTCGTGGCGATCCCTTGCGCCGCGCTGGCCGTGGTCACCTGTGTGCTGGCGTCACGGCTGGTCGCGGAACTCTCCGGGGGGCTCGGCGGCAGCCGCCGCGGCCGCGAACTCATCGGCACGGTCGTCCTGATCCTGATCGTCATGGCGGGGCCGATCCTCACCGGCACGCTGTCGCTCCTCGACAGTGGCGGTGACCTGGTGTCGCGGCTCGTCGCCGCGGCCGGCATCCTGCCGTGGACCCCGATCGGTGCCGCGTGGGGTGTCGCTCCCGCGCTCGCCGCCGGCGACGTCCTGCCCGCGCTCGCACGCCTGGGGATCGCCGCCGCGACCGTCCTCGTGCTGTGGGGGGTGTGGTCACGGGTCATCGACGCAGGGACGGATGCCGCACCGCGCCGTACGCGCCGGGTGGCGGCTGCGGGCCGTCTCGGCCTGTTCGGCGTCATGCCGACCGGCGGCGTCGGTGCGACCTGGGCGCGGTCGCTGAACGCGTGGCTGCGGGACCCCCGCTACCTGCGGCAGATCCTCATCGTTCCGCTGCTCCCGACGGTGTTCCTGGTCACCGGCGGACCCGACGGGTTCTTCTTCGGCTTATCGCCGATGTTCGCTGCACTGATGCTGTCCATCGTCGGCTACACCGACGTCTCCTACGACGGCACCGCGTACGCGACGGCGCTGGCGACGGGCGTCCGAGGGTTCGCCGACCGGGCCGGCAGGACACTGGGAGCGGCGTGTGTCGGCGTGCCGCTGATCGTCCTTCTCGCGGTGGTGACCGCTGCCGTATCCGGCACGACATCGCGGCTCCCGGTGACCCTCGGTGCGTCGCTCGGCATCATCCTCGTCGGGTACGGCGTCTCGGCGGTGTCGTCCGCCCTCATCATCAGTCCCGTCGCCGCGCCGGGCGACAGTCCGTTCAAGAGCGTCCCGGGACAGACCTTCGTCAACGGGCTGCTGGCTTTCGTCGTCTGGGGCGTGGTGATCGCGCTGTCGGCCCCGGCGATCGTCACCGCGATCATCGCCTCGTCCTCATCGGATCGGGTGTGGGCCTGGGTCGCGCTGACCGTCGGCGTCCTGACGGGGATCGTCGTCGCCCTGCTCGGCATCGTGATCGGTGGGCGCCTCATCGAACGGACCGGTCCCGATCTGCTCGCGAAGATCCGGGCGCTGCCGAACTGATCTCGTGTCTCGGGGTGTTGCCCCGCCGCGGCCGCTGGTTCGATGGGATGCATGACGCGCATCCTGATCCTGAGCGGAACCGGCTGGCTGGGGTCCCGCGTCGCGCAGCGATGGATGGACCGCGGAGCCGAGGTGACGAGCGTGGCGAGGGGGCGCCGTGCAGCGCCTGACGGAGTCGAGCTCGTGGTCGCCGACCGTGCCGCGCCCGATGCCTACCGCGATGTCGCGGGGCGCGACTGGGACGAGGTGGTCGACGTCTCCTCGAACCCTGTCCACGTGCGGGACGCTGCGGACGCGCTCGCCGGTCGCGCCGCCCACGCGACCTACGTGTCGAGTGTCTCGGTGTATGCGGACGCCGACGAGGAGGACGCGGACGAGACCGCCGAGGTCGTGCCTGCCTGGAACGAGGGGGACGAGGACGACTACGCCCGCGCGAAGGTCGCCGCCGAGCAGGCAGCGGTCGGGCTGGCGGCGCGAGTCGCGGTCGTGCGACCGGGGCTCATCGTCGGCCCCGGCGACCCGACGGACCGCTTCGGATACTGGACGGCCCGGTTCGCGGCCGCGGGAGAGGGGCCCGTCCTCGTGCCGGAGACTCGCGGCCGTGTGCAGGTGATCGACGTCGATGACCTCGCCGACTTCGTCGTCAGCGCCGGTGCCCGCGCGTTCGACGGCGTCGTCAACGCCGTGGGGGAGCCGCATCCGTTCGACGAGTTCGTCGCCCTCGCGCGTCGTCTCGCGGGGCACACCGGCCAGGTCCGCACGGTTCCGGCGGAGTGGTTGGAGCGTCACGGCGTGGGCTACTGGATGGGGCCGCGGTCGCTTCCGCTCTGGCTTCCCGACGACATGCCGGGCTTCGCGACGCGCAGCAACGCGGCGTATCTCGCCGCGGGTGGCCGCGTCCGTCCGATCGAGGATACGACCGCTCGCGTTCTCGACGACGAACGCCGGCGCGGCGTCTCGCGCGCGCGGGGCTCAGGGCTCGAACGCAGTGAGGAGCTCGACCTGCTGCGTGTGTGGGAGGGCGAGACCGCGACCGGCGTGTGACGGTCGATTTGCGAGAGCGGATGCCGCGGCGATACCGTCACGGTGTGTCCTCCGCCGCGATCCTCCCCGCTTCCGCGGGCTCGCGCGCGCGTCGACGTCTGGGCGACCGCCGACGGTAGGCGACCCTCCCGCTGTGCTCCGCGTCTCGGAGTGAGCCGCAGGTGTCGCCGTTCCGGCCCTGTTCCTCCCAGACAATAAGGTTGAATCCATGACCATCTCGGTCGCCGTCTCCGGCGCTTCCGGCTATGCGGGTGGCGAGATCCTCCGCCTCCTCGCCGCCCACCCCGACGTCGAGATCCGCACCGTCACGGCGCATTCGAACGCCGGACAGCCGCTCATCGACCACCAACCGCATCTGCGTTCGCTGGCGCACCTCACGCTCGAGGACACGACGCCGGAGGTCCTCGCCGGGCACGACGTCGTCTTCCTCGCCCTGCCGCACGGGCAATCGGCGCAGTACACCGAGATGCTGGCCGACGTCCCGCTCGTGATCGATGCCGGCGCCGATCACCGGCTGACCGACCGGGCCGCGTGGGATCAGTTCTACGGCGGCGACTTCCCCGAGCCGTGGGCATACGGCGTCCCGGAGCTCCTCGCCGACGGGGTCAAGCAGCGCGACCTGCTGGCAGGGGCGCGCCGGATCGCCGCCCCCGGCTGCAACGCCTCCACCGTGTCACTCAGTCTCGCCCCCGGTGTCGCCGCGGGCGTCATCGACCCGGGTGACATCGTCTCCGTCCTGGCGGTAGGACCGTCCGGCGCGGGCAAGAGCCTCAAGACCAACCTTCTCGCCTCCGAGATCCTCGGCACGGCCAACCCGTACGCCGTCGGCGGCACGCACCGCCACATCCCCGAGATCCGGCAGGCGCTCGCCGCCGCAGCGCCCGCTGCGCGCGACATCCGGATCTCTTTCACACCCGTGCTGGTCCCGATGGCCCGCGGCATCCTCGCCACCTCGACGGCGCCGATCGCGCCGGGCGTCACGGATGCCGAGATACGGGAGGCCTGGGAGTCCGCCTACGCCGGTGAGACCTTCGTCCAGGTGCTTCCCGAGGGACGTTTCCCCCGCACGGCCGACGTGGTCGGCGCCAACACGGCCCTCATGGGACTGGCCATCGACCGCTCCGCGAACCGGGTCGTCGTGGTCACCGCGGTCGACAACCTGGTCAAGGGCACAGCCGGTGCCGCCATCCAATCGATGAACATCGCCCTCGGTCTCGCTGAGTCGACGGGTCTGAGCGTGAACGGAGTAGCCCCGTGAGCGTCACGGCAGCACAAGGGTTCGAGGCGGCGGGCGTGGCCGTCGGTCTCAAATCGACCGGAGCGAAGGATGTGGCCGTGGTCGTGAACCGCGGGCCGAGGAAGGTCGGCGCCGCCGTCTTCACCACCAACCGTGCCAAAGCGAACCCCATCCTCTGGTCGCAGCAGGTCATCGGCGACGGCGTCGTCGAGGCGATCGTGCTCAACTCCGGCGGCGCCAACTGCTTCACCGGTCCCTTCGGCTTTCAGACCACGCATCAGACCGCCGAGAAGACGGCGGAGCTCCTCGCAGTGAGCGCCGGCGACGTCCTCGTGTGCTCGACCGGTCTGATCGGAACCGGTGACGAGGTGTTCCGCGGCAAGGTGCTCGACGGCGTCGAGAAGGGCGTCGCCGCGCTCTCGGCAGACGGGGGAGAGGCCGCTTCGCTCGCGATCATGACGACCGACTCGCGCCCCAAGCGCGCCGTCGTCACCCGGGACGGCTGGACGATCGGCGGGATGGCGAAGGGGGCCGGCATGCTCGCGCCCGGCCTCGCAACGATGCTCGTCGTCATCACGACGGACGCCGACCTGGATGCCGCCGGTGCCGACGCGGCGCTGCGTCAGGCGACCCGGGTCAGCTTCGACCGCCTCGACTCCGACGGCTGCATGTCGACGAACGACCAGGTGACCCTGCTCGTGAGCGGAGCCAGCGGCATCCGTCCCGACGGGGATGCGTTCGCCGCTGCCCTCACCGAGCTGTGTCTCGACCTCGCCGCGCAGCTGCAGGGCGACGCCGAGGGTGCGAGCCACGACATCACGATCGAGGTGATCGGCGCCGCGAGCGAGGACGACGCCGTCACCGTCGGCCGCTCGGTCGCGCGCAACAACCTCTTCAAGGCCGCGATCTTCGGCAACGACCCGAACTGGGGTCGGGTGCTCGCGGCGATCGGGACGACCGAGGCCGCTTTCGACCCCTACGACGTCGATGTGTCCTTCAACGGTGTGCGCGTCTGCACGGCCGGAGGCCCGGACCGTCCGCGCGATGAGGTCGACCTCGCGCCGCGGGCGACGCACATCCTCATCGACCTCCGCGTCGGCGACGCGGCGGCGACGATCCTCACCAACGACCTGACGCACGACTACGTCCACGAGAACAGCGCCTATTCGTCATGACCGACATCCAGCAGACCACTCCTGAGGAGGCCGCCGGGAAGGCGGCCGTCCTCGTCGAATCCCTCCCGTGGCTCAAGCGCTTCCGTGAGCAGATCGTCGTCATCAAGTACGGCGGCAACGCGATGGTCAGCGAGGAGCTGCAGACCGCGTTCGCGGAGGACATCGCCTACCTGCACCACGTCGGCGTGAAGGTCGTCGTCGTCCACGGCGGCGGGCCGCAGATCTCGAAGATGCTCGACCGCCTCGACATCCCGAGCGAGTTCAAGGGCGGCTATCGCGTCACCAGCACCGAGGCCATCGGTGTGGTCCGCATGGTGCTCGCGGGGCAGATCAACCCGCAGCTCGTCTCGCGCATCAACGCGCACGGCTCTTTCGCGACGGGCATGTCCGGCGAGGATGCGGGCCTGTTCCAGGGTCGCCGCCGCGGGGTCGTCGTCGACGGCGCCGAGCACGACCTCGGTCACGTCGGCGACGTCGTCGGTGTGGATCCGCAGCCGATCCACGACCAGCTCACCGCCGGCCGGGTGCCGGTCGTCTCCTCGATCGCGCCGGATGTCGATGAGCCGGGAAGCTCCCTGAATGTGAACGCGGATGCCGCGGCCGCTGCGCTCGCGGTCGCGCTGGGCGCCGTCAAGCTGGTCATCCTCACGGACGTCGCGGGACTGTACGCGGACTGGCCGAACCGCGACTCGCTGGTGTCGAACCTGACGGCGACCGAGCTGCGGACCATGCTGCCGCGCCTGGAGTCCGGGATGATCCCGAAGATGCAGGCGTGCCTGGACGCCGTCGACGGCGGAGTGAACCGCGCGGCGATCATCGACGGACGCCAGCCGCACTCCGTGCTGGTGGAGCTCTTCACGAGGCGCGGAATCGGAACCGAGGTGGTGGCGGGATGATCGTGCAGACGACGACGAGCTGGAAGGACGACGCCGCACGCGACCTCGTCCTCAACTCCGGCGACCGCTACGCACTGCTGGTGCGCGGCGAGGGCGCCTACCTGTGGGACGACGAGGGCACGCGATACCTCGACTTCCTCGGCGGGATCGCCGTGATCTCGCTGGGCCACGCGCACCCGGTGTTCGTGCAGGCGGTCGCAAGCCAAGCCGCGACCCTCGGTCACGTGTCCAACTACTTCGCCACCCCGCCGCAGCTCGGTCTCGCCGCCCGCCTCAAGCGTCTCGCGGGAACGGGCGAGACCGGCCGCGTCTACTTCGGCAACTCCGGCGCCGAGGCCAACGAGGCGGCGTTCAAGCTCGCGAGACTCCACGGGGGAGCCGATCGCCCCCGCATCCTCGCCCTCAAGAACGCGTTCCACGGCCGCACGATGGGCACCCTCGCCCTCACCGGCAAGCCGGCGATGCAGCAGCCGTTCGAACCGATGGTGCCGGGTGTGGAGTTCCTCGACTCGACGATCGAGGCGCTCGAGGCGGCCATGGACGACCGGGTCGCCGCGCTGTTCGTCGAGCCCATCAAGGGCGAGGCCGGCGTCCTCGAACTCCCCGAGGGGTACCTCGCCGCCGCCCGCGAGATCACCCGCCGGCATGGCGCGCTCCTGATCGTCGACGAGATCCAGACCGGCGCCGGACGCACCGGCGCGTGGTTCGCCTTCCAGCACGCGGGCATCACCCCCGACGCGATCACGGTCGCCAAGGGCATCGGCAACGGCATCCCGATCGGTGCGCTCATCACGTTCGGGGCGGCGAGCGATCTCTTCTACCCGGGCACCCACGGTTCGACCTTCGGCGGCAATCCGCTCGCGACCGCCGTCGCGTCGGCCGTCCTCGACGAGATCGAACGAGCCGAGCTGGTCGAGGCCGCCGCGGAGCGCGGGCAGCAGGTCCGCGACGCAGTCATCGCGATCGGTTCGACGCTGGTGGAGGGATGCCGCGGCCGCGGCCTCCTCGTCGGCGTCGCCCTGCGGCATCCCGTCGCCGGTGCGGTCGTCGCCGCGGCGCAGCAGCATGGGCTGATCATCAATGCGGCCAACGACTCGACCATCCGTCTCGCGCCGGCGCTCACGATCGGGGACGTCGAGATCGACGAGTTCCAGACCCTGTTCGCCCGCGCCCTCGCCACAGTCGAGGATGCGCTGATGCTCGACGGCACCCCTGACCCGGACGACACTTCTGACACGACGGAGGCCCCCGCATGACCCGCCACCTGCTGCGCGACGACGACCTGACCCCCGCCGAGCAGGCCGAGATTCTCGACCTCGCGCTCGAGCTCAAGGCCGACCGTTGGAAGGAGAAGCCGCTCGAGGGGCCGCAGACGGTCGCGGTGATCTTCGACAAGTCGTCGACTCGTACGCGTGTCTCCTTCGCGGTCGGCATCGCCGACCTCGGCGGCTCGCCGCTCATCATCTCGACGGCGAACAGCCAGCTCGGCGGCAAGGAGAACCCGTCCGACACGGCGCGCGTGCTCGAGCGCCAGGTCGCCGCGATCGTGTGGCGCACGTACGCGCAGGCGGGCCTCGAGGAGATGGCGGCGGGCACGCGCGTCCCGGTCGTCAACGCCCTGAGCGACGATTTCCACCCCTGCCAGCTGCTGGCCGACCTCCTCACCATCCGCGAGCACAAGGGGCAGCTGAAGGGGCTGACGCTCACGTTCTTCGGCGACGGTCTGTCCAACATGTCGCATTCGTACGCGCTGGCCGGCGTCACCGCCGGCATGCACGTGCGCATCGCCTCGCCCGAGGCCTATGCGCCGCGCGAAGACGTCGTCGCCGACGCGGACCGCATCGCCGCCGAGACGGGCGGCTCCCTCACTCTCTACACCGACCCCAACGAGGCTGCGGCCGGCGCCGACGTCATCGTCACCGACACATGGGTCTCGATGGGCAAGGAGGAGGAGAAGATCGCGCGCCTGCGCGATCTCGGGTCGTACAAGGTCACGCAGGAGACGATGGCGCTCGCCGAGGGCGACGCGATCTTCATTCACTGCCTCCCCGCCGACCGCGGATACGAGGTCGACGCCGACGTCATCGACGGGCCGCGGAGCGTCGTCTGGGATGAGGCGGAGAACCGCCTGCACGCGCAGAAGGCGCTGCTGGTGTGGCTGCTCCGGCAGCAGTGACACGTGCCTGGCGGAGCTGGAACGGCCCCGCCAGGCTCCACGGGGTGGACCTCGCCCGAGCGCTGGCCGTGTTCGGCATGCTCGCTGCGCACCTGCTGACCACGCCGGAACCGCTTCGGCTCACCGATCCGTCGACGTGGGTCGACGTCGTCAACGGCCGGTCCTCCATCCTGTTCGCCGTGCTGGCGGGCGTGTCGATCGCGCTCATCACCGGCGGTCGGATGCCGCACCGCGGTGCAAGGCTGGGTGTCGATCGTCGACGCCTGGCCGTTCGCGCCGTGATGCTGTGGGCGATCGGACTGCTGTTGACGCAGACCGGGGTGCCGATCTACGTGATACTTCCTGCCTACGGCATCCTGTTCCTCCTCGCGCTGCCCCTCCTGGCACTGCCGGTGGCAGCCCTGTGGGCGATCGCGGTCGCCGTCGCCGTCCTGGTCCCGTGGATTCTGCCGTACCTCGAGGCCCTGCCCGTCTGGGAGGGTGAGGCGGGGGAGACGCTCTTCTTCGCCGTCGGCTGGGCGTACCCCTTCCCGCTGTGGATCGCCTTCGTCACCGCGGGGATGGCCGTGGGGCGCACCGATCTGCGACGGGCAGGCACCCAGGTGTCGATCCTCGCGATCGGCGTCGTGCTGGTGGCGCTCGGCACGGTCGTCGGGTCCGTCGCGGACATGGCCGGGTGGGCGCAACCGGACTCGTACCTCGACGCTGTCCTCAGCGCCGAGGCGCACAGCGGCGGAATCGTCGAGGTCGTGTCGTCGACGGGATTCGCGATGGCTGTCCTCGGCGCGTGCCTGCTCGTGTGCCGGACGCCGCTGACCTGGGTTCTGGCACCTCTGCGGGCCGTCGGATCGATGCCGCTGACCGCCTACGTCGGCCAGGTCGTCGCGTGGGCGATCATCACGCTCGCCGTGTTCGGCGACACGACCGACTTGCGGGCGTTCCGAGATCTCCACCCGCTGGGGTGGTTCTGCGTGGGAGCGATCGTGCTGTGCACCCTGTGGGCGGTCGTCGTCGGCCGTGGCCCGCTGGAGGGTGCGCTCGCCACGGTGTCGCGCCGGCTGGTGCCGACGGAGGGCGGGAACCCCGCCGATAGGGTGGAGACGTGAGCGAGAGCAAGAACGAAGCGACGAATCAGGGCGCGTTGTGGGGCGGGCGGTTCGCCACGGGCCCCTCACCGGAACTCGCTGCGCTGAGCCGTTCGACGCACTTCGACTGGGCGCTCGCCCTCTACGACCTGCGCGGATCCCACGCGCACGCCCGTGCGCTCGGGCGCGCCGGCTACCTCACGGCGGACGAAGAGGGCCGCATGCACGCGGGGCTCGACGTCCTCGGTGAGGCGGTGCGCGCCGGAGAGCTCGTGGCGACCGAGTCCGACGAGGACGTGCACGGCGCGCTGGAGGCTGCTCTCATCCGCGAGGTCGGGCCCGAGCTCGGCGGCAAGCTGCGCGCCGGGCGGAGCCGCAACGATCAGATCGCCACGCTCGTGCGCTTGTTCCTCCTGGACCACTCGCGCGTCATCGCCCGAGACCTCGTGCGCCTCATCGACGCCATCGTCGCCCAAGCCGAGGCGCACCCCGAGGCGATCATGCCCGGCCGTACCCACCTGCAGCACGCGCAGCCCGTCCTGCTGGCCCATCATCTGCAGGCGCACGCGTGGCCGCTCGTCCGCGACCTCGAGCGTCTACGCGACTGGTCCGCCCGCGCATCGGTCTCCCCGTACGGCGGGGGAGCGCTCGCCGGAGCCACCTTCGGACTGGACGCTCAGCTCGTCGCAGACGACCTGGGCCTCGCCCGCCCGGCTGAGAACTCGATGGACGGCACCGCCGCCCGCGACGTCGTCGCCGAGTTCGCGTTCATCACGGCGATGATCGGCGTCGATGTCTCGCGGTTCGCCGAGGACATCATCATCTGGAACACGCGGGAGTTCTCCTTCGTGCGTCTCGATGACGGCTTCTCGACCGGGTCGAGCATCATGCCGCAGAAGAAGAATCCCGACATCGCGGAACTCGCGCGGGGCAAGTCGGGTCGCCTCATCGGCAACCTCGCCGGGCTGCTGGCGACACTCAAGGCGCTGCCGTTGGCGTACAACCGCGATCTGCAGGAGGACAAGGAGCCCGTCTTCGATTCGGTGACGACGCTGGAGGTTCTGCTGCCGGCGTTCGCGGGCATGATCGCGACGCTCCGTTTCGACACGGATCGGATGGCGGCCTCGGCGCCGGAGGGTTTCTCGCTCGCCACCGACGTGGCCGACTGGCTCGTCAAGCGCGGGGTTCCCTTCCGCGACGCGCACGAGATCTCCGGGGCATTGGTGCAGGCGTGCGAGCAGCGGGGGATCGAGCTGGCGGATGCCGACGATGCACTCCTCTCGGACGTGTCACCGCATCTCGGTCCCGAGGTGCGCGAGGTGCTCACGATCGACGGCTCGGTCGCCAGCCGGGATGGCGCCGGGGGGACGGCGCCGGTGCGCGTCGCCGAGCAGCGGGCCGCCCTGGTGGCGCGCACCCAGGAGCTCGCGCACGCGCTGGAGGTCTGACTTCGCTGAGTCCGCGGGTTATAACTTTCGAAAAATAAGTCATTCGCTTATTGCACCGATGTCATCACCGCCCTACTCTTCAGGCATGGGTGACAACGCCGCAGTGATCGCTGACATCGTCGGGTCGCGGATTCTGCAGGATCGTGCCGGCGCCCAGCAGGCGATCGTGACGATGGCGGAGAAGGTGCACGCGGATCTCCCCGTCGCGACAGCTCCTCTCGCCGCCACCGTGGGCGACGAGTTCCAAGCCGTCTTCCCCGGCCTCACGGCCGCGGTGGCGTCCCTCCTGCTCGTGCAGTTGGGGCTTCCCGAGGGCGTGCAGCTCAGATTCGGGATCGGCGTGGGGGCGGTGGATCCGATCGACGAGTCGATCACCGACGGTCCGGGATGGTGGGCGGCTCGCGAGGCGATCGACGATGCGCACCGGCTCCAGGACCGCGCCGTGCCGCACGCGCGCACCCGCATCGCCGCCGCAGCGGGGCAGGATGCCGTCATGCACGAACGCATCGCGTACGCCAACGCCTATCTCCTTGCTCGCGACGAACTCGTCGCGTCGATGAGCGAGCGCACCCGCCGCTTGACCTACGGGCGATGCCTCGGGCGCACGCAGCGAGAACTCGCCGACGCCGAAGGCATCAGCCAGCCCGCCGTGTCGCAGGCGCTCGCCTCCGCCGGCTCCGCGGCGCTCGTCGCTGGATTCGCCGACCTCGTCCGGGGACTCGCGTGATCGGTGCAGGAATCGTCCTCCTCGGCGTCGGTGTCGCCGACCTCATCCGCCTCTACGTCCCCTCGCGGGGGCGCGGCGTCGCGTATGCGGCGGCCGCCCTCCTCATCCTCATCGGCGCGGCGGGAGCGGATGCCGTGGTCTGGGCCTTCGTCGCGGTCGCCGTGGCCGCCGTCTGGGTCCTCGCGACTCCCGGTTCCACCGGTGGCCGCGCGGGCTTGTGGCCGCTGATCGCCGTGGCTGCCGCCTCGTTCGTCGCCGTCGCCCTCCACGGAGTGCGCGTCGATCAGGGGCCGCTCGGCGAAGCGTGGCCGGCGGGTTCGCCGCTCGGTGCGGTCAGTTTCGATGTGGCGGTCTTCGTCGTCGGCGCGGTCACGTTCCTCGTCGAATCGGGGAATGTCGTCGTGCGTGCTGCGCTCCGCGGGGGCGAGGTGAATGCCGATTCGCCCACCGCGCTGAAGGGCGGTCGACTCATCGGGCCCCTCGAACGCGTTCTCGTCTTCGCGCTGACGCTGACGGGCGCGTTCACTCTGCTGGCCGCCGTCCTCGCAGCGAAGGGCATCGTCCGATTCCCGGAGATCTCCCGTGACAGTGCTCTCGGTACCCGGGCCGAGTATTTCCTCATCGGCAGTCTCGTCAGCTGGGTCACGGCGCTCGGCGCCGCCTTCCTCCTGTGGTGGGGCACGGCCGTCTGACTCTTCCGCGAAGGCGCGGGATCTCGGTGTCTCTGCACGACGAGGTCGCGCCCCGCTGATCGGCCGCAGGCCCGCTGATAGCCTGGAACGCGTGTCTGAATCCGTTCCGAGCGCCGAAATGAAGGCTCTCGCGCCCGCCAACGACCCGTCCTTCCCGAATGTGTGGGACGAGATCGTCTGGCGTGGCCTCGTGCACGTGTCCACCGACGAGGCGTCTCTGCGCGACCTCCTCTCCGGCGACCCGATCACGTACTACTGCGGCTTCGACCCGACGGCGCCGAGCCTGCACCTCGGCAATCTCGTGCAGCTCCTGCTCCTGCGCAGGCTGCAGCTTGCGGGCCACAAGCCCCTGGGATTGGTCGGTGGATCGACCGGCCTCATCGGCGATCCGCGCCCGACGGCCGAGCGCACGCTGAACACCCGGGAGACCGTGACCGAATGGGTGGAGCGCCTCCGCGGTCAGGTGGGCCGGTTCCTGAGCTTCGAGGGTGACAACGCGGCCCGTCTCGTGAACAACCTCGACTGGACGGCGCCGCTCAGCGCGATCGACTTCCTCCGTGAGATCGGCAAGCACTACCGCGTCGGCACGATGCTCAAGAAGGATGCCGTCGCCGCGCGACTCAACTCCGATGCGGGCATCAGCTACACCGAGTTCAGCTACCAGATCCTGCAGGGGATGGACTTCTTGGAGCTCTACCGCCAGTACGGGTGCGTCCTCCAGACCGGTGGCAGCGACCAGTGGGGCAATCTGACCAGCGGCACCGACCTCATCCATCGCGTCGAGGGTGCATCGGTGCACGCCATCGGCACGCCGCTGATCACCAACAGCGACGGGACGAAGTTCGGCAAGAGCGAAGGCAACGCCGTATGGCTGGACGCTGACATGTGCAGCCCGTACCGGATGTACCAGTTCTGGCTCAACACCGATGACGCCGACGTGGTCGCCCGCCTGAAGGTCTTCACCTTCCTCACGCGGGACGAGATCGAGGAGTACGAGCGGCTCGTCGTCGACGAACCCTTCCGTCGTGCCGCACAGCGACGGCTCGCGATGGAGGTCACGACGACCGTTCACGGATGGGATGCCGCCTCTGCGGTCGCCGCGGCTTCCGACGCGCTGTTCGGTCAGGGTGACCTGACGGCATTGGATGCACCGACGCTGAGGTCTGCTCTCGAGGAGCTCCCGAACATCACCGCTGACAGAGGTGTCCCTGTCGTGCAGGCGCTTCTCGACACCGGTCTGGTCTCGAGTGCGAGCGAAGCGCGCCGGGCGATCGCGCAGGGCGGCGTGTCGGTCGATGGGGTGAAGGTCGTCGATGACGACCACGTCATCTCGGGCTCCCTGCCGGGAGGCGTCTCGGTGCTGCGCCGCGGCAAGAAGACCCTCGCCGGGGTGTTCCTCTCCTGACCACCGCCGTACGAGAGGCCGTCCATCCCCGAGCCGGGGGAGGGCGGCCTCTCTGCGTGAGCCGCGGAATCCCGCGCGACACGCCCGGGATGCGGACGAGATTTGCCGGACCTGCGGGAGCCGCGTAACTTATTACTCGTTCGCCCCACAGGGAAGAGCGAGAGACCGAAAGGCCTCCGGCCCCCTCAAGCGGAGAACACAATCCATCCCAAACCTCTCCTAGAGAGAACAAGGCCTCTTGGTCTAGGATGGGGACTCCACCTCGAAGCCCCGTGGTGATGAGCCCGTCACGATCTTCTGGTCGTCGCGTGCCGTCCTGTTCGGGAGTCGAGTGAAGAGTAAGTGACGTTGCCTCACTACGAAGCCCTTGCGGGGGTGGTGTGGGAGCATCCGATCCTTGAGAACTCAACAGCGTGCACTTGTCAAATGCCAAATAACCTCG
>NZ_JBFBLD010000003.1:0-272160 GCF_040702445.1 Microbacterium sp. NPDC080005 | reverse complement strand
GGCGCCGCGCGACAACTGGCCGGGAACACTCACATCTGGGAGCGGCTGTTCCACGACCCGATCACCGGGGTCACCGTCGCGACCGACTCGTACCGCGTCCCGTCGGGAATGCGACGGTTCCTGCAAGCCCGCGACCAGCACTGCCGGTTCCCCGGATGCCGCACCGCCGCCATCCGCTGCGAGATCGATCACACCCACGACCACGCCCTCGGCGGACGAACCGAACTGTCCAATCTCGCCCACCTGTGTCAACGGCACCACTCGATGAAGCAGTTCACCGCCTGGCGAGTCCGACAACTCACGGGTGGCGTCCTCGAATGGACCTCACCCCTCGGCAGAACCTACAGAGAAGACGCACCCACCCCGGCCGTCGCGTTCAGTCCTGCCGCACCACCGCCACCGCCGGCACCGACCGCGCCCGCAGGACCCGCGCCCTTCTGAGGCGAGTCTGGCTTCCCCGCCTCGCTCTGCCCTCCCGCAGACTGCCGAGCCGAGGTGAACCCTGCACTATTCTCAGAGAATGGTGAAATTGAGAGGACGCATGAATCGTCCGAGTTCCGTCATCGCGTATGCGGACTCGGGCGATCGTGGGGTTCCGGTGGTCCTGACTCATGGTGCGGGCCTTGATCACTCGATGTTCGAGGTGCAGGCTGCCGCTCTCATCGACCATGGCTTTCGTGTGATCGTCTGGGATATGCGCGCGCACGGGCAGTCCACGCTCGCTGACGGAGCCCGTTTCGTGGCGCGAGACGCGCTTGACGACCTGGACGCTCTGCTCGTCGAGTGCCGAGCGGAGCGGGCCGTGCTCGTCGGTCACTCGCTCGGCGGAAATCTCGTGCAGGCTTTCGCGCGTGAGCATCCCGACCGAGTTCGAGGCATCATCGTCATCGATTCCACGTGGAACGTCGGCCCGCTCTCGATGGTCGAGCGCGCCGCGCTCCGTCTCGCCGCGCCGACTCTGTCGCTGGTTCCGGCCCGGCAGTTGCCGAGTCTGATGGCTCGGGCCTCGGCAGTGACCCCGGAGGCTGTTGCCTGGGCAGAGGCGCTGTTCGCACGGATGCCGAAATCGAGATTCTTGGACGTGTGGAAAGCAACCGTGTCATTCGTCGATCCCGACGTTCAGACTCGCGCCGACGTGTTGCTGGCCCTCATCCGTGGTGCTGATGACCGCACGGGAAACATCGCGAGCGCAATGCCTCGATGGGCCGCCTTCGAAGGCGTAGCCGAGCATGTCATCCCGGGGGCTGGGCACATCGTGACATGGGACGCGCCGGAGCAGAGCACACGTGCTCTGCTCGACATTCTCGAGGAATGGACGAGCGCGGACACGGACAGGCGATCGTGATGTCGAGCGACCAGCATCAGTTCATCAACGCCATGGGAGACATCCTGGCGACCTGGCACCTCTCTCGGTCTACCGGACGCGTGTACGGCTATCTTCTTCTGCGAGAAGAGGCGTCGAGTTCGGAGCAGCTGCGCGAAGCCCTCTCCCTGAGTTCAGGTGCCGTCAGCGCCGCTGTCCGGGAACTCGTGTCCTGGGGGTTGGCGAGGACACTCCCACAGCCGGGCAGCAGGAGGCTGCTCATCGAGGCTGCCGGCGGGTTCGAGCAGCTTCTCGCCGCCAGCCACGAGCGCACCCGTACCTTCATCCGCACACTCGAAGCCGCCGAGCGTGTATCGGACGGCCCGAGCGCCGCCGCGCGCCTCCGCGACGTGACGAACCTTTTCACCACCTACGTGGACGCGGCAGAGCATGCACTGCGAGCCAGGCGACAGACGTAACCCACTACGACCGTCGTCCGTCGTGGATCCGACTGGCACAGCGCGGCCGCCGACCTCTCGCCACCCCGACTACGCCCCCGCCTCCAGGCTCGCCGCTTTGTCGCGCAAGACCCCCTGCTGAACCGTGTTTGCGGTCAGCTCCGCGGCCGCCAGCAACTCGGCGCGTGCCTCCGCCGCCCGCCCCAGCCGAGCCAGCAACTCGCCCCGCACGCTCGGGATCACGTGCGACCCGCGCAGCGCGCCCGACCGCTCCACCTCCTCGACGATCGCCAGCGCCTCTGCCGGACCGACCGCCATCGACACCGCCGCCGCGCGATTCAACTCGACCATCGGGCTCGGCGCGACCCGCCCCAGGATCTCGTAGAGCAGCACGATCCGTCCCCAGTCGGTCTCCGCAACGCTCGGCGCGAGCGCATGCCATCGCGCGATCTCGGCCTGCAGTGCGTACGGCCCCCGACCGGCCCCGCGCGCCGCGGCCGCGGCATCCGCTCGTCGCAACTCATCCACCGCGCGAGCGATCTGCCCCCGATCCCACCGCGACCGATCCTGGTCCGCCAGCAGCACTGCACCGCCCGTTGCCGTCTCACGCGCGGCGAACCGCGAGCGCTGGAACTCCATGAGCGCCAGGAGCGCAAGCGCCTCAGGCTCGCGCGGCAACAACCCCGACACCACACGCCCGAGGCGGATCGCCTCGTCGGCCAGATCCGGACGCACCCAGCGGTCACCCCCCGTCGCCGCATACCCCTCCGTGAAGACCAGGTAGATCACACCGAGAACGGCGCCCAGACGCGCCGTCCACTCCGACGGGTCGGGTGTCTCGAAAGGCACCCCCGCCGCCGCCAGCGTCTTCTTCGCGCGCGTGATCCTCGCCTGCACCGTCGGCACCGAGGTCAGCAGCATCCGTGCGATCTCCTCGGTCGTCAGCCCCGCCACCACGCGTAGTGTCAGCGCGACCTGCGACTCACGCGACAACGCGGGGTGGCACGCGGTGAACACGAGCCGCAGCATGTCGTCGTCGATGGGCTCCCACTCGGCATCCATCGCCTCGTCCAAGCCCCGCGCGATCACGGCGTATCGCTCGTCGAGCGTGGATCGGCGACGCCACACATCCACCACCCGCCGCTTGGCGACCGTCGTCAACCAGGCCCCCGGATTCGCCGGCACGCCGTCGCGCGACCACGCACCCAACGCCTCGACCAGAGCCTCTTGAGCGACGTCCTCGGCGAGGCCGAGGTCGCCCGTCATCTTGGCGACGGATGCCACGATCCGGGCGCCTTCGATGCGCCAGACGGCCTCGACCTCACGCCGAGCGTCGCTCATGATCGGGTCAGGCGCTCGCGTTCTCGGCCTGCTCGTCGCGCCAGCCCTTCTCCTTCTGGATGTACTCGTTGTCCGCGTAGTCCGCGAAGTCCGACCCGTCGGTCACGCGACGCACCTCGAGCTTGTTGCCCGGCGTCAGCGGCGCCCGCTTCGCCCACTCGATCGCCTCTTCGACGGTCGCCGTCTGCAGGATCCAGAACCCGTTGAACAGCTCGTGGATCTCGCCGTAGGGGCCATCGCTCACGACCGGCGTCTCGCCGGAGAAGTCCACGACGTACCCGGCCTCGGGCGCGAGTCCCTCGCCGGCGACGAGGACGCCCGCCTTCATCATCGCCTCGTTGTAGGCGCCCATGGCGTTGATCACCGCCTCGAAATCCATGTTCTCGTAGCTCTCCACGGCTGCCTGGGTGGCCCGCATGATCAGCATGTGCTTCATCGTCTTCTCCTGAGTTCGGGGGACGCGATCTCGTCCCTCTCACTATCGCGTCGAACGGGCGGAGAAGAAATCGACATCGTGCCGAGAATCTATTCGCCCGCGAGCACCGATCCACGTGGTTCGAGCACTGCCGCGACGATCGCCTCGATCGCGAACTCCGACGAGCGACCCAGGTCGATCGCGGTCGGATCGAGCAGCCACTGCACCTGCAGGCCGTCCATCACCGCGAGGATGGCGGCTGCGCCGTCGGCGATCGCGCCCGGAGAGGTGATCCCCCGCTCCGCGCACACGCGCTCGAACGCCGTCGCGACCTCAAGGCGCAGGTTGCGATAGCGCTCCTCGAAGTATGCGCGCCCCGGGTGATCGTCCGTCACCGACTCCGCCGAGAGGACCGCGAACGCCTGCACGATCCCCGCTCGCCGCGCGTTCGCGAACGCCGTCCGCACGAGGTGCCGGAACAGGTCGATCCCGCCCGGGATGTGCTGATCCTCGAGGTCTGCGACGTCCGTCTCATCTCGGCGAGTCAGCACCTCGAGCAGCAGCTGATCCTTCGACCCGAAATGGTGGAGGATGCCGGCGTGCGTCATGCCGACCTGGTCGGCGATGTCCTGCAGGGTGCCCCCGGAGTAGCCCTTGGCACCGAAGATGTCGAGCGCGGCATCCAGGATGACGCGCCGGCGCGCGATCGTCTCAGGCCGCGACCGCGGCTGGCGACGGACGTCGACCATGTTCCACCTCTTCCTCGATGCTGGAGCAGATTGTACGCAGGGCTTCGACAACGCTTCGATAACCGCGCTTGAAAACTTACTTACTAGATCGTAAGTTAATTCACGCAATCACACTCAGCGCCGAGTGGCACTCCTTCGGAGGTCTGAACGCGGCGCCGGGACCCACTGATGAAGGAGAAGCAATGAGGCTGAAGACCTCCCTCGCCGCCGCCGGTCTCACCGCGGCACTCATCCTCACCGGCTGCGCCGCCGGTGGTGGAAACACCAGCAACAACTCCGGGGGCAACGGCACGGGAGCCGCCCTCACGATCGCCAAGCCCGACGGCGCCATCACGACCGAATCGCACAACCCCTACCTCGGCGACTCGTCCGCGTCGAAGTACGGCTACGGCAAGGTCATCTTCGAGCCCCTCGCCCTCGTCAACCCGACCGGCGACCTCGGCACCACCCCGTGGCTCGCCGAAACGGTCGAGTGGAACGACGACTACACCCAGCTCACCGTCACGCCCCGCAGCGGCGTGACCTGGAGCGACGGTGAGGACTTCACCGCCGACGACATCGTCTTCACGTTCAACCAGTACCTCAGCGGCAAGCTCACCGACACCGGCGCCCTCGGCGTCACCGATGTCAAGGCCGACGGCGACACCGTCGTGATCAGCTTCGGCACCTCGAAGTTCACCGCCCAGGGCCGCGTCCTGCACACCCCGATCGTGCCGGAGCACATCTGGAAGGACATCGCCGACCCCAACACCGACCCCCTCACCGACGAGGGCAAGGCTGTCGGCACCGGACCGTACGTGCTCTCCAACTGGTCGACCGAGTCCGTCTCGCTGACCGCGAACCCCGACTACTGGGGTGGCGAGCTCGCCGTGCCGCAGCTCAACTACGTCTCCTACGGCGACAACGCGGCCCTCACGACCGCGCTGGCGACCGGCGACGCCGACTGGGCGCAGGCGTTCATCCCGCAGATCCAGCAGAGCTACCTCGACGCCGACCCGGACAACGTCTTCCTCGTCTCGCCGACCCCCGGCGCCGGCACGCTGTTCATGAACCTGCAGCGCAAGCCGTTCAACGACCCCGCACTCCGCGAGGCCCTGGCATGGACGATCGACCGCGAGGCCTACGTCGACATCGCCCGCGAAGGTGCGAGCGAGGCGATCTGGAACAAGACCGGCCTCAGCTCCGTGCTCGAGAGCGAGATCATCGACGAGTACAAGGATGACAACTACTCGGTCGACGTCGACAAGGCGAAGGAAGTTCTCGAGGACGCCGGCTACACGTGGAACAGCGGTGCGCTGACCGACCCCGACGGTGAGGCCGTCGAGTTCTCGATCTCGGTCCCCGCCGGCTGGAGCGACTGGAACACCGAGCAGGCCCTCATCTCCGAGGAGCTCGACAAGGCGCTCGGCATCAAGGTCAACGTCGACCAGCCCGACTGGGGCGGCTGGGACGCCGCCCGCCAGGAAGGCGACTTCGACGCGATCATCCACTGGCTCGAGGACACCGGCAACGCGTACGGCCTGTACACGTCGACGATGGACCCGAAGTGGATCGTCGACGACAAGGCGTCCTTCAACTTCGGCCGCTTCGACGACCCGAAGGTGACCGAGGCGCTGAACACGTACGCCAACGCGAGCTCCGATGAGGACCGCGCGGGCGCCAGCGCCGTGCTGCAGAAGGCGTTCGTCGAGAACGTCCCGGCCATCCCGCTCGGTGCGCACCCGCTCCTCGGCGAGTTCAACACGCGCAACTACGTCGGCTGGCCCTCGGAGGACGACCAGTACGCCGCAGGTGACCCGACGCAGCCCGGCATCGTTCAGATCCTGACGAAGCTGAAGCCCGCCGAGTAATCCGACCGAGTGACGGGGCGGATGCCGCTGGCCCGGCGGCATCCGCCCCGCCATCCCTGCTCACCTCCACGAAAGCGAGCACGCACCGATGCGCGATTCGTTACTGTCCGTCGACGACTTCTCCGTCGTCTACGACGTCGACCCCCCGGTCGAAGCCGTCAAGAACGTCACCCTGGAACTGCGCCGCGGCGAGATCCTGGGGCTCGCCGGCGAGAGCGGATGCGGCAAGACGACCCTCGCCTACGGTGTGCAGCGCCTGCTCAAGGCGCCCGCCGTCATCTCGAGCGGTTCCGTTGTGTTCCGCGACGTCTCCGGCGAGGACATCGACGTCAACTCCCTCGACCCGGAGGAGATGCGCCGCTTCCGCTGGGACAAGATCTCCATGGTCTTCCAGGGCGCGATGAACGCGCTCAACCCGGTCGCCACGATCGGCTCGCAGCTCTCCGACGTCTTCGAGGTCCACCGCCCGGACATGAGCCGCGCCGCGCGACGTGACGCGGTGAACGAGCTTCTCGAGATCGTCAAGGTCGGCGCCGCCCGCAGCCGTTCCTTCCCCCACGAACTCTCCGGCGGCATGCGTCAGCGCGTCATGATCGCGATGGCGCTCGCCCTGCGCCCCCAGCTGATGGTCATGGACGAGCCGACCACCGCGCTCGACGTGCTCGTGCAGCGCGAGATCCTCAAGCAGATCTCGCAGCTGCGCCACGAGTTCGGTTTCTCCGTCATCTTCATCACCCACGACCTGCCGCTGCTCCTGGAGATCAGCGACCGCATCGCCATCATGCGCGAAGGCGAGATCGTCGAGATCGACACCGCCGAGCGCATCTGGACCGCCCCGCAGCACGAGTACACGCGCACCCTGCTGTCCTCGTTCCCGCGACTGACCGGTGAAAGGGGGGTCGTCGTCCGATGACCACACTCGAATTCGACGGCGTCACGAAGGTCTACCACGTCCGCGGCGCCGGCCAGATGAAGGCCCTCGACGACGTCTCGTTCACCCTGACCTCCGGACAGACCATCGGCCTCGTCGGCCAGTCCGGCAGCGGCAAGTCGACGATCGCGAAGATCCTCACGCAGCTCGAGACCCCGACGAGCGGCGAGGTGCGCCTCGACGGCACACCCATCCCCCGCCGAGGCAAGGGCCTGCGCGCCTACCGCCAGCAGCTGCGGATGGTCTTCCAGGACCCGTTCGCCTCGCTGAACCCCTATCACTCGATCCGCCACCACGTCGAGCGCCCGCTGCGCCTGGACAACGTGGTCCCGAAGCGCGAGGTCGAGGACGAGGTCCGCCGGCTCCTGGACCGCGTGCGCCTCGACCCCGACTCGGTCATCGACCGCCGCCCGCACGAGCTCTCAGGCGGGCAGCGGCAACGCGTCGCGATCGCCCGGGCCCTGGCATCCCGCCCCCGGCTGCTCGTCGCCGACGAGCCCGTCTCGATGCTCGACGTCTCGATCCGCATGGGCGTGCTGAACCTGCTCGCCGACCTGCAGCGCGAAGAAGGGCTCGGGGTGCTCTACATCACTCATGACCTCGCGACCGCGCGTCACTTCAGCGACGAGATCCTCGTCCTCAACCAGGGCAGGGTCGTCGAGAGCGGCACCGCCGACGACGTCATCCTGCGCCCGCAGAACCCGTACACGCAGGAGCTCCGCGCTGCGTCCCCCGACCCCGAGAGCCACTTCGCATCGGCTCCCGGACTGCCCGGAGGTGCCCGATGACCGCCGTCCAGCCGCAACCGCCCGTCGAATCGACCGACGCCCTCGAGGTCGGCACCACCGCCACCGCGACGGTCAAGGGACGCACCCGCATCCCGTGGCGCTTCCTCGGCAGCCGCGCTCTCTTCTACCTGTTCACACTGTGGGCGGCGATCACGATCAACTTCTTCCTGCCTCGGTTCATGAAGGGCGACGCGGTCGACCAGTACCTCGCCCGCAACCGCAACGTCACCCCCGAGGCGGCCGACGCCCTGCGCGCCCTCCTCGGCATCGACACCGACAAGTCGCTCTGGCAGCAGTACCTCGACTACTGGGGTCTCATGTTCCGCGGCGATCTCGGCGTCTCGCTGCTGCACGGCCTCCGCCCCGTCACCGAGGTCATCAGCCAGTCGCTGCCGTGGACGGTCGGCCTCGTCGGGTTCGCGACGATCGTCTCGTTCCTCATCGGCACGATCGGCGGCGCCATCATCGGCTGGCGTCGCGGCAGCCGCTCCGAGGTGCTGATCCCGATCACGACGTTCCTCAGCACCATCCCGTACTTCTGGCTCGGCCTGCTTGCCATCGCCCTCTTCTCGGTGAACCTGAAGTGGTTCCCCATCGGCAAGGCGTACGGCGTCGGGGTCTCACCCGAGTTCACCCCCGAGTTCATCGGCCAGGTGATCCACCACGGCACGCTCCCGGCGGTGACGATCATCATCGCCTCGCTCGGCGGCTGGATGCTCGGCATGCGCAACATGATGCTGACGGTCCTCGACGAGGACTACATCACGGTCGCGCAGGCCAAGGGGATGCCGAACTCGCGCGTCCTCTGGCGCTACGCCGCACGCAACGCGGTGCTCCCCCAGATCCAGAGCTTCGCGCTGTCGATCGGCTTCATCGTCGGCGGCACGATCGTGATGGAGATGGTCTTCAGCTACCCCGGCGTCGGCAAGCTCCTCCTGGACGCCACCAACGCGAAGGACTACGCGCTCATGCAGGGCGTCTTCCTCGTGATCACGCTGTCGGTGCTCGTCGCGAACATCCTCGCCGACATCGCGTACGCGTTCCTCGACCCGCGCACCCGCCAGACGGAGGCCTGACCATGACCGCAACCGCCACCATCCGCATGGCGCGCACGCAGGAGCCCACCCCGAACACCTTCTGGTCGCGCCTGGGCTCGGCGTTCGCGATGTTCCGCAACGCGAAGTCGATCACGGGTCTGGCGATCCTCGGCTTCTTCGTCCTCATCGCGATCTTCGCCGACGTCCTCGCACCGTTCTCGCCGACTCAGGTCGACAACACCGCCCGGTTCCAGCCGCCGTCCGCCGAACACTGGCTCGGCACGACCCACATCGGCGAGGACGTCCTCAGCCAGGTCATCCACGGCACCCGCGGAGTCATCGTCGTCGGCTTCCTCGCCGCCATCATCGCGACGATCATCGCGATCGTGGTCGGCGTGGTCTCGGGCTACGTCCGCGGCTGGAAGAGCGAAGGACTGTCGGCCCTGACGAACGTCTTCCTCGTCATCCCGGGCCTGCCGCTCATCATCATCGTGGCGGCGATGTTCGAGCAGCCGCCGCTCGTTCTCATCGCCGCCGTGCTCGGCATCACCGGCTGGGCGTGGGGCGCCCGCGTGCTGCGCGCTCAGACGATGTCGCTGCGCAACCGCGACTTCATCCAGGCCGCGCGCGCCAACGGGGAGCCCCTGCGCCGCATCATCGCCGTCGAGATGCTCCCGAACCTCATGGCACTCATCGCCGCGAGCTTCGTCGGCACCGTGACGGCGGCGATCCTCGGCCTCACGACGCTCTCGTACATCGGCGTCATCCCTGTGAACACCTACAACTGGGGCACCATCCTGAACTGGGCGAGCGCGCAGGGCGCGTTCCGGCAGAACCAGTGGTGGTGGTACCTGCCTCCGGGCCTGTGCATCGCCGCGATCGGCGTCGCGCTCTCGCTCATCAACTTCGGCATCGACGAGTACGTGAACCCGCGTCTGCGCTCCGCCGGCGAGCGCGCCCGCGCCATGAAGAAGAAGGGGCTGAACGTCAACGACGCCGTCACGGTCGTCCGCGCGCCCGCCTCTGCCGCACCGCACAGCACCACCTCGAAGGACAGCACCGCATGACCGTCGTCGACCTGCCCACCGCCCCCTACCTCGACCCCGCACTGACCGTCGAGGAGCGTGTCGCCGACCTGCTGGGACGCATGACGCTGCCCGAGAAGGTCGGGCAGATGATGCAGTTCGACGCCCGCGAGGACCTCGAGCACATCGTGCACGAGCGGCACGCCGGCTCGATCCTGCACACATCCCCCGAGAAGGTGCTCCGCGCCGCAGAGCTCACCGCGCAGACCCGCCTGCGCATCCCGCTGCTGGTGGCCGAGGACTGCATCCACGGACACTCCTTCTGGGAGGGCGCGACCATCTTCCCGACCCAGCTCGGCATGGCCTCGACCTGGGACCCCGAGCTCGTCGAGCAGGTCGCGAAGGCGACCGCCGCCGAGGTGGCGGCCACCGGCATCCACTGGACCTTCTCCCCCGTCCTCTGCATCGCACGCGACCTGCGCTGGGGACGTGTGGACGAGACCTTCGGTGAGGACCCGTTCCTCATCGGCGAGCTCGCCTCGGCCATGGTGCGCGGGTATCAGGGCGACGGCCTCGGCGACCCCGATGCGATCCTCGCGACGGCCAAGCACTTCGCCGGGTACTCCGAGACCCAGGGCGGACGCGACGCGAGCGAGGCCGACATCTCGCGCCGCAAGCTGCGCTCCTGGTTCCTTCCGCCGTTCGAACGCGTGGCGCGGGAGGGATGCCGCACCTTCATGCTCGGCTACCAGACCACCGACGGCGTGCCGATCACGGTGAACGACTGGCTGCTCAGCGACGTCCTGCGCGGTGAATGGGGCTACACCGGCACGCTCATCACCGACTGGGACAACGTCGGGCGCATGGTGTGGGAGCAGAAGGTGCAGCCCGACTTCGTGCACGCCGCGGCCGCCGCCGTGAAGGCCGGCAACGACATGATCATGACGACGCCCGGGTTCTTCTCCGGTGCGCTCGAAGCGGTCGACCGCGGGATGCTGACCGAGGCCGACATCGATCAGGCCGTCTCCCGCATCCTGTCGCTGAAGTTCCGCTTCGGGCTGTTCGAGAACCCGCGTCTGCCCGATCGGGAGCGCATCGCCTCGGTCGTCGCCCGCGGCTCCCACGCCGACCTCAATCTCGAGGTCACCCGCCGCTCGCTCGTGCTGCTCCGCAACGACGGCACCCTGCCGCTCGCCCCCGACACCCGCCGGATCGCCGTCGTCGGCCCCCTCGCCGACGACGCGCAGACCCAGCTCGGGGACTGGGCGGGCTCGTCCGGTCAGGTCGACTGGATGCCGGACGGCCACCCGCGCGCGCAGATCACGACCGTCCTCGAGGGACTGCGCGAGCGCGCGGCCGCGACGGTCGAGCACGCGCGAGGCGCTGAGATCCTCCGCTTGACCGACGACCCTGCCGGGACGTTCCCCGACGGCCAGCCGCGTCCGCCCGTCGTCGTCCCGAGCGACCCTGACGAGGCCGAGATCGCCGAGGCGGTCGCCCTGGCCGAGCGCTCCGACGTCGTCGTCGCCGTCGTCGGCGACCGGATCGAGCTGGTCGGTGAAGGCCGATCCACCGCCACGCTCGAGCTCATCGGCGGCCAGCGCGCGCTCCTCGACGCCCTGGCCGCGACGGGGACGCCGCTCGTCGTCGTGCTGCTGGCGTCGAAGCCGCTCATCCTGCCGGAGTCGGTGCGCGAGGCATCCGTCGTCTGGGTCGCCAACCCGGGCATGCAGGGCGGCCGCGCGATCGCGGAGCTCCTGCTCGGCGAGATCGAACCGGCCGGACGCCTGCCGATCTCGTTCGCCCGTCACGCCGGGCAGCAGCCGACGTACTACAACCAGATCCGCGGCCAGCACGGCGACCGCTACGCCGACCTCACGCAGGACCCCGCGTTCGCCTTCGGCGACGGACTGTCGTACACCACCGTCGAGTACGACCAGCCCGAGGTCATGACCCCCGTGGTCTCCCCCGAAGACACGGTCCGCGCACGCGTGACCCTGCGCAACACGGGCACGCGCCCCGCGCACGAGGTCGTGCAGGTCTACGTCCGCGACACAGTGACCTCGGTCAGCTGGGCCGACCGCGAGCTCAAGACGTACCGCCACGTCGACCTCGCCCCCGGCGCGGAGGCGACGGTCGAGATCGAGCTGCCCGCTGCGGAGTGCACGATCGTGGATGCCGCCGGCACCCGCATCGTCGAAGCGGGTGAGTTCGAGGTCCTCATCGGACCGTCGTCACGCCTCGAGGTGCTGCAGGCGGTCTCGTTCGAGATCCGCTGACGCCTTCGAATGACCGGGACGACACGGACGCGTAAGAACTGGCGCCGTGCCGGACATGCTGGAGCATGGGGCCCATGTCGCACGCAGACCGCCGCCGGCGCTTCGAGGAGATCGCCCACGACGTCATCGAGCCCGTGCGCCGGTACGCCCACCGGCGCGCGCCCGCGGCCGACGTCGACGACGTCGTCTCCGAGACGCTGCTCGCGCTATGGCGGCGCCTCGACGACATCCCCGCCGAGCACATCGCCTGGGCGATCGGGATCGCACGGCTGCAACTCGCCAACACCGAGCGCGCCGCGCGTCGACGCGAGCGGCTGAGCAGCCGCATCCGGATCCTCGATTCGCCGCACGAAGCGGCGCCCGTTGCCGAGGACGGGATCGACGACGCCGTGCGACAGGTCCTCGGGTCGCTGCGCCCGGCGGATGCCGAGGTGCTGCGTCTGTGGTCGTGGGAGCAGCTCGAGCCGCGCGAGATCGCCGTCGCCCTCGGCATCACCGCGAACGCCGCCACCGTCCGGCTGCACCGCGCGCGGAAGAAGTTCGCCGACGCGTGGCGTAAGGAAGCGGCATCCGCCGGACATGTCGAAGTGAAGGAGAGGAGCGGACGATGAGCAGCCACGATCAGGACGACCTGCGACGACTGATCCGTCGCGCCGATCCCTCCGCGTCGCTCGCGCCCCTGCGCGAGGACCGGCTCACCCGACTGACGGAGGACACCATGACCCGCACCGAACCCGCGCCCGCGGGCGCCCGCACGTCGCGCCGCGGCTGGCTCGTCGCCGGTGGCGGCATCGTCGTCGCCGCCGCGGCCGCCGCCCTCCTCCTGCCGATGGCGCTCACGTCGCCCGTGGCACCGACGCGCCTCGAGCTCGCCCCCGGCGGCGGCCTCACCGCCATGTGCGCGCAGATCACGCCCGAGGTCATCGGACAGGCGGAGGATGCGTTCCGCGCCACCGTCACCTCGATCGACGACGGCGTCGTCACGCTGAGCGTCGACGACCGATTCGCCGGAGAGGTCGGCGACACGGTCGAGGTCGCCCAGGGCGAGGACACCGCGGTGGACGGAGCCCCCATCGTCTTCGAGGACGGCACCACCTATCTGATCGCGGCCACGGACGGCGTCGTCGCGACCTGCGGCGTCAGCGACGTCGACTCGCCCGAGCTCGAGGCGCTGTACCAGGAGGCGTTCCCCGGCTGAGCCCCGCTCAGACCGGGGCGAGACGGTACAGCACCTCGGGGCGGCCGCGCCGACCGTAGCGGTGCGACACCGCGATCGCGCCGGACTCGGCCAGATGCGTCAGGTAGCGGTGCGCCGTCGCGCGCGACAGATCGGACGCCGTCGCCACCTCGAGGACCGAACGCCCCGTGACCGGGTCGAGCGCCTCGAGGACGCGCGCCAAGGTGGGCGCGGCGAGCCCCTTCGGCAGCGGGCGCGATCCGCCGGTGGACGCCGGGACGGTCCGGATGCCGCCGGTCGCCAGCAGACGATCGATCTCGCCCTGCGCGAGCGGGCGGTCGCGGCCCGCATCCGATCGCGCCTGGCGCTCCTCGCGATAGCGCTCCAATCGCTCACGCAGAGCCGCCTCGGTGAAGGGCTTCACGAGGTAGCCGACCACGCGGGCGGCGAGCGCCTGTCGCACGGTGGTCTGATCGTGGGAGGAGCTGATGACGAGCACGTCGGGCCCGACATCGCCGACGGTCCGCAGGCGATGCAGCACCTCGATGCCGCTGACGTCGGGCAGCCGCATATCGAGCAGCACGAGGTCCACCCCCGTCCGGGTCTGCACGATCGCATCCCGTCCCGTGCCGACGGCACCCGCAACGGTGAAGCCGGGCACGGCGTCCACGAACCGGCAGTGCAGCGCGCGGGCACCCTGGTCGTCGTCGACGACCAGCACCCGGATCGGCGCGGCGCTCACACCCGCTCCATCTCGAACGCGAACCGAGCGCCGCCGAGCGACGACGGACCGACCTCGATCGTGCCGCCGCGCGACGTCACCGTCCGACGGACGAGGTCGAGACCGTAGCCGCGCCCGAAACCCGTCGAGTCGACCTTCGTCGAGAACCCCTGTCCGAAGATCCGGCCCGCGACCCGCGGATCGACCCCCGGGCCGTCGTCCTCGACGGCGCCCCGCAGGCGTCCGCCCTCGCCGCGGACCACGCACCGCACGCGGGTCGCTCCGGCCTCGCCCGCGTTGCGGCAGAGGTTCGTCACGACCGAGACCGCGCCCTCGTCGAGATCTCCGTCGAGGACCAGGTCGAACTCGGCCTGCGCCCCGAGGTCGAGCAGCTCGGCGCGCACGGCGTGCATCGTCGCCTCCGCGACCGGCTCGGCGTCGCTCTCCCGGCTCTCGGCGGATCGCACCGGGACGACGTCCTCGATGTAGCCGAGGGCGGCGGCGTCGTCCCCGCGCGAGACCAGCCCGTGGATGACGTGCAATCTCGTACGGAACTCGTGCGACTGCTCCCGCAACGCCGCCGTCGTCCGCGCCATCTGCGCGTTCTCGGCGGCGACGACATCGGCCCGGCGGAAGCGGCGCTCGACTGCGGCCGTCAGCGCCGAGCTCGCGAGCGTCGCCACGATCAGCGCCCCGATCCCCCACGGGAGGAGCCCCGCGAGCGCGTGGTCGCGATCCTCCGCGATGCTCGACTCCAGCACACCGACCGCGACCATCCCGACGATCCCGCCGTCCTCGGCACGCACGGGCACCTTCGCCCGCAGCGACGGACCGGAGGCGCCGCGCTCGGTGCCGAGGAACGTCTCACCGGCGAGGACCGCTGCGTTCGTCGTCTCCACCTGCACCCCGCGCTCGGACGCTGAGGGATGCGTGATCCGCACCCCCTCGTCATCGGTGATGACGACGTAGTACACCCCCGCGGATGCCGCGACGAGCTCGGCGAGCGGCTGCAGCGCCGCCGTGGCCGCGGCGAGGTCGGTCGCGTCGGCGAGATCCGCCGGGGTACCGGCATCCGTCACCGCCGACAGCGTCGCACGCACGTCCTCGAGATCGGCGATGCTCTGCGCGACGCCCATGACGCGCTCGGCGGTCGCCTCGCGGATCGTGCGCTCCTGCACGTCCATCGCGACCGCCACCGTGGCCGACAGGGCGGCGAGACCCACGACCGAGGGCAGCACGAGCAGCAGCAACCGCACCGTGCGGGGCCGCAGCGGAGACGTCATCGTGCACCACTCCTCGTCCGTCGCGCGACGCGTGAGCGTTTAAGAGAACAACTGACGGCGGATGCCGGCCCGTCGCCGCGCGCTGTCATCCTATTTCGATCGCGCGGAGACGACGATGTCCGCGCGGAGGGAGCAACGATGACCCAGACAGACACACCCGCGCCGCCGCGTCGCGCCCGACATGTGGTCGGCAAGATCGTCGGCGGGGTCATCGCCGCCGCCGCCATCGGCACGGCCGCCACCGGATCGGTCGTCTCCGCCTCGACCGGGGGCGAGGTCGGCGCCTCCATGACGATCGTCGCGCCTGCCGCCGCAGGAGGCGGGTGGGACGGCGTCGCCCGCGAGCTGCAGCAGGCGCAGAAGGCGAACGGCCTCGTGAACAACGTGCAGGTCGTCAACATGCCGGGCGCCGGCGGCACGATCGCACTCGGGAACGTCTCGGTGCTCGAGGGACAGCCGAACAACATGCTCGTCGGCGGTACGGGGCTGCTCGCCGCCACGATCCAGTTCGACTCCGCCGCGACCCTCGCAGACGTCACCCCGCTGGCGGTCGTCGTCGAGGAGTACGACGTCATCGTCGTGCCGGCCGACTCCCCGTACGAGACGCTCGACGATCTCGTCGAGGCCTGGAAGGAGGATCCGAAGGCGCTGCCGTGGACCGGCGGCGGCTCGTTCGACCAGCTCGTCGTCACCGATCTGGCACTGTCCGCCGGGATCGACCCCGTCGACACGACCTACATCTCCTCCGACGGTGGCGGTGAGGCCATCCAGGCCCTGCTCAACGGCACCGCGAAAGCGGCCGCGGGCGGGTACCCCGACAACATCGACCAGATCGAGGCCGGACGCCTGCGCGCGCTCGCACTCGTGGCGAACGAGCCGATCGAGGGCATCGACATCCCGACGGCCGTCGAGCAGGGCCACGACGTGACCCTCACCAACTGGCGGTCGCTCTCGGCCCCGACCGGCCTGGAGGACGAGGAGCGCGACGCGCTCACCGAGCTCGTGCTCGACAGCGTCGCGACTCCCGAGTGGGCCGACGCCATGGAGCGTTACCACTGGACCGAACGGATCATCACCGGTGACGACCTCGACGCCTTCTTGAAGGACGAAGAGGTCCGCATCCGCGAACTGTACGAGGAGATGGGTCTGTGAGCTTCCCCGCCAACCCCACATCGGCGTCCGCCGTCGTCGGCCAGCGCCTCCGCCTGGTCTCCGGCCCGGGCCTCGCCGCCCTGCTCAAGGGCCTCACGATGCCGCTGGTCCTCGTGGCCTTCGCGACGTATCTCGTGATCGGCATCCTCACGATGCGCGTCCCCGAGGGCGCGGCCTTCCCAGGTCCGCAGTTCTTCCCGGGGATCATCGCGGCGGGACTCTACGCCTTCGCGGCGGTGCTCGCCGTCGGCGCGATCCGTGAGGTGCGCGCGACGCCCGACGCGCTCACCGCCGAGCTCGAGGCCGAGCGGACGGGCGAGGAGGCCCCGCGCCCCGTCCGCGTCGACCTGCGCTCGTTCGCCTGGGTCGTGCTGTCCTTCCTCGCCTTCGCGTTCCTCCTCGAGGTCCTCGGCTGGATCCTCGCGGCGGGACTCCTCTTCTGGTGCGTCTCGCGGGCGTTCGGCGCGACCCGGCCTCTGCGGGGCCTCATCGTGGGACTCACGCTGAGCTCCCTCGCCTACATCGGTTTCGACATGGCCCTCGGGATGCCTCTCCCGTCCGGCATCCTCGGAGGTTTCTGACATGGACGTCCTGACACTCCTCGGCGAAGGCTTCGCCGGTGCCCTCACCCCCGCGAACCTGCTGTGGGTGCTGATCGGATGCCTCCTGGGCACGGCCGTCGGCGTGCTCCCCGGCCTCGGCTCGTCGATGGCCGTCGCCCTCCTGCTGCCGATCACGTTCTCCCTCGACCCGACCGCCGCGTTCATCATGTTCGCGGGCGTGTACTTCGGAGGCCTCTTCGGCGATTCGACGATGGGCATCCTCATGAACACGCCCGGCCAGGCGTCCGCCATCGCCTCGACGTTCGAGGGACACAAGATGGCGCTGAACGGCCGGGCGGCGCAAGCCCTCGCCACGGCGGCGATCGGAGCCTTCATCGGTGGCATGGTCGCCTCGATCGTCGTCGTCTTCGTCGCTCCCGCACTCGCGGACTTCTCGAGCCGGTTCGGGCCGGCGGAGTTCTTCGCCCTCGCCGTGTTCGCGTTCGCCGCGACCTCGTCGGTCGTCGCCGACAGCGCGATCAAGGGTCTGACGTCGCTGTTCATCGGTCTCGGGATCGCGGTCATCGGCATCGACGGCGTCTCGGGGGCGCCGCGGTTCACAATGGACTCCCCCAACCTGTTCGACGGCATCTCGCTCGTCACCGTCACGGTCGCGATCCTGGCGCTCGGTGAAGTGATCTACGTCGCCTGCCTCGAGCGGCACATGACGGACAAGGCGCTCATCAAGCCCACCGGACGCCCGTGGCTGAGCCGCCGCGAGCTGAAGGAAGCTGCTCCCGCGTGGCTGCGCGGCACCGCGATCGGCTTGCCGTTCGGCGTCGTCCCCGCGGGTGGGTCCGAGATCCCGACCTTCCTCGCCTACGGCCTCGAGAAGCGCCTCGACGCGCGCCGCAAGAACCCGATGTTCGGCAAGGGCGCCATCCGCGGCCTCGCCGCCCCGGAGGCGGCCGGCAACTCGACGACGGGTATGGCGATGGGCGCCCTGCTGGCGCTGGGCCTGCCGATCTCGGCGACGGCGGCCATCATGCTCGCCGCCTTCCGGCAGTACGGACTGCAGCCCGGACCGCTGCTGTTCGACCGGGCCCCCGACCTCGTCTGGGCTCTCCTGGCGAGCTTCTTCATCGCCATGGTCGTGCTGCTGATCCTGAACCTCCCGTTCGCGATGCTGTGGGCGAAGCTCCTTCTCATCCCGCGTCCGTACCTCTACGCCGGCATCACGCTCTTCTGCGCCCTGGGCATCTACGCGACGTCGGGGTCGACCTTCGACCTCGTGATGCTGCTCGGGATCGGCCTGCTCGGGTTCCTCATGCGGGCGCTCGACTTCCCACTCGCCCCGCTCATCATCGGCATGGTCCTCGGGCCCCTCGCCGAGACGAGCCTGCGGGATGCCGCGATGAGCGCAAACGGCGACTTCACCGTGCTCGTCCACGGTCCCATCTCGATCACGCTGTACGCGCTGCTCGCGGCGGTGCTGGTGTTCTCGGTCCGCAGCAAGATCGTCGCCCGCAAGCGCGCAAAGGCCGACGCGAAGGAGCTCGTCGACGCCTGACCCGGACACCACGAAGGCCCCGCGGCGCGACGCGACGGGGCCTTCGTCATGCGATCGTCAGGGGGTCGGCATCCCGCCGTTGACGTTGAGCGTCTCGCCGAGGACGTAGCTCGACTCCGGCGACGCGAGGAAGACGTACGCGGGAGCGAGCTCCGCGGGCTGTCCCATGCGTCCGAGCGGCGTGTCCTCGCCGAACTGCTCGAGCTTCTCGGGCGGCTGACCGTCCGTCACCTGGAGCGGGGTCCAGACCGGCCCGGGAGCGACCGCGTTGACGCGGATGCCCTTGGGTGCGAGCTGCTGGGCGAGCGCCTTGGTGAAGGCGTTGATCGTCGCCTTCGTCGAGGCGTAGTCCACGAGGGTCTCGGACGGCGAGTACGCCTGGATCGAGGTCGTGTTGATGATGGTCGATCCCGCGGGGAGGTGGGGAACGGCCGCCTTGGTGATCCAGAACATCGCGTCGACGTTGGTCGTGAACGTGTGGTCGAACTGCTCGTCGTCCAGCTGGGTGATGTCCTCGCTGTAGATCTGCTTGCCGCCGTTGTTGACCAAGATGTCGAGGCCGCCGAGGCCCTCGACCGCCTGCGCGACGAGGCCGACGCAGTAGTCCTTGTCCTTCAGGTCGCCCGGCAGGGTGAGGACGTTGGCACCGGCCTCACGCAGGATGCCGGCGATCCGCTGCGCGTCCTCCTCCTCTTCCGGCAGGTAGGACAGGGCGACATCGGCCCCTTCACGGGCGAAGGCGATCGCCGTCGCGGCGCCGATGCCGGAGTCGCCACCGGTGATGAGGGCCTTTCGCCCCGTCAACCGGCCCGTCCCGCGATAGGTGTCCTCGCCGAGGTCGGCCTGGGGAGCGAGGTCGGCGTCGAGGCCGGGCTCCTCCTGGTGACTCTTGCGCGGTTCGATGTGCGCGTAGAGCTCCACCGGATTCGTGAACGTGTACTGGTCGCGTGCCATCGTGCTCTCCTTCTTCTTCATGGTGGTCGTGGTGGTCGTCAGCGGCCGTCGGCGTCGTCGCCGACGAGTTCGCGGATCGTCAGCGCGGCGCGGATCAGCGCCAGGTGACTCAGTGCCTGCGGCAGATTGCCGAGGAAGGCGCCGTCGTCAGGGTCGATCATCTCGGCGAACATCCCGACGTCGTTGCCGGAGGCGACGAGCTCGTTCATCGCGGCGATGCCCTCGTCATGGCGTCCGACGCAGACGAGCGCTGCGGCGCGCCAGAAGCCGCAGGCGACGAACGTGGCCTCCTCGTCGCGCATCCCCGTGTAGCGGAACAGGTGCGGTCCCTCGCCGAGCTCCCCCGAGAGCGCGTCGATGGTGCGCGACATCCGCTCACCACGGTCGAATCCGCTGAGAGAGTGGAGCAGGACGGAGGCGTCGAGGTCGCGGCTGCCCTGGGCCATGACGTAGGCGCCGCGCGACTCCGACCAGCCGTGCTCCTCCACCCATTCGCGCACGAGCTGCGCTTCGGCCGCCCATCGTTCGCTGCTGCCGGGGATCTGCTCGAGCTCCGCGAGGCGGACGGCGTCGTTCAGCGCCTGCCAGCAGCCCATCTTCGACGACACGTAGTGCCGCTCCTCGGGGAGCTCCCACATACCCGAGTCGGGGTTGCGCCAGGAGTCGCACACCTTGTCGGCGTACATCGAGAGCATCCGTCCGGTCTGGACATCCAAAGCGTTCCCCGCCTCGACGTACGCGCGACAGATCGCGAAGAGGTCGCCGTACACCCCGAGCTGGACCTGCTCGCGGGCCGGGTTCCCGGTCACGACAGGCCCGACGCCCCGCCAGCCGGGGACGTCGTACTCCGTGACGTGTCCATCCAGTTCACCGTCGAGCGTGTACATGACGTGCAGCTCCGGACCGTGGCGTCGGATCGTCCGCAGAAGCCACGAGATCGCGGCATGGGTCTCTTCCCGCAGACCGAACCCGACGAGGGCGTCGAGCGTGTAGGCGAGGTCGCGCACCCAGGCGAGCCGGTAGTCCCAGTTCTTCTGCCCGTCCAGGCTCTCGGGGAGGGACGTGGTCGCTGCGGCGGCGATCGCACCGGTCGGGCTGTGGATCAGGAGCTTGAGCATGAGCGCGCTGCGCTGCACGTCGGTCGCCCACGGACCGTCGTACGAGAACTCCCGCGACCACGCGCGCCACGCCTCGATCGTGCGGTCGATGCCGCGGTCGACGTTGTCGGGGTCGGGGAAGTGGATCGGCTCGTCATGGGTCCCGACGACGATGAGCAGGTGTCGGCTGCCCCTCTCGGTCGTGAAGCCGCCCGCCAGCCCTGTCGCGATGCCGTCCGCGGATGCCGCCGGCTCCGGCCCGTGGTCGCGGCCCGTCACACCGATCGTCGTGAGTCCCGACCGCAGGATGCTGCGTCCGTTCGCCCGATCGTGCCACGGCGCCGCCGTCTTCAGCGACGTGCCCGGCTGGACGCGCCAGCGGAACGCGACCTCTCCCTCCACGCCGTCCACGCGGCGGGCGAGCTCTGCCCACGGCAAACGTCCCGCGACGCCCGTCACGAGCGCGTCGGTCACGGTCGCCGTGCCCGACGGGGTGCGGAACGTGGTCACGAGGACGTTCGTGCGCGGCAGGTACCGCCGTCGGACGTCGTACTCCTCCACCGGCTCGAGCTCGATGCAGCCGCCCGCGTCGTCGTCGAGCAGACGCCCGAAGATCGGGAGATCGTCGACGCCGGGCAGCGGCATCCAGTCGATCTGACCCCGCAGCCCGATGAGCGCGACCGTCCGCCCGTCGCCGATCGGCGCATAGCTGCGCAGATCCTGGCCGGGAGCGGTGTCGTCGGAAGGCGGCATGCCGCGAGTCTTCCCGGGACGGCGACGGATCGTGTCCCGGTTGACACCCCGCCGTCGATGTGTGACGGTGCGCGGTCAGGCAGCAGCCTCGCGGCGCGCCGCGAGCCCGTCGATGACACCACGGTACGCGTCGAGCATTCGGTCCGCCCCCAGCCGCGGGCGCGCTGCGAGGGCCGCGGCCCGGTAGGCCGGCCGGCGGGCGATGACCTTGGCCCACGCGGCGGCGATCGCGTGCGGATCGTGCGGTGTGACCAGTCCCATGCCGGCTACGACCTGCGCGGAATCGCCCACTGCGGTCGTGACCGGGGTCGCGCCACTGGCGGCGCCCTCGATGAGGCACAGGGGCGACGCCTCGCCGAACGCGCTCGTCAGCGCCACGACGTCGGCGCCGCGGTAGACACGCGGCATGTCGTCTCGGATCCCCAGCCGGTGGAGGCGTCCGGCGGGCGCACCGGCCTCCGCGATCTCGGCGGTGAGCGTCTCGTTGTCCGCCGTCATGCCGGCACCGCAGAGGACGTACTGCGTGCGGGTGTCGCGCTGCGCGTGCGCGGCGACGGCCCGGAGGAACAGACCCGGGTCCTTCATCGCATCGAATCGCGCGGCGAAGAGGACGACGGGCGCAGACGGCGCGATTCCCAGCTGGGCGCGCAGCGGCATCCGCTCGTGGGGCTTGGGGCGGTACCGTGCGAGGTCGATCCCGTTCGGGATCACGACGCGTGCGGTCGACGGCGGCAGGTACCGCGCATAGGCGTCACTCGTGGACTCCGCACACGCGATGGTCGTGGTGAGGCGACCGGACGCCGCCAGCTCCCCCATCCACCGTGCGGCGGCGCCCGAGTGGGTCGGATCCGAGCGATGCAGGCACGCGGCGATCGGGATGTCGGGGAGCAGGCCGCGCGCCTCGAGCGCGAGGAGCAGTCCGAGGGGCTGCTCTTTGAGCGTGAGGATGACGTCGGCGCGGGCGACCTCTCGCGCCGCGACGTCGAGCTCAGCGTCGGTGAAGTCGTCCGGCTCCGGGGGCAGCGCACCGGCTTCGCGTCCCAGGTCGGTGACGTCGATGCCCGCCTCGCGCAGCCACCGGTAGCGCGGGTCGTCGGCGATGTGCTGGACCGCACCCTCGCGGCGGGCCCGCGAGGCGAGCGACAGCACGGCGTGCTCGTGCGAGCCGCCCGCATGCAACTGGGTCACGACGTTCGTGTGGAGGACTCGGGCACCGCCCGAGAAGAGGCCTTCGTACAGGGAGAGGACGCGGGGACCGGTCATTCCCCCATGCTCGGGCGGGGCCGCGCCGGGGCGATGAACCGGAGGTGACCATCGCGTGAAGATCGCCCGCCCGGATCCGTCAGCGCGCGGTGGTGACCGTCTCCCACGCGGCGTCGGAGAAGCCCACGATCCAGGCGGTGAACACGACCAGCCCGAGGATCGTGGCGATGAGCCATCCCCAGAACGGCGCGATCCCACGCCCCGTCGCACGGTGGACGACGAACGTGCGCCCGACGACGTAGACCCCGAGAGTGACCACGAAGGCGAGGGTCGCCCACCCCCAACCGAACGGCGAGGCGATGCCGCGGCGACGGAGCGCACGATGATCCAGCCGGGCGAAGAGCACGGCGAGCGCGACGAGGATCAGGTCGACGATGAGCAGCAGACTCAACCCCGCCACGATCCAGCCCGCCGGCGTCAGGGCCGTCGACGCCTGCCCGAACAGGCGCGCCACCGCTTCCCCGTCGACGAGGAATCCGGTGTACAGGGGCAGAGCGGATGCCACGATCGCCGCCCAGATCCATGCGGTGCCCGGCCGGGGGGTCGCCGTCGGAGCGGGCGCCTGCGCAGGAGCGGGTGCTTCCGCCGGGGCCGCGGGAGCGGCAGGCGCCGCAGCCGGAGCGGCCGCACGGGACGGTGGTGGCGCGGCTTCATCCACCGCGACCGGTGTCCGCGGGGCGACCGTATCGCTCGCCCAGTCTGTGCCGTCCCACCAGCGCAGCTGGTCGGGCTCACCAGGATCGGGGTACCACCCCGCGGGCGCCTGCCGGCTCACCGGTCGCGTCCGTCGGCGGTGTCCGTCGACGAGGCGAGCTCGGCACCGGCGTGGGCGAGTTCGGCGAGCGCCGCCTCGCTCGGAGCGGGAGCGACCCCGGCGATGAGGTCGGTGAGGATCCGCACCCGGCGGCCGTGGGCGATCGCGTCCAGAGCGGATGCCCGGACGCAGTGGTCCGTGGCGATGCCGGTCACGTCGACGTCGACCACGCCGTGCGCCGTCAACAGGTCGGCGACCGTCTCGCCGGCATCCGTCACCCCTTCGAAGAGCGAGTAGGCGGGCTTGCCCTGCCCCTTCGTGACGTGATGGGTGACCGCGCTGGTGTCCAGGCCGGGGTCGTAGTCGGCGCCGGGTGTGCCGGCGACGCAGTGGACAGGCCAGGAGTCGACGTAGTCGGGCTCGGCGGAGAAGTGTCCGCCGTTGTCACCCTCGCCGTCGTGCCAGTCGCGGGACGCGACGACGAGGTCGTAGTCGGCGGCGTGGGCGGCGAGGTACGACGTGATCGCCACGGCGACCGCGTCGCCACCCTCGACAGCCAGCGCGCCGTGCTCGGTGAAGTCGTTCTGCACATCGACGATGAACAGCGCTCGGGTCATGTGTCGAGAGTACGACGGGACAGGGCCCGGTGGCATCTCCGCGTCGCGGTCGGCGCGGCTACGCTGGCGGCATGGCCACACCCGTCCGGCACCCGACCGCGGGCATCCTCGGGGCCTTCGGACTGGACGCCGCCCTCGTCGTCGTGTTCGCCGCGATCGGACGTGCGAGTCACTCCGAGGCGCCCTTCACGGGTCTCGCCACGACGGCGGGCCCGTTCCTCGCCGCGCTCGTCGCCGGATGGCTCCTCTGCCTCGGGTGGCAGGCGCCGCGCGCGATCCTCCTCACCGGGGTCCCGGTGTGGGCCGTGACGGTGGCGGGCGGGATGATCCTGCGCGCGCTGTCCGGTCAGGGCGTGCAGGTCGCCTTCGTGATCGTCGCGGCATCCGTGCTGCTGCTCATGCTGGTTGGATGGCGCGTCGTCGCGGCGCTGATCAGCCGACGCCGCGCGACCGACTGACCGCGCGCCTCACGCGTCGAGGGTCCGCCGGTACGCGGCCCGCGTCATCTCCTCGGGCGGCGCGGGCTGCGTCCCGTCCGGGTCCGTCCGAGACAGCTTCGAGGGCCACCAGATGCTCCGCCCGATGTCGTATGCGAGGGCCGGTACGAGCAGCGAGCGCACGATGAACGTGTCGAGCAGCACACCGAACGCGACGATGAACGCCAGCTGGACGAGGAAGAGGATCTGGATCACGCCCAGTGCCGCGAACGTCGCCGCGAGCACGAGACCCGCCGATGTGATGACCCCGCCGGTCGCCACGAGCCCGCGGAGGATGCCGCGGCGCGTCCCGTGCGCGAGCGACTCCTCCCGCACCCGCGACATGAGGAAGATGTTGTAGTCGATGCCGAGGGCGACCAGGAAGACGAAGCCGTAGAGCGGGACGGCGGGGTCGCCGCCCGGGAATCCGAAGACGTCGTTGAACACGAGCGCACTGACGCCCAGCGCCGCCGCGAACGACACGATGACGCTCAGGATCAGCAGCACCGGGGCGAGGATCGAGCGCAGCAGCAGCATGAGGATCAGCAGCACGACGGTCAGGATCACCGGGATGATCACCGTCCGGTCGCGGATCGACGTGTCGTTCGTGTCGAGGTCCACCGCGGTCGTCCCGCCGACGATCCCGTCGAACGGCGCCTCGGTGAGCGCAGTGCGCAGGTCACGCACCGTCTGCTCGGCCTCGAGCGAATCGGCTGCGTCCGACAGGGTCGCCACGAGCATCACGTCACCGCCGTCGACGGTCGGCTCCGGAGCGGGGGTCCCGGGAGGGCCCTGCGGCGCAAGCACGAGCTCGCCGTCCTCGACGCTGACGGCGGCCTGCCCCGAGGGGGTGTCCGCGGCGACGACGCCGACCGAGTCCACCCCGCCCTGTGCACCGACGAGCTCAGCGGCTGCGGGCGCGTCGCCCTCCGCGACGATCACGTAGAGCGGGCTGCCGGACCCCGCCGGGAAGTGCTCGGCGAGCACGACCCCGCCGTCACGCGCCTGCGACTGCCCGAGGACGAGCTCGCTGGCTGGCACACCGTCGGCCTTCAGCTGAGTGACCCCGACCGATGCCGCCAGGAGGACGACCGTCGAGAGGATCCATACGGTCCGCGCGCGCCGCGCGACGAAGCGCGCGAGCTTCGCCCACAGGCCTCGGGTCGGCTGCGTCAGGTCGGCGGGCAGATCGGTCATGCCGGCCTTCGGGATGAACGGCCAGAACGCCGCACGGCCGACGAGAGCGAGGAGGGCCGGAAGGAAGGTCAAGGCGGACAGCATCGCGAAGGCGATGCCGATCGAGGCGATGGGGCCGAGGGCACGGTTGCTCGCGAGGTCGCTGAGCAGGAGACACAGCAGACCGGCGATGACGGTGCCGCCGGAGGCCAGGATGGGTTCGACAGACCCCTTCCAGGCGGAGGTCGCGGCGTCCCACCTGCGCCGCCCCTCCCCGATCGCCTCACGGAAACGCGCGACATAGAGCAGTGCGTAGTCGGTGGCGGCACCGATGACGAGGATGAACAGGATCCCCTGAACCTGGCCATTGAGGACGACGATCTCGGCCTTCGCGAGCCACCACACGCTCAAGAGCGCGACGCAGAGGGCGAACACCGACGTCAGCAGCACGAGGATCGGCAGCAGCGGAGATCGGTACACGACGACGAGGATGACGAACACGGCGCCGAGCGCCACGAGCAGGAGCAGCCCGTCGATGCCGGTGAACCCGGTCGCCAGGTCGGCCGTGAAGCCGGCAGGTCCGGTCACCCAGGCCTCGAGGGAGGCGGGACCGTCCGCTGCGACGAGCGCGCGGACCTCGCCGACGACGTCCGTCACCTCCGCTGCGGCGTCGATCGAGACGACGACCTGCGCCGCCTCGCCGTCCTCGGACGGGATGGCCGGCGACACCTCGAGCACCCCCTCGAGCGCGCCCACCTCGTCAGCGACCGCCTGCACCTCGTCGAGATCCGCGGCGTCGATCTTGCCCGTCCCCTCGAAGACGACGAGAGCCGGGATCGCGTCACCGCCGAGGAAGTCGTCGAGTCGCTCCTGGACCTGCGTCGACTCGGCGCTCTGAGGCAGGAAACTCGACTGGTCGTTCGTCGAGACCTCCTCGACCTTGCCGAAGTAGGGTCCGCCGATGGATCCACCGGCCAGCCAGATGACGACGAGGACGAGCGGGAGCGCGATGCGCAGCCAGCGTGAAGGCGTCGATGAAGAGGACATATACCTAGCTTATCTAGATATACGCTTTTACAACAATCCTCATTGGCGGACGAAGAACACGACGACGGACGCGATCGTGGACACGATCCCGAGCACGCCGCCGCCGATCGCGAGACCGACCAGCATCCGCAAGGCGGGCGGACGCTTCGTGAACCGCATGCGGTCCCGCCAGCCGTGGCGATACCAGATCGGCGCCGTGCCGCCCGCGCCGAGGTGGTCGCGATCATGCTCGGCCAGGTCGGCGGCGTTCACCTCACCCGCATCGTCGATCCACCGGAGGGCCCGGCCGTCCTCGTCGAGGTACGCCTCGGCCGGGAGCCAACTGCCGTCGGAGGCCCACACGACGATCGCGGCGACCCCGAAGACGACCGCAGCCCCGAAGCCCACCCACGAGAAGATCTCGAGAATCGCATCCAGGGCCTGTGCCACCCGTGTGTCCTCTGTTCTGGAGCCACCTAAGGGAATCGAACCCTTGACCTATTCATTACGAGTGAATCGCTCTGCCGTCTGAGCTAAGGTGGCGCGCTTCGCTCGCGCGTTGCACGATCATCGATCCTACAGGGTCCGAGGGGATGGTGCGAACGCGGCCCTCATCCCGCCTCGCACCGGACGTCGCCCGTGGGCACGGCGCCGTCCTCGAAATACGCGACCACCGTGTCGTCGATGCAGGCGTTCCCCTTGTTGAAGCCCGTGTGTCCCTCCCCCACCCGCGTCAGCAGGATGCCGGAACTCAGCTGCTCCGCCAGCGCCGCCGACCACTCGTACGGGGTCGCGGGGTCATTCGTCGTCCCGATCACGAGGATGGGGGCCGCACCGTCGGCGTGGATCTCGTCCCGGGTGCCCGTGGGCGGGTAGGGCCATTCGTCGCAGAGGTCGACGTCCGAGCTCCAATAGGGCGCGAAGGTCGGGGCGTCCTGGGCGACCTCTGCCTCCGCCTCCGCCTCGACATCCGCGGAGTCGGCCGGATAGTCCATGCAGTTGTAGGCCGAGAACGCCTCGGTGGAGTTGTCGAGGTAGGCCCCGTCGTAGCGGTTGTAGTACCGATCGACGAGCTCGAACATCTCGTCGGGGTCGCCCTCGAGGACGCCGGTGAGAGCGGACGAGAGCGTCGACCACGATCCCTCGCTGTACAGCGCGGAGACGATGCCCATCACCAGGGCGTCAGCACCCAGCATCCGGCCGTCGGTCGCCGGGAGGGGCGACGCGTCCACCGCGGCCAGCGCGTCGTCGACCTGCCTCTGCGCGTCGTCGCGCGAACCGGTGAACGGGCAGTCGGATCCCTCGAGGCACGACGTCAGGAAGGCGCCCAGCGCCGACTGGAAGCCCGCCGCTTGGCGCGCCCCCACGATCGCGCCGGGGATGGACGGATCGAGCCCGCCGTCGAGGACGATCTGACCGACGTTCTCCGGGAAGAGTTCCGCGTACGACGCGCCGAGGAAGGACCCGTACGAGTAGCCGAGATATGCGAGCTTCTCGTCGCCCAGGACGCCGCGCATGAGGTCGAGGTCGCGCGCCGCGTTCTCGGTGGTGATGAAAGGCAGGATGCCGCCGCTGTTCTTCTCACAGGCGCGGGCGAACGCCGACGCCGACCGGCTCTGCTCGGCGGCCCGCTCGGGCGTGCCCCGCGGCGCCGCGGGGATGTCGAAGAGGTAGCGGTCCATCGCCGCGGCGTCGAGGCAGCGCACCGCCGTCGAGCGCCCCACCCCGCGCGGATCGAATCCGACGACGTCGTACGACTCGAGCAGGTCCTGGCCGACGGCGAAACCGGCGGACTGCATGACGAGGTCGACGCCGCTGGCGCCCGGGCCGCCGGGGTTCACGAAGAGCGACCCCTTCGACTCGCCGCCGGAGGCGACGCGCACGATGAGAGCGAGATCCAGATCGCCGCCGTCCGGATCGGTCCAGTCGCGAGGAGCCGTGACGGTGCCGCAGAAGTAGTCGCCGTCGTCGAAGCCGGTGCATTCCTGCCAGTCGACGTCCTGGCCGTAGTAGTCCTCGAAGCCTGCGGGCGCTCCCGAGACGACGGGCGTGCGATCGGGCGCGACAGGCGTCTTCGGGGCGCACCCGGCGAGCATCGCCATCGCGAGACCTGCGGCCACCACGATCGCGGCCGCGCGCCGGGAAACGGAGCGGATCACGCCGTGCGCCCCGTCGCCACCGTGATGAGCATGCTCTCCAGAGCGAGAGCGGGCGCCGCGTTTCCCTGGAGGTTGGTGCGCGTGAGGGCGATGGCGTCGAGAACGGTCAGGGTGTGCTGCGGCGTCCACGCCGCAGCGAGGGCGTCGATCTCGGCGGTGAGCTCACGGTTGATGAGATCGGTCTCGCGGCCGAACTGGCGCATGAGCGTATCGCGATAGAGCGACTCGAGGTCGGTCAGGACGCGGTCGATCCCGTCCCGGAGGCTGCGGGTCGCTCGCCGCTTCTGCTCGTCCTCGAGGGCGCTGACCTGGCTGCGCACGGCGGGCGGGACGGCTCCCCCGGGCGCGACGCCGAGCGTGCGCAGAAGGGCCTCGCGCTCGCTCTCGTCGCGCTCCGCCGTTAGCGCCTTGGCATCGTCGGTGGCGGACTGCACGATCGCGGCCGCCACCTCCACCGCATCGCCGACACCGCGCACACCGAGGACCGCGCGGAGCGTGCGGTCGCGGCGCTGACGGGATGCGGCATCCGTCGCCAATCGCTGCGCCATGCCGATGTGGCGCTGTGCGAGCCGCGCGGACTGCTCGGCCACGGCCTCATCGACACCCGTGCGCTGAACGATGAGACGCGCGACGTCGGCGACGTCCGGCTCGCGGAGCCGGAGGATGCGCACCCGCGAGCGGATGGTCGGGAGCAGATCGGCGTCGCTGGGGGCGCAGAGGATCCACACGGTCTGCTCCGGCGGCTCCTCGAGCGCCTTGAGGAGGACGTTGCTCGTGCGCTCGACCATGCGATCGGCGTCCTCCATCACCATCACCCGGTAGCGACCGAGCGACGGCGAGAAGTACGAGCGCTCCACGAGGGAGCGCGCCTCCTTGATCGAGATGATGACACCCTCCGTCCGAAGCGCGGCGAGGTCGGGATGCGTCCGCGCCATGACCTGGCGCATGGCGTTCTCGTCGCCCGGCTCGGCGATGAGCGCCGCAGCGAAGGCGTACGCGAGGGTCGACCGCCCCGACCCGGGAGGGCCGGTGATGAGCCATGCGTGCGCCAGCTGAGCCGGATCGGATGCCGCGGCGCGCAGCTGCGCAACGGCGTCGTCCTGCCCCCAGACCTCGCCCCAGGGGAGCGTGTCGGTGGTGGCGGTCATGCCGTTCAGCCTACGAGGTGCGGGCGACGGTCAGGACAGCCGCTGCGCCACGCGCGCACGGATCGCCTCGGCGATCACCTCGATGGGCTGGGTCGCGTCGACGACGAGGAAGCGCTGGGGCTCGGCATCCGCCAGCATGAGGAATGCGGTCCGCACCCTCTCATGGAACGCGCTCTTCTCGGCCTCGAGCCGGTCGAACGGCTTGTCGGCCGCATCGAGCCGCTCGCGGGCGGTCGCCGGATCGACGTCCAGCAGCACGGTGACGTCCGGGAGGGCATCCTCGGTCGCCCACAGCGAGAGGTCGCGGATCTGGTCGCCGTCGAGCACCCGCCCGGCACCCTGGTAGGCGACCGAGCTGTCGAGGTAGCGATCCTGGATGACGACGTCGCCGCGGGCGATCGCAGGGCGGACGAGCGTGGCGACGTGATGCGCACGGTCGGCCGCGTACAGCAGCGCTTCGGCGCGCGGGGCGATGTCGCCGCGGTGATGGAGGACGATGTCCCGGATCAGGACGCCCACCTCCGTGCCGCCGGGCTCGCGCGTGCGCACGACCCGACGGCCCTGCTCCTGGAGCCACTGCTCCAGGAGCGCCGCCTGCGTCGTCTTGCCCGAGCCGTCACCGCCTTCGAGGGTGATCCAGAGCCCGGAGGTCACTTCTTCTTCGCCGCCGGCTTGCGCGCCGCGGGCTTGCGTGTGGTGCGCTTGGGCGCCGGCCCCTTGGCCCGCTTGTCCGCGAGCATCTGCACGGCGACCTCGAAGGTGATGTCGTCGGGCGTCTGCCCCCGCGGGATCGTCACATTCGTCGTGCCGTCGGTGACGTACGCGCCGAAGCGGCCGTCCTTGATCCGGATCGGCTTGCCGCTGACCGGATCGGCCTCGAACTCCTTGAGCGAGGTCGCGGCGCGGTTCGCGTACTTCGGCTGCGAGTAGATCTCGAGCGCCTGCTCGAGGGTGATGTCGAAGATCATGTCCTCGCTCGCGATGCTGCGCGAATCGGTGCCCTTCTTGATGTAGGGACCGTAGGGGCCGTTCTGCGCCGTGATGACGGCGCCGGACTCGGGGTCGACACCGACTTCGCGCGGCAGCGACAGGAGCTTCAGCGCGGTCTCGAGGTCGATCGTCTCGGGCGACATGCTCTTGAACAGCGACGCGCGCTTGGGCTTGGGTGCCGGGGCCTTCTTCGCGCCGCGCTTGGGCTTGACCTCCTCGGCCGGTGCGTCCTCTTCGGGCAGCACTTCTTCGAGGTAAGGACCGAAGCGACCGTCCTTGATCACGACGTCGCGGCCGTTCTGGGGGTTCTGGCCGAGCACGCGGTCGCCGCCGACCGGAGCGTCGATCAGCTCGCGCGCCTTCTCCGGCGTGAGCTCGTCGGGCGCGAGGTCGTCGGGCACGTTGATGCGGCGCGGCGTCTCGGGGTCGTCGCCGGCGACCTCGAGGTAGGGACCGTACCGGCCGAAGCGGAGCACCGCGACGTCGCCGATCCGGGTCGAGTTGATCTCGCGGGCGTCGATGTCGCCGAGGTTGTCGACGATGTTGCGCAGGCCCACGTGGTCCTGAGACCCGAAGTAGAACTCGCGCAGCCAGGCGGCCCGGTTCTGCTCGCCGCGCGCGATGGCGTCGAGATCGTCCTCGAGGGCGGCGGTGAAGTCGTAGTCGACGAGGTCGGCGAAGTGCTCTTCGAGCAGACGCACGATGCTGAAGGCGAGCCAGCTCGGGACGAGCGCCTGGCCCCGCTTGGACACGTAGCCGCGGTCGAGGATGACGTCGATGATGCTGGCGAAGGTCGACGGACGGCCGATGCCGCGCTCCTCGAGCGCTTTGACGAGCGACGCCTCGGTGTAGCGGGGCTTGGGGCTCGTGGCGTGCCCCTTCGGCTCCACGTCGGTGAGCCGGAGGGCGTCACCGACCGCGAGCGCGGGCAGCGACTGGTCGTCGGTGCGGTCGTTGTCGTGGCGCTTCTCGTCGCGCCCCTCCTCGTACGCGTCGAGGAAGCCCTTGAAGGTGTAGACGGTGCCGGACGCGGTGAAGGTCGCGGTGCGACCGGCGGCATCCGCGTCGATCGTGACGGTCGTGGTCTCGTACTTGGCGTCGGCCATCTGGCTCGCGACGGTGCGCATCCAGATCAGCTCGTAGAGGCGCAGCTCATCGCGATCGAGGCCGGAGGTGACCTCCTTGGGCGTGCGGAAGTGCTCGCCCGAGGGACGGATCGCCTCGTGCGCCTCCTGCGCGTTCTTCGCGTTGTTGCGGTAGCTGCGGGGGTTGGCGGGGACGGCCTTGTCGCCGTACAGCGCGACCGCCTGTGTGCGCGCCGCCGTGACCGCCTGCGCCGACAGCGCGGTCGAGTCGGTGCGCATGTAGGTGATGTAGCCCTTCTCGTAGAGCCGCTGCGCGACGCCCATGGCGTGCTTGGCGCTCATCGAGAGCTTGCGACCGGCCTCCTGCTGGAGGGTCGACGTCGTGAACGGGGGCTTGGGGCTGCGTGTGCCGGGCTTGGCCTCGACACTGACGACGGATGCCGCGCCCGACGCCTCGAGCGCATCCGCCAGGTCGCGTGCCTGCTCCTCGCTGAGGACGACGACGGCCTTCTTCAGCGCGCCGGTGTCGTCGAAGTCGGTACCGCGAGCCAGTGGCGCCCCGTCGAGCCGAGCGAGGCGGATCGCGAAGGCATCGGCACCCTTGACCGCGGTGGAGTCGACGTCCCAGTAGGACGCGGAGACGAACGCCATGCGCTCGCGCTCACGCTCTACGACCATGCGGGTCGCTGCGGACTGCACACGCCCCGCGCTCGTGCCCTGACCGACCTTGCGCCGGGTGACGTCCGAGACGTCCCAGCCGTAGAGACGGTCGAGGATGCGCCGGGTCTCCTGCGCGTCGACGAGGGCGTGGTCGAGTTCACGGGTGTTCTTCACCGCAGCCTGGATGGCGTCCTTCGTGATCTCGTGGAAGACCATCCGCTTGACGGGGACCTTGGGCTTGAGGGTCTCGAGCAGGTGCCACGCGATGGCTTCGCCCTCGCGGTCCTCATCGGTGGCGAGCAGGAGCTCGTCGGCGTTCTTCAGGGCTCGCTTGAGCTCGGTGACCGTCTTCTTACCGCGCTCGCTCTCCACATAGAGAGGTGTGAAGTCGTTCTCGATGTCGATGGAGTACTTGCCGACGGAGGTCTTCTTCAGATCCGCCGGGATGTCCTTCTTGTCGGCGAGGTCGCGGATGTGCCCGACCGAACTCATGACCTCGTATCCGTCACCCAGGTATCCCTGGATCGAGCGCATCTTCGTCGGCGACTCGACGATGACGAGCTTCTTGCCCTGTGCCACGTGGCGTCCTTTCTTCGTTGCACACCATACACACCGCCTTGTCAAGAGGGCGCTGAGAACGATCGAGCGGCGGCACGTCACTCGTCGTCCGGCGGGGGCCCCGCGCGGGCGCGCGCCCGCGCGTCCAGAGGGCCGACGGCGATCGAGACCTCGACGGTGACGATGAGCCCGTCGATGCGACACGCGGAGACCGTCGCCCCCGCGCGGGAGGCGACATCCGTCGCCCGGGCGCACGGCTCGCCGGGGACCAGTCCCGAGGCCGTGTCGGCGGCCGCGAGAGCCGCCGCGTCCGCGGCCCCGGCCGCGCGCGCAGCGGCCGTCGCAGCGCCGCCGGCCGCGAGGAACCCGACCGCGAGTGTCGCCGTGACGGCCACGACTCCGATGGTCGTCGCGGAACCCGCCATCAGTCGGCCTCCGGGGCAGGCAGCGCGCAGGAGGTCGCGCGCAGGTCGGGCAGCGGCAGCGGAACGCCTGCAGGCGCGGTCAGGTCGACGCACACGAGGTCCCCGTCGCGGCGGCTGCGCACCTGAGATCCGGAGGCCAACCCACGCGCTGCCGCGACGACGCGCTCGGCGGGCTCTTCGCGGGCCGCCAGGCGTGCCGCCTGCGCGGCCGCATGTTCGAGTCGCACCTGCCGGCCGCCGACCGAGAGAGCGGAGACAGCCACAACGATGACGAGGACGACGGCGGGGACCGTCACGGCGAACTCCGCCGCGACGGATCCCCGCTCGTCCCGCCTCATGAGACGGTCAGCGCGCGCCGCACGAGGTCGGTGAGGATGCCGCGCACCTCGTCCGAGCGCATGATGATGACGAGCAGGCCGGCGAAGGCGACCGCCGCCATCGTGGCGATGGCGTACTCGGCGGTCGCCGCACCGGTCTCGTCGGCGAACAGTTCCGCCGCGCGGCGGCGGGTCAGGGTGGGCAGGTCGTGGGGTGTCATGGTCTCCTCCGATGGGTGTGGTGGTGTGGGCACGTCTGGACGCTCACAGGGTGAGCGGGGTCGTCGTCAGCACGGACAGCAGCATCGGTCCGACACCGAGCAGCAGGAACGCCGGGAGGGTGCAGACCCCCAGCGGCAGCAGCAGCCGTCCCGAGAGCGTGGCGGCACGCAGTCGCCCATCCGTCCGCGCCGCCTGACGGCGGGCCGCGGCATCCGCTCGCAGCAGCTCGACGGCGGGGGCACCGGCGGAGCGGGACAGCGCGAGCACCGTCTCGGTCTCGGCGGAGGGAGCGATGCCCGACGTCGCCGTGACGACTTCGGTCGCCCGCGGGATCGACACTCCGCCCGACAGCGCGATGGCGATGACCTCGGCGTCGAGTCCCGGGATGTCGTCGCCCGGCTGCGCCCGGGCCACCAGCGCGCGGGTCCACCGGTGCGTGAGGAGCATCAACGCTCCGCCCGCCACGAGGCACACCGCGCCGGCAGGCGTGGCGAGGGCCGTGAACGGGTCGAAACCGAGCGCCGCCCCGAGCCCCAGTGCCACGAGAGGCAGCCACGCGATCAGGCGAGCCGTCGTCTGGGGCTCGGCGAGTGCGGTGCGCACGTCGTCCCGCGCCTGATGGGCGTCGCGCAGCGCCTCAGCCAATCCGCGCAGACTCACCGCCAACGGTGCGCCGACGATGGTCGCCACCTGCCACGCGACCGCGATCTGCCGCCACGCCTCCCCCCGGTCGGTGAGAGCGGACGCCGGGGTCTCCCCCGCATCGAGCCGCGCGCACACCGCCGCGGCGGTCGGATCGCCGGTCACCGCGAGGTGTCGCCACGCCGCCGTCGGCGCGATACCCGCCTGCAGCAGGACGGCGAGGCGTTGGACGACCGCCGCGACCGATGCGGCATCGGGCGCGGCATCCGCCCCTCTCCCGCGTCTCACGGCAGCTCCTCCATGCCCAGCCGGTCGCCGCGGGCGACGGGACGAGCGATCCCGCTCACGCGGCGCACACCGTCGGATCCGCGTTCGATGTGCACGACGGCGCCGATCGCGCTGGCGGTCTGCCGGGCGAGCGCGCGATCGTCCATGCCGGCGAGCGCGCCGAGGGCCTCGAGACGCGCGGGGACGTCGCCGACCCCGCTGGCGTGGACGGTTCCCGCACCTCCGTCGTGACCTGTGTTGAGCGCGGTCAGCAGCTCGCGTATCTCTTCGCCGCGACACTCCCCCACGACGAGGCGATCGGGCCGCATCCGCAGGGCCTCCCGCAGCAGACGACCGAGCGGGATCGCTCCGACACCCTCGAGATTCGCCTGCCGCGCCTCCAGGCGCACGTGATGCGGGTGGGCGATGCGGAGCTCCGCCACGTCCTCGATCGTGATGATCCGCTCCGACACCGGCACCCGGCCGAGCAGGGCAGCGAGCAGGGTCGTCTTCCCGGCGCCGGTGGCTCCGGTCACGAGGATGTTCGTGCGTTCGTCGACGAGCCTCTCGAGTCGGGAACCCGTCGCCGCGTCGAAGGTGCCGCGTCGACCGAGCTCATCGAGGTCCGCCATCCCGGTGCCCGGCAGGCGGATCGAGATGGTGGCCCCCGTGCACGCGATCGGCGGGAGGACGGCGTGCACGCGCACCCCGTGCTCCCACCGCACGTCCGCGCACGGCGTCGCATCATCGAGGTGGCGCCCGCCCAGCGCGATGAGCCCGACGGCGAGCTCGCGGACCGCCGCGTCGTCGAGGCTCCACGTCGGCACACGCTCCGTCCCTGCGCCACGGTCGACGTAGAGTCCCTGCGTGCCGTTGACGAACACGTCCGTCACGTCGGGGTCCGCGAGCCATCGGCGCAGCGGCGCGACGACGGGATGCCTCGGCACCGGCCGCGGCTCAGCGGGGGCCGAGCTGTCACGCGGAACGACGATGAACGGATGCGGCATGCCCGAGACGCTAAGCCGGGGGCGGTCCGCGTCGTCACCGCCGGCCGGCACCGGTGGAGGGCGAGCCGGCGAGCGGACGTGTGCAGGAGCCGAGGCCCTGCGGCGTGGGCCGTCGGAGAAAGAAAAAGGGCGGCATCCTCTGGGGGAAAGGATGCCGCCCACGCGACCGCGCTTCAGGGGGGATCAGCGGGGCCGCGAAGCCGAATCGATGTTCGGGCGATAAGTATCTTACGCACACCGGAGGGGTGCACGTTCACAGAGACCCGATGGACGCCCCGCACCCCCACTATCGGCGGTAGTCCTGCATGATCGGCGATCCTAGAGTGACCGCATCGCAGGACGAGGCCACGACGGCCCGACGCAAAGGAGCGCCGCATGAGCAGCCAGATCGATCACCTCCTCACCGAGACCCGCCGCTTCGGGCCGTCCGCCGAGTTCGCGGCCCGGGCCAACGCCCACGCCGACCTCTACGAGGCGGCCGCCGCGGACCGTGAGGCGTTCTGGGCCGAGCAGGCGCGAGCGCTCCACTGGCACACCCCGTTCACCAAGAACCTCGACTGGTCGAAGCCCCCGTTCGCGACCTGGTTCGAGGACGGTGAGCTGAACGTCGCCTACAACTGCCTCGACCGCCACGTCGAGGCGGGCCTGGGCGACCGGGTCGCGCTCCTGTGGGAGGGCGAGCCCGGAGACGAGCGCCGCGTGACGTACGCCGAGCTCACCGACGAGGTGAAGCGCCTGGCGAACGTCCTCACCGACCTCGGCGTCGAAGCCGGGGACCGCGTCGCCATCTACCTCCCCATGATCCCCGAGGCGGTCGCCTCGATGCTCGCCGTCGCCCGCATCGGGGCCATCCACTCGGTGGTCTTCGGCGGGTTCTCCGCCGACAGTCTGCGCTCGCGCATCGACGACGCCGGTGCGAAGCTCGTCATCACCAGCGACGGCGGCTACCGCAAGGGCAAGGTGTCACCGCTGAAGCCCGCCGTCGACCAGGCGCTCGCGGACCGCGGGCACGGACCGCAGGAGACCGTCGAGCACGTCCTCGTCGTCAAGCGCACCGACAACGAGGTGAGCTGGCAGGACGGGCGCGACCTGTGGTGGCACGACCTCGTGCCGGCGGCATCCGCTGATCACGTCGCCCAGCCGTTCCCGGCGGAGAACCCCCTCTTCATCCTCTACACGTCCGGGACGACCGGGAAGCCGAAGGGCATCCTGCACACGAGCGGTGGATACCTCACGCAGGCCGCGTTCACGAACAAGGTCGTGCACGACATCCACCCCGAGACCGACGTCTATTGGTGCACAGCCGACATCGGCTGGATCACGGGGCACACCTACGTCACCTACGGACCGCTCGCCAACGGCGCGACACAGGTGATCTACGAGGGCACGCCCGACACCCCTCACCCGGGTCGCTGGTGGGAGATCGTGGCGAAGTACGGCGTCACGATCCTCTACACGGCCCCGACGGCCATCCGCTCGTTCATGAAGCTCGGCCGCAGCATCCCGGAGCAGCACGACCTGTCGTCGCTCCGTCTGCTCGGCAGCGTCGGCGAACCGATCAACCCCGAGGCGTGGATGTGGTACCGGCACGTCATCGGAGGCGACACCGCCCCGATCGTCGACACGTGGTGGCAGACCGAGACCGGCGCGATCATGGTGTCGGCGCTCCCCGGCGTCACCGAGACGAAGCCGGGCAGCGCCCAGGTGCCGCTCCCGGGGATCAGCCTCGACGTCGTCGACGAGAAGGGTCAGGTCGTCGGCAACGGCAACGGGGGCCTCCTCGTGCTGACCGAGCCGTGGCCGAGCATGCTGCGCGGCATCTGGGGCGACCCGGAACGGTTCAAGGAGACCTACTGGGACAAGTTCGCCGACCTGGGCTATTACTTCGCAGGCGACGGCGCCCGTCTCGACGAGGACGGCGACGTCTGGTTCCTCGGGCGCGTGGACGACGTCATGAACGTCTCGGGGCACCGGCTGTCGACGACCGAGATCGAATCCGCCCTCGTCGGGAACGAAGCCGTCGCCGAGGCCGCGGTCGTGGGCGCGTCGGACGAGACGACCGGTCAGGCGGTGGTGGCGTTCTGCGTCATCAAGCAGTCGTACATGAAGGCGAACTCGCTCGACGGCCTCGTCGACAAGCTGCGCGCGTGGGTCGGCGATCAGATCGGCCCCATCGCGAGGCCGCGCGACGTCTACATCGTCACGGAACTGCCCAAGACCCGCAGCGGCAAGATCATGCGCCGCCTGCTGCGCGACGTGGCGGAGGGGCGCGAGGTGGGTGACACCACGACCCTCGCCGACACGATGGTCATGTCGACGATCAAGGGCCAGGTCACCCAGAAGTAGCGAGGCCGGCCGGCCGCTCACGCGTGCGAGAAGACGACCTCGACCTCTACCGGACTGTTCAACGGCAGGACGGGGACGCCGACGGCGGAGCGCGCGTGGCGGCCGGCATCGCCGAAGATCTCTCCGAGCACACCGCTCGCGCCGTTGATCACGGCGGGCTGCCCGGTGAACTCGGGGACGGATGCCACGAATCCGGTCACCTTCAGGACGCCGGTGAGCCGGTCGACACCGCCCACCGCGGCGGCCGCCGCCGCGACGGCGTTCAGCGCGCACTGACGTGCGAGTGCGGCGGCGTCGTCCGCGGAGACCAGACCGTCGCCCTCGCCGACCTTGCCGGTGGTCGAGAGCGCGCCCTCGATCATCGGGAGCTGGCCCGACGTGTAGACGAGGTCGCCGTGCACCTTCGCGGGGATGTAGGCCGCGAGGGGCGGGACGACCGCACCCAGTTCGATCCCGAGTTCGGCGAGCCGCGCCGAGACCGACATCAGCCCTGCCCGAACTGACGGGCGGCCTGGGCCGCGGCATCCAGTCCCGCGTTGGCGGAACCGTCGCCGCCCGAGGGGCGCTTGAAGTAGCCGACGAGGCCACCCTCGGGACCTGTCACCACCTGGACGAGCTCCCACCCCTGCTTGCCCCAGTTGTTGAGGATGGCAGCGGTGTTGTGGATGAGCAGGGGCGTGGTCATGTACTCCCACGTGGTCATGCGGTGCTCCCGGAGGTCGTGGCGGGGCGGCCCTGAAGGGCGCGACGACGGGAGCGTCACCGAGGCGTCACCCAGCTATCTCCCTTACGATCAGCCTATGCCCCACTCGAAACGCACGGCCACCGGTGTGCTCGGAGGCCTGTTGGGCCTCATCGGTCTGAGCACCGTGGCTGCTCTTCTCGTCACGGCGACCATCACCCCCGCGATCGCCGTCTCCGGCTACGCCGCGACGAGCGCGATCAAGATGTTCGAGAACATGCCGAGCTATCTCAAGATCGAGAAGCTCATGCTCCCGACGACGATCTACGCGAAGAACGACGACGGCAAGAACGTCAAGCTCACCGAGTTCTACGACCAGAACCGCATCCCGGTCACCTTCGACCAGGTCAATCCGGTGATGTACGACGCAGTCCTCTCGAGTGAGGACAAGAACTTCTACACGCACGGCGGCATCGACCTGCTCGGCACGCTGAGCGCCCTCGCACGCAACGCGAGCTCCGGCTCGAACCGCGGTGGATCCTCCATCACGCAGCAGTACGTGAAGAACGTCCTGCAGCAGACCTGCGAGGCGAAGGCCGTCAGCACGGAGGAGGTCGAGGCCTGCTTCAAGGAATCGACCGCGAACCAGGGCACCGAGGGCTACCAGCGCAAGATCCAGGAGATGCGCTACGCCATCCAGCTGGAGAAGGAGTACTCGAAGGACGAGATCCTGCTCGGGTACCTCAACATCGCGCACTTCGGCGGGTCGGTCTACGGCATCGGTGCCGCGGCGCGCCACTACTTCGACACCACACCCGACAAGCTCACCATCGGGCAGGCAGCCGTCATCGCGGGCATGGTGCAGGAGCCCAACACTCTGCGCATCGACAAGCCCGGCGGCTCGACGGTTGCGAAGGACGGCACCCCTCTCAACGGTGCCGACGACGGCTACAAGCTGTCCAAGACGCGTCAGGTCTACGTCCTGAACCGGTTGCTCGAGGACAAGAAGATCACGAAGGCGGAGCACGACGAGGCCGTCGCCGCGCCCATCGAGCCGAAGATCACGACCCGCCCGCAGGGCTGCTCTGTCGCCAAGGGTGCCGAGTTCTTCTGCGCCTACGTGACGTCGATCATCCGCAGCGACCCCGCGTTCGGCGAGGAGCCGAACGACCGCATCGCGGCCCTCCGTCGCGGCGGACTGAGCGTGTACACGACGCTCGATGTCTCGCTGCAGGAGGCCGCGAACGAGGCGATCTCCGTCGTTCCCGCCAGTGTGGACTACATGAACCTCGGAGCCTCCGGTGTCCAGGTCGAGGTCGGCACGGGTCGCGTGCTCTCCATGGTGCAGAACCGCCCCTGGGCTGATCAGGCCGACGACACGACGACCACGCAGGTCAACTACAACGTCCCCGTGAAGAACGGTGGCGGCGGTCACTCCGCGGGCTCGACCTACAAGGTCTTCAGCCTCATCAACTGGATGCAGCAGGGCCATTCGGTGAACGAGACGCTCAACGGGCGCGTCGGCACGAAGACCGTGCAGACGTGCGACGGGGCGACGCAGACCGTGTACACCGGTGAGGGAACGGGACCCGATGGGAACCCCCGGATCGGCAACTTCGAGGGCAACCGCGGCTACACCGGAACGGTGGCACGTTTCACGAAGGATTCGCTGAACTCCGGCTTCCTGACCATGGCGGAGAAGATCCCGGTGTGCACGACGAACCGTGTCGCCGGTGACCTGGGCGTCACGCTCGGCAACGGCCAGCCGCTCGATCAGAACAACAACCCCTACGACGTCCTCGGGTCGCAGGACGTCGCGCCCATCGACATGGCGAACGCGTACGCCGCGATCGCGTCGAACGGCACCCTGTGCGCCGCCAAGGCGATCGATCGCGTGGTGAACGCCGACGGTGAGGAGCAGCCCATCCCCGACACGAAGTGCGAGCGCAAGCTCAGCGAGGACGTCGCGGCGACGGCGGCCTTCGTGCTGGAGAGCGTCATGACCGCAAGCGGCACCGGCAGCGGTGCCCGCACGTTCGACGGTGTGCCGATCTTCGGCAAGACCGGTATCCACCAGTTCCTCCACACGTGGATGATCGGCTCGAGCACCGAGGTCACGACCGCGGTCTGGGTCGGCAACGTCAAGGGTCAGGAGCGCCTCGAGAACCACTACGAGAGCGGCTATCGCCTCTCGCGCATCCGCAACTCGATCTGGCCCGCCATGCAGCGAGCCGCGAATGCCGAGTTCGGCGGCTCGGCCTTCCCTCAGCCGTCGCCGGAGCTCACCAAGCGCAGCTACGCCCAGCTGCCGAGCGTCATCGGCCTCGATGTCGATGCCGCGACCGATCGGATCGAGGACGCCGGCTTCAGCGTCATCGTCGGCGAGCCCGTGGCGTCGCCGGAGTCCGAGGGCACGATCGTGTCGCAGACGCCCGGTGCCGGACGTGTCGTCGCGGGAACGACGGTGACCATCAACCCGAGCAACGGCGAGGGTGTCGTGGTGCCCGGTGTGAGCGGCACCCCGGAGCAGGCGGCGAGGGCGCTGTCCGACGCCGGGTTCCGCAACGTCGCGCAGAGCTGTGAGGACGACGACGGCGCGCCCGCGGAGGGCGTTGTCACAGGCACGGATCCCGCTGCGGGCGAGACCGTGAGCCGAGACGCCACGATCACCATCGAGTATCAGTCCTCCGACTGCGACGGCAACGGCGACGGCGACGGGAACGGCGGCGGCAACAACGGCCGCGGCAACGGTCCCGGCAACGGCAACGGTCCGTGAGGCCGGCAGGACAGACCGCCCTCACCGCGCTCGGCGCGGTGGGGGCGGTCGGTACCGCCGCCGGGATCTGGGGCGTCGGGATCGAGCGCTACCTTTTCACGCTTCGACAGCACGAACTCGCGATCCTGCCGCCGGGTACTCCGTCGGTGACCGTCCTGCACCTCTCCGACGCCCACATGGCGCCCTGGCAGCACCGCAAGCAGCGCTGGATCGCCGACATCGCCGATCGCGTGCAACCGGACCTCGTCGTCAACACGGGCGACAACCTCGGGCACGCGGACGGGCTGCGCGGCATCCGGGCGGCCTTCGCCCCCCTCCGCGGCGTCCCCGGCTTCTTCGTGCACGGATCCAACGACAAGGTCGCCCCCAGCGCGCGGAACCCGATCAAATACCTCTTCGGCCCCTCTGGCCCGCAGAGCCACGAGTCCTTCACCCCGTCGCTCGACACCGACGCGCTCGACGAGTACCTGACCGGCCTCGGCGAGACGCTGATCGACAACACCGCCGCGAGCGTTCGCGTCAGCGGCATCCGCATCGACGGGTTCGGCGTCGACGACGCGCACCGCGACTTCGACGACCTCGAGGCGGCCGAGGACGCCCTGCGCTCGCTCGGCGACGGCGCCCGCGTGCGCCTGGGCGTGACGCACGCGCCGTACCGTCGGGTCCTGGACGCGTTCACGGATGCCGGTGCAGACCTCCTCATCGGCGGGCACACCCACGGCGGCCAGGTCCGGGTCCCCTTCGCGAAGAAGGCTCTGGTGTCGAACTGCGACATCCCGCTCGAGAAGGCGCGCGGCCTCAGCTCGTGGACGCACGGCGGCCGCGCGGTGCCGCTGAACGTCAGCGCGGGCCTTGGCCACTCCATCTACGCCCCGGTGCGCTTCGCGTGCCGGCCCGAGGCGTCGGTGCTCATCCTCCGTGCGCGGCGCGCCGCCGATTCGCCGGACGGGGCCTCGGCAGGGTAGACTCGGAGGGTTGCCACGGGGTGTGGCGCAGCTTGGTAGCGCGCGTCGTTCGGGACGACGAGGCCGCAGGTTCAAATCCTGTCACCCCGACCGCAGAGAGGCTCCGCCGGACACCGGCGGGGCCTTTCTCATCCCTCCTCGGAGGGGCCATCGCATCTCCCGCCGAACGGAGCACCATGACCTCTCCCCGCCTCGTCGCCTTCGATCTCGACGACACCCTCGCGCCGTCCAAGAGCGCGATCGACCCCCGGATCGGCGAGCAGCTGCTGCGCTTGGCGGAGCGCGTCGAGGTCGCGATCATCTCCGGCGGCCAGCTGCAGCAGTTCCGCTCGCAGGTCGTCGAGCGCCTCCCCGAGGCGGGCGCCGACCTCCTCGCCCACATCCACCTCATGCCGACCTGCGGCACGCAGTACTACCGCCTCACCGAGGACGGCGTCGAGACGGTCTACGCCCTCTCGCTCACCGCCGACGAGAAGCACCGCGCCCTCACAGCGGTCGAGGAGGAGGCGAGGCGACTGGGCCTCTGGGCCGAGCAGACGTGGGGTCCGATCCTCGAGGACCGCGGCTCGCAGATCACCTTCTCCGCCCTCGGACAGTCCGCTCCCCTCGACGCCAAGACCGCGTGGGACCCCTCCGGCGAGAAGAAGAACGCCCTGCGCGACGCGGTGGCCGCTCGCATCCCGGATCTCGAGGTCCGCTCCGGCGGCTCCACCTCGGTCGACATCACCCACCGCGGGATCGACAAGGCGTACGGCATGCGCAAACTCGCAGAGCAGACCGGCATCCCCCTCGACGACATGCTCTTCGTCGGCGACCGCCTCGATGAGCACGGCAACGACTACCCCGTCCTGGCGATGGGTGTCACCTGCCACGCCGTCGAGGGCTGGGAGGACACCGCCGCCTACCTCGACGAGCTGATCCCGACGCTGCCGGCCCGCTGAGCGGAGTCAGCGCAGCCGTCCGCCGGACTCGCGCAGATAGCAGCGCGCGCACATTGACTCGTACGTGACGCGGTCGGCCGACAGCTCGTCGATCGCGACCTGATCCCCGTCGAAGACGAACCGGCCGCCGACGAGGCGGGCGTTGAACAGCGCCTTGCTGCCGCAGCGGCAGATGGTCTTCAGCTCTTCAAGGCTGTGGGCGAGCTCCATGAGGCGCGCTGACCCCGGGAAGGCCCGCGTCTGGAAGTCGGTGCGGATGCCGTAGGCGAGGACCGGGATGCCGTCGTTCACCGCGATCCGCAGCAGGTCGTCGATCTGATCCGGCGCGAGGAACTGCGCCTCGTCGATCAGCAGGCAGGCGACGTCCGTCCGGGTGTCGGGCACGAGCGCCGCCTCGGCCTCGATCTGCACCCGACGTCGGTGCTCGGCGAACAGGGCGCGGGCGTCGTCATCCGGACCGATGAGGAAGTCGACCTTGCGCTCCACGCCGAGACGGCTGGAGATCTGATCGGCACCCTTCGTGTCGATCTCGGGCTTCGCGAGCAGGACGTGCTGGCCGCGCTCCTCGTAGTTGAACGCGGCCTGCAGCAGCGCCGTGGACTTGCCCGAGTTCATCGCGCCGTAGCGGAAGTAGAGCTTCGCCACGGATGCGTCTCAGGCGTTGATCTTGAGGGCTGCGGCCGTCGACCGCAGAACCTCGTGCGCCGTCTCGGGTGCATCGTTGAGGGTCTGCCCGTACGTCGGGATGAGCTCCTTCAGCGTCGGCTCCCACGCCGGCAGGCGGTCGGCGAAACACGTCTTGAGCAGGCCCAGCATGATCGACGCACCTGTCGACGCGCCCGGGGACGCCCCGAGCAGGCCGGCGATGGAGCCGTCTGCGGAGCTGACGACCTCGGTGCCGAACTGGAGCACGCCGCCCTTCTTGGGGTCCTTCTTCATGACCTGGGCACGCTGACCGGCCTGCAGGAGCTCCCAGTCCTCGTCGCGCGCGCTCGGCATGAAGTCGCGGAGCGAGTCCACCTTCTTGCCGTGCCCCTTGAGGAGCTCGCCGACGAGGTACTTGATGAGGCCGGGGTTGTCGATCGCGACCTTGAGCATCGGAAGGATGTTGCCCGGGCGCACCTGGGCGATGATGTCGGTCATCCGCCCGTTCTTGAGGAACTTCGGGCTGAACGTCGCGAACGGGCCGAACAGCAGCGACGCCTCGCCGTCGACGACGCGCGTGTCGAGGTGCGGCACCGACATGGGAGGCGCGCCCACCGAGGCCTGCGAGTACACCTTGGCCTTGTGCTGCGCGACGAGTTCGGGCTTCGAGGTCTTCAGCCACTGGCCGCCGATCGGGAACACCCCGTACCCGGAGATCTCGGGGATGCCGGAGCGCTGCAGAAGCTTGATGGCCCATCCGCCGGCGCCGACGAACACGAACCGCGCCCGCACCTTGCCCGGGGTCCGGCCGACCGTGTGGCGGTAGGTGACCTCCCACGTGCCGTCCTTCTGACGCTTCAGGTCGCGCACCTCGCGGTTCGTCTCGACGTCGACGCCCTGCGCGGCGAGGTGGTCGAACAGCTGACGGGTGAGGGAGCCGAAGTCGACGTCGGTGCCCGCAGGAACACGGGTGGCCGCGAAGGGCTCGCCCTTGCGACGCTGCTGCATCAGGAGCGGGGCCCACTGGTTGATGACGCGCGAGTCCTCGGAGTACTCGATGCCGGCGAACAGCGGCTGCTCCTTGAGCACCTCGTACCGCTTCTTCAGGAAGGCGACATCCTTCTCACCGCGGACGAAGGTCATGTGCGGGGTGGCGTTGATGAAGGTGGTCGGCTCATCGAGGACACCTCGCTCGACGAGGGCGCTCCACAGCTGCCGCGACTGCTGGAACTGCTCGTTGATCCCGATCGCCTTCGCGGGGTCGATCGTGCCGTCCGGACCCTCGGGCGTGTAGTTCAGCTCGCACAGAGCGGCATGCCCCGTGCCGGCGTTGTTCCAGGCGTTCGACGACTCCTGCGCGACCTCGGAGAGACGCTCGAAGACGCCGATCTTCCATCCCGGCTCGAGCTGCTGCAGGAGGGTGCCGAGGGTGGCGCTCATGATGCCGCCGCCGATCAGCAGGGCGTCGTACGTCTCCGTCGGACTCACTGCGGCGGGGCTGCTCGCTGCGGCATCCTCAACGGCGTGATCGTCTGCTCCGGGATTGTCAGTCACGGTCATCCAGTCTACGTCGCCGGGCCGCGGGCGATTGCCGCCGCGGCCCCCTCGACGATGCAGGAATGAGGGTTCTTTCCCCAGGTGAAACACGGATGCCGGGTGCCCCGGCGCGAGGGCGGGGACCCGGCATCCGTCCTCAGACGCGGGCGGCGAGGTTCGCGGCGACGAGCTCGGCGATCTGGACGGCGTTCAGCGCGGCCCCCTTGCGGAGGTTGTCGTTGCTGATGAACAGGACGAGACCCTTGCCCTCGGGGGCGGACTGATCGGCACGGATGCGGCCGACCAGGCTCGGGTCGGCGCCGGCGGCCGCCAGCGGCGTCGGCACGTCGGCGAGGGCGACACCCGCGGCGCCCTCGAGCACCTCCCGCGCGCGGGCGGGCGTGATGTCCTGCACGAACTCCGCGTGGATCGAGAGCGAGTGACCCGTGAAAACCGGCACCCGGACGCAGGTGCCGGCGACCCGGAGCTCGGGCAGCTCGAGGATCTTGCGGCTCTCGTTGCGGAGCTTCTTCTCCTCGTCGGTCTCGTCCTCGCCGTCGTCGACGAGGTTGCCCGCGAAGGGGATGACGTTGAAGGCGATCGGGGCGACGTACTTCTGCGGCGCCGGGAAGTCGACGGCGGCGCCGTCGTGGACGAGGCCGATCGCCCCGCCCTGTGCGACGACCGACTCGACCTGGCCGAGCAGTTCCTCCGCGCCTGCCAGTCCCGACCCTGAGACGGCCTGGTAGGTGCTGACCGTGAGTCGCACGAGTCCCGCCTCGACGTGGAGCGGCTTCAGGACCGGCATCGCGGCCATCGTCGTGCAGTTGGGGTTGGCGATGATCCCCTTGGGGAGGTCCTCGATCGCGTGCGGATTGACCTCGCTGACGACGAGCGGCACCTCGGGGTCCATGCGCCAGGCGCTGGAGTTGTCGATGACGACCGCGCCGGCCTCGGCGAACCGCGGCGCGTGCGCGCGCGAGCCCGTGGCGCCGGCGGAGAACAGCGCGATCTGTATGCCCGCGGGATCAGCCGTCGCGACGTCCTCGACGACGATCTCGCGACCGTCCACCTCGATCGTGGAGCCGGCGGACCGCGCCGTCGCGAACAGACGGAGCTCACGGATGGGGAACGCGCGCTCCACGAGGATGTCGCGCATCACCGTCCCGACCTGGCCGGTGGCGCCGACGACGGCGACGGAGAATCCCGAATCGGAGAAGACGGTCATGGTGCGGTTCCTCGAGGGTGCGGCGCCGCGCGACGGGGCGTCGCGACAGGGCGCAGAAGAGCGGGTTCCGGCGATTCTACCGGCGCGGCGCGTGCCGTGACCCGCATGTGTCGTCCGGCCGTCACACCCACGCTCGGAGCTTCCCGGGGTTGCGCATCATCCAGACGTCGGTGATCCGCTCCCCGTCGGTCGCGAACGTCACGACCGCGGCCACCGCGCCGTTCAGCCGGATCACGAATCCGAGCCCGTCGCCGGTGACCATCGGCTCATAGGCCGCGGTCGGCTGCTTCCGCGCGAGACCCAGCAGGAACCTCGCCACGTGGTCCACGCCGCGCACCGGCCGCCGGGCGGCCGAGACGACCCCGCCGCCGTCCGAGACGAGCACGACGTCGGGCGCGAGCACCCGCACGAGGGCATCGAGCCTGCCCGTCGCGCTTGCGGCGGCGAACGCTGCGACGACCTCGTCGTGGCGACTGCGGGGGACGGCGGCACCGCTCCGGCGTCCGACATGACGACGAGCGGATGCGGCGAGCTGCCGGCACGCGGCGGGCGAACGGCCGAGCACCTCGGCGATCTCGCCGAACGGCACCGCGAAGACCTCGTGCAGCACGAAGGCCACGCGCTCCGCCGGCGTGAGCGTCTCCAGGACGAGAAGGAGCGCCGTGGAGACGCTCTCGGCGGCGAGAGCGGCCTCGGCCGGGTCGCCGTTCGAGAGGCCCGCCGCCACGGGCTCGGGCAGCCACTCCCCGACGTACGTCTCGCGTCGCGCCCGCGCCGAGCCGAGCATGTCGAGGCAGATCCTGCCGGTCACCCGCATGAGCCATCCCGCGGGGTTCGCGATCGCGGCGCGCTCGGAGGGGTGCAGCCGGATCCACCGGACGAACGCCTCCTGCACGGCGTCCTCGGCCTCCGCGAGCGTTCCCAGCATCCGATGGGCGGCGGCGACCAGGATGCGGCGATGCGCGTCGACCTCGCCGATCGCGGCATCCGTCTGCGTCGCGGCATCCGTCATCGCGATCTCCGTCCCGGGCCTCACATTCGCGGAGGCTGCGTCGTCACCACAGTGACACACCATCGGAAGGGGCGACATGAAGATCGCAGTGACGGGCGGAACGGGCACGGTCGGACGACTCGTGGTGGAGCGGGTGCGCGCGGAGGGGCACGACGCGGTCGTCCTCTCGCGGGCGGCGGGAGTCGACCTGCGCGACCGGGCAGCAGTGGACCGCGCACTGGCGGGGGCGACCGCCGTGATCGACGCGGCGAGCGTCGGGACCACGAGCGCGGCGACAGCGACGGAGTTCTTCCGCGCGGCATCCGGCACCCTGCTCGCGGCGGCAGCGACCGCGGGAACCGCCCACGCCGTGCTGCTGTCGATCGTGGGGATCGACCGCAACCCCGACGGCTACTACGCCGGCAAGATCGCTCAGGAGGACCTGTTCGAACGCAGCACGGTGCCGTGGAGCATCCTGCGGGCGACGCAGTTCCACGAGTTCGCGGGCCAGGTGGCGGCACAGGCGCGTCTCGGGCCGCTGCAGCTGGCGCCGCGCGCCCGCGTGCAGCCGGTCGCCGCCGCGGAGGTCGCGGCGCGGCTCGTCGCGCTGGCCCTCACCGGGCCGCAGGGTCGCGTCGCGGACCTCGCAGGGCCGCGCGAGGAGCGGCTCGATCGGATGATCCGGGAGTGGGTGCGCCGCGACGGATCACGGCGTCCCGTCATCCCCGTCAGCGTCCCGGGCGCGCAGATGCGCGGGATGCGGTCAGGCGCCAACCTGCCGAGCGCAGGGGCGACGCTCGCCGGGCCGTCCTTCGACGACTGGCTCGCCGCGCAGCGCTGAGCCGGGAGGCCCCTGGGTCGTCGTCAGCGTCCGGTACCGGCGTGGACGACGGCCTCGGTGTCGCCGTCGAGACCGTACGCGGTGTGCACGACGCGCGCCGCCTCGGCGAGGTCGTCTCCGCGGACGACGACGGAGATGCGGATCTCGGAGGTCGAGATCATCTCGATGTTCACACCGGTCGTCGACAGCGCCTCGAACAGGGTCGCCGAGACACCGGAGTGGGTCCGCATGCCGGCACCGACGACGGACAGCTTGCCGATCTGGTCGTCGTGGACGAGCTTGTCGAAGCCGACGCTCCCCTGCTCCACCGACAGCGCACGCAGCGCCGTCGACGCCTCGGCCTTGGGGAGCGTGAACGAGATGTCGGTGCGGCCGGTCGCCGCCGCCGAGACGTTCTGGACGATCATGTCGACGTTGGCGCCGGACTTGGCGACGATCTTGAAGATCTCGGCGGCCTTGCCGGGGACGTCGGGCACACCGACGACGGTGATCTTGGCCTGGCTGAGGTCGGTGGCGACACCGGTGACGATGGGCTCTTCCATCTCTTCTCCCTCTTCGTGGTCGGGGGCGGTCATCCCCGGACCGAGAACGTACGTGCCGACGCCCGAGCTGAATGTCGAGCGGGCGTGGATCATGACGCCGTGACGGCGGGCGAACTCGACGGCGCGGATGTAGAGCACCTTGGCGCCGTTCGCGGCGAGCTCGAGCATCTCCTCGGACTGGACGGTCGCGAGCTTCCGGGCCTTCGGGACGACCCGCGGGTCGGCGGTGAAGATGCCGTCGACATCGCTGTAGATCTCGCAGACATCGGCGTTCAGAGCGGCGGCGAGCGCGACGGCGGTCGTGTCGGATCCCCCGCGACCGAGGGTCGTGATGTCGCGGGTGTCGCGGCTGAAGCCCTGGAAGCCGGCGACGATGACGATCGCGCCCTCGTCGAGTGCGTCGCGCACCCGGACCGGGGTGACGTCGACGATGCGGGCGGCGCCGTGCGAGCTGTCGGTGATCATGCCGGCCTGGCTGCCGGTGAACGAGCGCGCCTCGAAGCCCATCGAGTTGATCGCCATCGCCAGCAACGCCATAGAGATCCGCTCGCCGCTGGAGAGCAGCATGTCGAGCTCGCGCGGCGCGGGCAACGGCGAGACCTGCGACGCGAGGTCGAGCAGCTCGTCGGTGGTGTCGCCCATCGCGCTGACGGCGACGACGACGTCGTGGCCGGCACGGCGGGCGTCGACGATCCGCTTCGCGACGCGACGGATGCTCTCGGCGTCGGCGACGGACGAACCGCCGTACTTCTGGACGATCAGGGCCATGGTCGGATACTCCCGGGTGGATGCCGGGCGCAGCCGGCGGGCGGAGACTCACGCCCGCGCACCATCCTACGGAGCGGCCCGTGCCGCCACGGCCATGTGACGCAGGCGGACCGCCGGGAGCCCTGATTTAGGCTGGAGCATATGGGACGACGCCAGTTCTTCACGTCGCTGCAGGCCCTCGTCCGTGCTCCGGAGAGCTCGACTCCGCACACCGAGATGCTGCCCGTCATCGACGATGCATTCGCCGTCGGCGTCCTCGACCTGGCCATCCGGATCGGCGAGTCGATGCTCGCCTCGGGCGCACCCGCCAGCGAAGTGACGCTCACCATCGTGCGGGTCGCGGGTGTCTACGGACTGGACCCCGTCCACGTCGACGTGAGCTACAACTCCATCACCGTCGCGCATCACCGCAGCGGCGCCGACCGTCCCATCACCCTGATGCGCGTCGTGCGCAGCCAGGCCCCCGACCACGCGAGACTGCAACGGCTGCAGGCGCTGGTCGCGGCGATCCGGGGCGGGATGCCGCTGGAATCCGCTCGTGCCGAGTTCCGCGTCGTGCGCCGCACGCCCTTCGCCTACCACCCGCCCGTCATCGTCGCGGCTCAGGCCCTCCTGGCCGTCGGCGTCGCCCTCATGTTCGGGGCCAACTGGCTGGTGATCCTGCTGTCGTTCATCGCCGCCGGCGGCGCGGCGGTCACGCAATTCCTGCTCGGCCGCGCGCGCGTGCCGTTCTTCTTCAGCCAGGTCGCCGGCGCCTTCGTCCTGACCCTCATCGCCGCCGTCGCACCGCGGCTCGAGGCGACGGGCTGGATGGCGGCGCAGGAGATACGCCCGTCGGTCATCGTGGCCTCGGGCATCGTGCTGATGCTCGCCGGGCTCACCGTGGTGGGGGCGGCGCAGGACGCGATCGACGGCTTCGCGCTGACGGCGACCGGCCGCATCCTGGAACTCACGACGCAGACCCTCGGGGTGGTGCTGGGCATCCTCGCGGGCCTCGAGACGGCACGTGTCGTCGGCGCAGGGATGGACGCCCCGAACGACCCGCTCCCCTTCGGCCCGGTCCCGCTGCAGTTCGCGGGAGCAGCACTCATCGCCGTCTCCGTGACGATCTACAACGGCGCGGGGCTGCGGGTCGTCGCCGTCAGCGTCGGGCTGAGCGTCGTCGCGTGGGCGGGGTACACCGCGGCATCCACTCTCGGGTTCGAGTCCGCGGCCGCCAGCGGTGTCGGTGCGTTCGCCGGGAGCCTCCTCGGCATCCTCGCCGCCTACAAGCTGCACGTGCCGTCGGTGGCGATCACGACGGCCGCGATCCTGCCGATGGTGCCGGGGGCGGCGGTGTTCCGGGGCCTCCTCGGGGTCGTCGAGTCCGGTCAGAGCACGGTGACCCTGCTCATCGGGTTCACGACCCTCGCGTCGGCGGCCACGGTGGGGATCGCGCTGGCCGTCGGCGCCTCCCTCGGCATCTACGTCGGCCAGCCGCTCCGCGCGACCCTGGGCACCGTCATCCGCGCCCGCGCGCGCGAGCGCGGATGACGCCTCCGTCCGTCGAAGTATGCTCGCGGCATGAGCTCCCCGAGTGACGAGATCTGGAACCGCGCACTGGAGTACGACGTACCCGCGACGCATCCCGGCGACCTCGCCGTCCGCCGCGTCCTGACATTCCACGGCATGGTCCACAACGGCGGGTTCTGGTACGCCGTCGAGACCCACGCGGCCGACGAGGAGTTCCCGCTCGACGCCGTGGCCGACGGGTACCGCACCCTCGGGCTGGAATCCACGGCGGAGGCGATCGACCGCGCGGCTGCGGAGTACGACCAGACGGCCGGCGTCGGCGACGACGAGGCCTGGGGTGAGGCCGAGGAGCGCGTCAACGACGAGTACCGCGCCGTGGACGAGGACATCACCGCGGCCATCGAGCGCACGCTGACCGAGGAGCCCGCGCTCTTCGCCCCGACGGACTGAATCAGACCGCGCGGCGCCCCTCGAACGCCCGACCGAGGGTGACCTCGTCCGCGTACTCGAGGTCGCCGCCGACCGGCAGGCCCGACGCGAGGCGCGTCACACTGATCTCGAGGGTGTGGAGCAGCCGGCTGAGGTAGGTCGCCGTCGCCTCGCCCTCGAGGTTCGGGTTGGTCGCGAGGATGACCTCGGTCACGGTGCCGTCGGCGAGGCGCTGCATGAGCTGGGCGATGCGCAGGTCGTCGGGGCCGATGCCCGCCATGGGGCTGATCGAGCCGCCCAGCACGTGGTAGAGCCCGCGGAACTCGCGGGTGCGCTCGATCGCCGCGACGTCCTTCGCATCCTCGACGACGCAGATGAACGTGCGGTCGCGCCGCGGATCGCGGCAGATGGAGCACTGCGCCTGCTCGGACACGTTCCCGCAGATCTCGCAGAACCTCACCCGTTCCCGCAGCTCGGACAGCAGGTGGGCGAGCCGCGACACGTCGAAGGACGGGGTCTGCAGGATGTGGAACGCGATGCGCTGGGCCGACTTCGGGCCGATGCCGGGGAGGCGTCCGAACTCGTCGATCAGGTCTTGGACGATGCCGTCGTACATGGGTCAGTTGAACCTCGTCGGCGGGGTGTACGGCTCTTCGCGGACGAAGCGCGCGCCGAGCAGCTGGCGCACCGCTGCCTCACCGACGCGCTCGATGCCGCCCGGGCGGGGCGCTCGCGGCGACTCGGGGGCCGGCGTGGTGGGCGGCGGCGTGTGCACCGGGACAGGGGCATCGGCATCCACCGGCGGCGGCACATCGTCCTCATCGTCGTCCGGGGCCTCGGCGGGCAGGACATCGCCCTCCCGCGGGGCGGTGAGCGTGCGCACGGGCAGAGGAGCCGCATCCTCGGGCTCGTCGTCGACCGCGAACTGCGCCGACGGTGCTCCGTCGTCCGTGGGGATCGGGGCGACCGCCCACTCGGTGACGGGAGCGGCGGCCGCGGGCGCGGGCCGCGCCGGGGCGGCCGGCTCGGGACGGGATGCCGCGGGCGCGACCGGTCCGCCGGAATCGGGGGTCGGCGCGGGCGGGACCTCGGGGCCGACACCGCCGGGCGGCGGCGGGGTGGGATCGGTGTCGTGACGGGTGAGGTACTTCACCCGCACGCCCAGCACCGACAGGATCGCCGTGCGCAGGTCCTCACTGGGACCCTTGCCCGCGTTCAGCTTCTTGAACGACTGCACGTCCGCGTGGCTCTGGAACGACAGCGTGAGGATGTCGCCTTCCGCATATGCGACCGGGCGCGAGGCGCTCGCGATCATCCACGACGTGCGGCTGATGTCCTCGAGCCGCCGCAGGATCTCGGGCCACGAGTCGCGGATCTGCGGGAAGGTCACCGGCCCGGTCGGGACGGGCGGGCCCGGCACCACCGCGGGCGTCGGTTCGGGCGCGGGCGGCGCCGGCGTCGACGCGGAGGATGCCGGGACCGGAGCGGACGCCGGGGCCGGCGCGGACGCGACCGGACGCGGCGCGGGCTCCGACCCGGGAGGGGCAGAGGCGGCCGACCCCGAGGCGGCTGACCCCGCGGCGGGCGCGGGAGCCGCCGCATCCGTCGCGGCGAGGACGCGGGCGACGAGCAGCTCGAGCTGCAGGCGCGGCGACGTCGTCCCCGTCATGTCGTCGAGTGCGGTGACGACGAGGTCGGCGATCCGCGAGAGCCGGTCGGTGCCGAAGGCGGCCGCCTGGCGGCCCATGCGCTCGAGTTCGTCCGCGGGGACGCCGCGCAGCACGGCACGAGCCCCCTCGCCGGTCGCCGCGACGATGATGAGGTCGCGCAGCCGCTCGAGCAGATCGTCGACGAACCGGCGCGGATCCTGACCGGTCTGCACGACGCGATCGACGGCGCCGAAGGCGGCCGCCGCGTCATGCGAGGAGAATGCGTCGACGACCTCGTCGAGAAGCTCCGCGTGCGTGTAGCCCAGCAGCGCGACGGCGCGCTCGTAACCGACGGCGCCGTCCTCGGAACCGGCGATCAGCTGGTCGAGGAGAGACAGGGTGTCACGCGGAGACCCTCCGCCGGCGCGGACCACGAGCGGCAGGACACCGGGCTCGACCGTCACACCCTCGCTCCGGCAGAGCTGCTCGACGTACTCGAGCATCGCTGCGGGGGCCACGAGACGGAACGGGTAGTGGTGCGTGCGGGAGCGGATCGTCCCGATGACCTTCTCGGGCTCGGTCGTCGCGAAGATGAACTTGACGTGCGCGGGCGGTTCCTCGACGAGCTTGAGCAGGGCGTTGAACCCCTGCGCCGTCACCATGTGCGCCTCGTCGAGGATGAAGATCTTGAACCGGTCGCGCGCGGGAGCGAACACGGCGCGTTCGCGCAGGTCGCGGGCGTCGTCGACACCGTTGTGGGAGGCCGCGTCGATCTCGACGACATCCAGCGACCCGCCGCCGCCGCGGCTGAGCTCCTTGCAGGAGTCGCACTCGCCGCACGGGGTGTCGGTCGGCCCCTGTGCGCAGTTGAGGCAGCGCGCGAGGATGCGCGCCGACGTCGTCTTGCCGCAGCCGCGCGGGCCCGAGAAGAGGTAGGCGTGGCCGACCCGGTCGCTGCGCAGCGCCGTCATGAGCGGGTCGGTCACCTGGCTCTGTCCGATCATCTCGCCGAAGGTCTCCGGGCGATAGCGGCGGTACAGGGCGGTGGTCACCACAACAGACTACGGCGTGGCGCCGACATCCGATCCGGCGCCGAGGCTCCGGGCACCGGGAACAGCCGGGGTCGGTCTCACGTTGCAGCCGTCATGTCCCCCGAGCCCGTCGACGTCGCCGTGATCGGCGCGGGGCAGGCCGGGCTCAGCGCCGCCTACCATCTGCGTCGCCGCGGTTTCGTCCCACTCGGGGACGCCGAGGCGGAGGTGCCCACGTTCGTCGTCGTGGACGCCGAGACGCATGCCGGGGGCGCGTGGCAGCACCGGTGGCCGTCGCTGCGGATGGGTACGGTCAACGGCATCCACGAGCTCCCCGGCTACGCCGTGCCGCCGGCGGATCCGCGGGCGGCCAGCCGGGAGGTCCTGCCGGAGTACTTCACTGCCTACGAGGCGCGGTTCGAGCTCGCGGTCCGTCGCCCCGTGCAGGTGCGCGCCGTCCGACGGGCCGACGAGGACCCGCGCGGCCGGCTGATCGTCGAGGCGGACACCAGTGACGGCGCCCACGCCTGGGCGGCGCGGTACGTCATCAACGCCACGGGCACGTGGCGGAAGCCCTTCTGGCCGACCTACCCCGGGCAGGCGACGTTCACCGGCCGGCAGCTGCACGTGCACGACTACCGCACGGCGGAGGAGTTCCACGACCGGCGCGTCGTCATCGTGGGCGCGGGCGTCTCGGCGATCCAGCTGCTCGACGAGATCTCGCAGGTGACCGAGACCCTCTGGGTGTCGCGCGCCGAACCTCAGTGGGACGCGACCGCCTTCGACACCGCCGCGCGCATCCAGGCGATCGCCGGCGTCGAGGAACGCGTCCGGCAGGGGCTGCCGCCGGGCAGCGTCGTCTCGGTCACCGGGGCGCACTGGTCACCGTGGGCGCAGGCGGCGAAGGACCGGGGCGCCCTGGTGTGGCATCCCATGTTCACCGCCATCGAGCCGGATGGGGTACGGATGCCGGACGGCACCCTCGAGCCGGCGGACGTCATCCTCTGGGCGACCGGGTTCCGCGCCGACATCGCGCACCTCGCCCCGCTCGGGCTGCGCACCCCCGCCGGCGGCGTGCGTGTGCGCGACACCCGCTCGATAGACGAACCCCGGCTGTTCCTCATCGGCTACGGTCCGTCGCAGTCGACGGTCGGCGCGAACCGCGCCGGCCGCGACGCGGTCCGCGCCATCGTGCGTGAGCGCGCCGCCGCGACGGTCTGAGTTCAGACCGTCGCGGTGACATCGCCCGCGTCGACCGCGGGGAACTGCCGCGTGCGGGTGTCGGGCTCGGGCGCCGCCTGCTCCCCGGCATCCGTCGGCTGCTCCTCGGCGGTCACGATCGGGATCGTGCCCGTGTGCACCGGGACGGAGGTCGCCGCCGTCGCGTCGGGCACCGACGCGGACAGCAGCGTGCCGTCCTCGCGCAGCTGCTCCCCGATCTGTCGGAGTGTCGGACGCCCCGGGATCACGGGGCCCTGACCCTCGAGCGGCACCGTGACCGTCTCACCGGCCGCGACCGTGTATCCGGCGCCCCGGACCGTGAACGACACGGCCTCGCCCTCGCCGGCGGCGACCGTCATCTCGTCGCGACGGACCGTCACCTGCAGCCGGGTGCCGTGCCAGTGGAGCGTGTACGACAGCGACGGCCAGTCCGCGGGCAGGCGCGGGTCGAAGCTGAGCGCGCCGCGGTGGTCGCGCATGCCGCCGAAGCCGGCGACGAGCGCGGTCCAGACACCTCCGGCGGAGGCGACGTGGACGCCGTCGGAGGCGTTGCGGTGCAGGTCGCCGAGGTCGACGAACGCCGACTCGCGGAAGTACTCCAGCGCGAGGTCCTGGTACCCGACCTCGGCGGCGAGGATCGCCTGCACGACCGCCGACAGCGTGGAGTCCCCCGTGGTCAGGGCGTCGTAGTACTCGAAGTCGGCGAGCTTCTCCGCCGGCGTGAACTGGTTGCCCTGCAGGAAGAGCGCGAGCACGACGTCGGCCTGCTTGAGCACCTGGTACCGGTAGATCACGAGCGGGTGGAAGTGCAACAGCAGCGGGCGCTGCTCGGCGGGCGTGTTCTCGAGGTCCCAGACCTCGCGCTCGAGGAAGACGGCGTCCTGCGGATGGATGCCGAGGGCCTCGCTGTACGGGATGTGCATCGCCTCGCCGGCGCTCTGCCACGCGATCGGCTCCGCCTCGTCGAGGTCGAGCCGGTCGACCATCGCACGGTACGCATCCGGCTGGTCGACCGCCATCTCGCGGACGACGCGGGCGGCGTACCGCAGGTTGTACCGCGCCATGACGTTCGTGAACAGGTTGTCGTTGACGACCGTCGTGTACTCGTCGGGACCGGTCACACCGTGGATGTGGAAGCTCTCGGGGTCCCCCGTCTCGGTGAAGCGCCAGAACCCGAGGGTCGCCCAGAGCCGTGCCGTCTCGACCAGGATGTCGACACCCTCCCGGTGGAGGAAGTCGATGTCGCCCGTGGCCCGCACGTACTTGCCGAGAGCGAAGGCGACGTCCGCGTTGATGTGGTACTGCGCGGTGCCCGCGGCGTAGTAGGCCGAGGCTTCCTCGCCATTGATCGTCCGCCACGGGAACAGCGCGCCGGCCTCGTTGAGCTGCCCGGCCCGCCGGCGAGCGGCGGGGAGCATGAGGTAGCGCATCCGCAGCGCGTTCCGCGCCCAGAGCGGCGTCGTGTACGCGAGGAACGGCAGGACGTAGACCTCGGTGTCCCAGAAGTAGTGGCCGCTGTAGCCGGACCCCGTCACACCCTTCGCGGGCACACCCAGCGAATCGGCGCGGGCCGCTGCCTGCGCGAGCTGGAACAGGCACCAGCGCGTCGCCTGCTGCAGATCGTCGTGACCCTCGATGACGACGTCCGAGCGCTCCCAGAACGCCTGGACCCAGGCTTCCTGGCGGTCGAAGAGCCGCTGGATGCCCTCGTGCTCGACGCGGTCGAGCGTGCGCCGGCCGCGCTCGATGAGCTCGCGCGCGGGGACGCCGCGCGACGTGTGGTAGGCGACGGCTTTCGTGATGGTGACCGGCACACCCTGCTTGGCCTGCACGCGGAAGACGTTCTTGGCCACGTCGGGCTCGACGAGGGAACGCGACGAGTACTCGTTCTCGGTCTCGACGAGGTGGTCGGCGACGACGGCGACGGTCATCCCCGACTCGGTCACCTTGTACGACAGCGCGGCGCGGGTGCCGTCCTGCCAGTAGTCCTCGGGCTGCAGCACCCGGTTCGCGAAGCCGTCGGCCTTGCGCGGGTCGAACCCGGCGTCGGCCTGCTTGCCGAGCCCCGGACCGCCGTACACGTCCTGACCGTCCTGCCGGTTGATCATCTGGCAGCTGATCGTGACCGGGGCATCCGCGTTCAGCACCGTGACCGAGATGCGCATGACCGCGACGTGGCGCTCCTCGAAAGAGACCATGCGCTCGTAGTCGATCACGACGTCCTTGCCGCTCGGCGTCATCCATCGGACGTGGCGGGTCAGCACTCCCCGGCGCATGTCGAGGGCGCGCTCGTACTCGCGCAGGTCGGCGATGTCGAGCGAGAGCGGCTCGTCGTCCACGTACACGCGCATGACCTTGCTGTCGGGCGCGTTGATGATCGTCTGCCCGACCTCCGCGAAGCCGAACGCGCGCTCGGCGTGCCGGATCGGGAAGACCTCGTGGAAGCCGTTGAGGAAGGTCCCGTGCTCGTGCGCGTGGCGCCCCTCGGGGTGATTCCCGCGCAGGCCGAGGTAGCCGTTGCCCTCGGCGAACAGGGTCTCGGTGACGCCGGGGTCGTCGAGCGAGAACGACGTCTCGACGAGACGCCACGGGTCCACGGGAAAGCGGTGACGATCGATCATGCGGGTCCTTCTACGGGTGTCAGGACGGAAAGAGGGGGATGCCGGGGCTCAGGCGAAGGCGGCGAGGTCGTCCACGACGACGTGGGCGCCGGCTGCGCGGAGCGCGTCGACACCCGCGCCGCGGTCGACGCCCACCACGAGACCGTACCCGGCGGCGGCGGCCGACCGCACGCCGGAGTGCGCGTCCTCGACCGCGGCACTGCGCGCAGGGTCGACGCCCAGCATCTCGGCGGCCCGCGCGAACACATCGGGGGCGGGCTTCGACGCCAGATGCTCGGCCTCGGCGACGACGCCGTCCATGATGACCGGGAAGCGGTCGATGATGCCGGCCACGGTCAGCACTTCGCGGGCGTTCTTGGAGCTCGAGACCACCGCGATCGGGACGCCGGCGGCCTGCAGCTTCTCGACCAGCGCGAGCGAGCCCGGGTACGGCGCGATGCCGTCGGCACGAAGCACGCGCTCGAACACGATGTTCTTGCGATTGCCGATCCCGCACACCGTGTCGAGGGACGGATCGTCGGACGGGTCGCCCCACGGCACCTCGACGTCGCGGGATCGCAGCAGGCTCGCCACTCCGTCGTACCGCTTCTTGCCGTCGAGGTGCTCGAAGTAGTCGCTCTCGGAGTACGCCGGCTCTACACCCCATGACCGGAACAGCTCGGTGAACATGCTCTGCCAGGCGTGCATGTGGACCTCGGCCGTCGGGGTCAGGACGCCGTCGAGGTCGAAGAGGACACCGTCGAAACGGGTGAGGTCGGGGAGCTCGTCCATCGTCACCGCACCAGCGTATCCGTCACGCCGCCGCACCGAGCCTCGGTCACGCCGTGGCGACGGCGTGCGCCTGACGGGCGATCTCCAGCTCCTCGTCGGTGGGCACGACGAGCACCGTGACCGGCGAGTCGTCCGTCGAGATGACGCGGATGCCGCGCTCCCCCGACGTGTTGCGCTCGGCGTCCAGTCGCACACCCGCGAAGCCGAAGGTCTCGAGTGCCGCGGCGCGCACGACGGCGGAGTTCTCCCCGACACCTGCGGTGAACGAGATCACGTCGACGCCGCCCAGCTGGGCCAGGTAGGCGCCGATGTACGCACGGAGCCGGTGGATGTAGACGTCGAAGGCGAGCTGCGCGTCGGCATCCCCCGACCGACGGCGGGCGTCGATGTCCCGCATGTCGGACGCACCGGCGAGGCCGAGCAGCCCGCTGCGTTTGTTGAGGAAGGCGTCCAGCTCGCCGGGGGTCATGTCCTCACGGCGAGCGAGCACCCCCAACACCGACGGATCGATGTCACCCGAGCGGGTGCCCATCACGAGACCCTCGAGCGGTGTGAGACCCATGGACGTGTCGACCGAGGCGCCGCCCCGGATCGCGGTCGCCGACGCGCCGTTGCCGAGGTGGAGGACGATCTGCGACAGCTCCGACAGCGGCCGCTCCAGGAAGGCGGCAGCGGCTTCGCTCACGAACTTGTGACTCGTGCCGTGGAAGCCGTACTTGCGGATGCGATGCTTCTGCGCCGTGTCACGGTCGATCGCGTAGGTGTACGCCTCCGGGGGCATCGTCTGGTGGAACGCGGTGTCGAACACCGCGACGTGCGGGACGTCGGCGAACGCGGCCCGGGCCGCACGGATGCCCTGCAGCGCTCCGGGGTTGTGGAGCGGGGCCAAGGCGGAGAGCTCGTCGATGTTGATCTCGACGAGGGGCGTGACGAGGGTCGGCTCGAAGAAGCGCGCCCCACCCTGCACGACGCGGTGACCGACGGCGACCGGCCGCGCGCCCTCGAGCGACGGTCCCTGTGCGGCGAACGCCTCGAGCATCACGGCGAAGCCCGTGGTGTGGTCCGGGATCTCCCGCTCGATGCGCGAGGTCGCCTTCGTCGCCGCCACGGTCGCTCCGTCACCGGCGAAGAAGACCGTGTGCGTCGCGAGGCCGGACTCCTCCCCGATCCGTTCCACCAGGCCGGATGCGAGCGGCCGCTCCGTGTCGACGTCGACGAGCTGGTACTTGAACGACGACGAACCGCTGTTGATGACGAGGACGGGGGTCATGCGCGGGCCTCCGGCGTCGCGGCATCCGCGGCGTTCTGAGCCTGGATCGCGGTGATGGCGATCGTGTTGACGATGTCCTCGACGAGCGCTCCGCGGGACAGGTCGTTGATGGGCTTGTTCAGTCCCTGGAGCACGGGGCCCATCGCGACGGCGCCCGCCGAACGCTGCACGGCTTTGTACGTGTTGTTCCCGGTGTTCAGGTCGGGGAACACGAAGACCGTCGCGCGACCGGCGACGTCGGAGTCCGGCATCTTCGTGGCCGCGACGGCCGCATCGGTGGCGGCGTCGTACTGGATGGGCCCCTCGACGAGCAGCCGCGGCGCGCGTTCCCGGACGAGGGCCGTCGCCTCGCGCACCTTCTCGACATCGGCACCCGAGCCGGACTCGCCGGTCGAGTACGAGAGCATCGCGACGCGCGGCGAGATGCCGAACTGCTCGGCGGTCGCCGCCGACGACACCGCGATGTCGGCCAGCTGCGGTGCGGTCGGGTCGGGGACGACGGCGCAGTCGCCGTAGACCAGCACCCGATCGGCGAGCGCCATGAGGAACACGCTCGAGACGACGTCGACGCCGGGCTTCGTCTTGATGATCTCGAAGGCCGGACGGATGGTGTGCGCCGTGGTGTGCGCAGCACCCGAGACCATGCCGTCGGCGAGGCCGAGGTGGACCATGAGTGTGCCGAAGTAGGAGACGTCCGTGACGGTGTCGGCGGCCTGCCGGAACGTGACGCCCTTGTGTGCGCGCAGGCGCTCGTACTCGCGCGCGAACTTCTCGACGTGCACGGCGTCGAACGGGCTCAGCACCTCGGCGGCCCTGATGTCGAGACCCAGCTCGAGGGCGCGCGAGTGCACCTCGACGGGCTCGCCGAGGATGGTGATGTCGGCGATGCCGCGCGCGAGGGCCGTCGCGGCGGCGCGCAGGATGCGATCGTCGCCGCCCTCGGGCAGCACGATCCTCCGGCGCTCCCGCCGCGCGCGCTCGATGAGCCCGTACTGGAACATGAGGGGCGTGACGACCTGGGAGCTCGCGAGACCGATACGGCGCAGGAGGTCGTCCGTGTCGACGTGCTGCTCGAACAGCGACAGGGCGGTGTCGTAGCGGCGCTGAGAGTGCGCGGCCAGCCGTCCGCGTGCGCTCATGATGCCGCGCACCGTCTCGTACGTGCCCTGATCGGTCGCGAGGATCGGCAGGTTCGAATCGAGTCCGTCGATGAGCCGCTCGACATGCTCGGGCAGTTCGAACGGGCCGTACAGGACGATGCCCGACAGCGATGGGAACGTGCCCGACGCATTGGCCAGGAGCGCCGCCAGGAGCACCTCGGTGCGATCGGCGGCGACGGCGAGGATCGCCGCCTCCTCGAGCCGGGGCAGGACGTTGTTCAGCGACATCCCCGCCACGACGACGTGGAGCACCTCACGATCGAGGAGCGCCTCATCGCCCTTCACGAGCGTCGCGCCGAGCGAGCGCGCGACGTCGGCGACCGAGGGCGCGACCAGGTAGGCGTCCTCGGGGATGGCCCAGACCCCGATGTCGCCCGACGCCGCCGGAACGGCACGCACGGCCGCGACGATGTCGTCGAGGTGCGCCGGGTCGGCCCGGTTGACCACGACGGCGAAGATGCCCGCGCGCTCGTGCTTGAGCTCGGCGAGCGCGAGGGTCGCGAGGTTGCCGACCTGGGCGGGCGTCAGGCCACCGGCATCCGGCGTCCGCTCGCCGTCGGCGGGCTGCCCCGACAGCACCACGAGGACCGGGGCACCCAGGTTCGCTGCGATGCGCGCGTTGTAGCCGAGCTCGGCGGGGCTGCCCACGTCGGTGTAGTCGCTGCCGACGATCACGACCGCGTCGCACTGGGCCTCGACGGCCTTGTAGCGCTCGACGATGCGGCCGAGCGCCGCCTCGGGGTCGGCGCGGACCTCGTCGTAGGTGGCCCCGATGCATTCGTCGTAACCGAGGTCGACGCCGTCGTGGTCGAGGAGCATCTCGAGCACGTAATCGCGCTCCTCCGTCGACCGCGCGATCGCCCGGAAGACGCCGACGCGCGGCGAGCGCCGGCTGAGGGTGTCGAGCACGCCGAGGGCGATCGTCGACTTGCCGGAGTGACCTTCGGCGGACGTGATGTAGATGCTCTGAGCCACGCCTCCAGCCTAGGCTCGCGGTCCATGCACGGGCTGGGAGCGCCCGGGCAAAAGAAAGACTCTCCGCGAACCCGGCAGAGCCTGGTTACCCTTGCTACGTTTCCGTCCTGGGGGAGTTGGCCTGGATGCCGTCTCGCGGAGAGCTGCTGCCAGTCTACCCGACGTCCGGCGCCCGCCCGTGACGGTCGGGTTAGCATCGGGTCGGGCGCGCTGATGCGCCGACCGCGTGAGGGGGGACGGATGACCGACGACCAGACGACCATGACGGTGCCGGGGGGCGCCGCCGCGTCCCGAGCGGCGAACCGGGTGGACGCCGGGGTGTTCGCCGAGACCACCGGAGCACTCATCGCCTCGGTGTCGCAGGTCATCGACGGCAAGCCCGACGCCGTCCGTGCCGCGCTGGTGTGCCTGCTCGCCGAAGGACACCTCCTGATCGAGGACGTCCCCGGTGTGGGCAAGACGATGCTCGCCCGGGCGCTCGGCGCGTCCATCCGGGCGACCGTGCGCCGCATCCAGTTCACGCCCGATCTGCTCCCGAGCGATGTCACCGGCGTCAGCGTGTACGACCAGTCGGAGGGCCGGTTCGAGTTCAAACCGGGAGCGATCTTCGCGCACGTCGTCATCGCCGACGAGATCAACCGCTCGTCGCCCAAGACGCAGTCGGCACTGCTGGAGGCGATGGAGGAGCGCCAGGTCACCGTGGACGGCACGAGCCGCGGCCTCCCCGATCCGTTCCTCGTCGTCGCGACGCAGAACCCGATGGAGATGGAGGGCACCTACGCCCTGCCCGAAGCGCAGCGCGACCGTTTCATGATGCGCATCTCGATGGGATATCCGGATGCCGCGAACGAGGCGCTCATGCTCCGCCAGCGCGACACCGCCAACCCGCTCGACGCGATCCATCCCGTCATCTCGGCCGAGCGCGTCGCCGCCCTCATCGCGTGGGCGCGCTCGGTGCACGTCTCCCCCGCGGTCGAGGAGTACGCCGTGGCGCTCTCGCGGGCCACGCGCGAGCACAGCGACCTCCGCCTGGGCGCGAGCCCGCGTGCGACGCTGCAGCTCGTGCGGGCCGCCAAGGTGTGGGCTGCGCTCGAAGGGCGCGAGTACGTGATCCCGGACGACCTCGTGACGCTGCTCGAACCCGTGTTCGCCCACCGGCTCATCGCCGCCCGCGGCGGCGCGATGGCGCGCGGTCGGGGCGGCGCCGACCTCGTGACGTCGGTGCTCGACTCGGTGGTGCGCTCGGTGCGCGTCCCCGTCGCCGCGCGCTGAGCGGTCCGACGACATGACGCGATGGCCCCTGACCCCCCGGGGAACGGGAGCGGTCCTGGTCGGGCTCGCTTCGTTCGTCTGCGCGCAGGTGTTCTCCGTCCCGGCTCTGGTCTTCTTCGGCGTGCTTCTGCTGGCCGCGGTCGGCGTCTCGTTCGCATCGCTGTGGCTGGGGCACCGCGACGACGGCGTGCGCCGGTCGTTCGCGCCCGCCGTGGCGAACGTCGGCGGCGACGTCGACGTGCGCGCCCACGTCGAGGCGCGCACCCTGCTCCCCACCGCGGTCGGCACGTGGCGGGACCGGCTCCCCAGCGGCGTCGACGGCGAACCGAGCGGTGCCTATCCCGCTCTCCGGTCAGGACTCGTCTCGGGCGGTCACAACGTCGACATCTCCTATCGGGTGCAGGCACGGCGTCGGGGCGTGCGTCCCATCGGTCCGCTCGTCGTCGAGACGACCGACGCCTTCGGCCTGAGTCGGCGGCGTCAGCAGCTCGGCGGCACCGTTCCGCTGACCATCGCGCCCGCCGTCCTCCCGCTCGAGGCGTTCGAGGAACTCCCGGGCGCCGCCGGGGGCACCATGCAGTCCGTCACCGACAAGCTCGGGCAGGGCGCCGACAACCTCATCCCGCGGGTCTACGCGCCCGGCGACTCGATGCGCCGGATCCACTGGCGCGCCAGCGCGCACCGCGGTGAGCTCATGGTGCGCCAGGAGGAGAGGGAGTCGAACCCGGAGGCCGTGATCGTCTTCGACCGGAGCGTCACCCGATGGAGCGGGGACGCCCTGCGCTCCCCCGGCGAGGATGCCGGTTTCGAGGCGGCCGTCTCCATCGTCGTCTCGGCCGCGCACCGATTCGTTCACGAGGGCTACAGCGTGGCGATCGTCGACGTCGACGGGTCCGAGATCGCGGAGCCGATCGACGGCGGCGATACGACGGCCCTCGAAGCGCTGACGACCGGCTTCGCCACCCTGACCGCACGGCGCGACGGGGACCTGCGCACCCTGTCGACGCTGTTCGCCGGCACGACCCTCGGCCCCGTGGTGGTCGCGACCGGCGAGATCGACGTCGAGGATGCCACGGCCCTCCTGCCGATCGTCCCCCACAGCAGTCTCCCGGTGCTGTTCGCCCTCGGCGGGTCCGCCGAGGCGCTGCGGATCGCTCGCGACGGCGGCTGGCGCATCCACCGACTCGAACCCGAGGACGAGATCGACACCCTGTGGTCGGGCATGGCGGGTATCAGCGAGAGCCGCGGTCATGTCGACTGACCGGCTCGATGCGGGACGGCCGCGCCACGACGGGCCGTCGACGGTCGCCCTCGCCCTGGCGATCGCTGCGGCCCTCATCCCGCTGTTCTCCGTCATCGCCGGCGGCGCCTGGGCGGCGCTCGCCTTCGTGCTGTCCGGGCTCCTCCTGGCGGCGGGCTACCTGCTGCGCCGCGTCCGCCTCATGGCCGGCCTCGTGACGCTCGCCCTGCTGGCTCTGTGGACGGCGGTCATGACGGCGGTGTTCTTCTCCGATGTCGCCTGGCTCCTCGTCATCCCGTCGGGTGAGGCGTTCGCGCGCGTGCCGCGGCTGCTCGAGATCGCGAGCTCCGACATCGCTGTCGGCGTGGCCCCTCTGCAGGCATCGGCGTCGCTGACCTTCCTGATCGTCGGCGCCGTCGGACTGCTGACGATCGCGCTCGATCACGTCGTCCTCACAGCGCGGATGCCGCTGCTCGGCGGCATCGCGCTGATCGCCGTCTGGCTCATCCCGACGATCGCCGTCCCGCGCGCCGTCGACCTGTGGGCGTTCACGCTCCTCGCCCTCGCGCTTCTGTGGCTCATGCGCACCGAGACGCGAGCGCGGCACCGTGCTCTGCAGCCCACGGCGCCCCGGGGCGGTGTCGGGGGCGTCGCCGCCGTGATCGCGGCATCCGCCGTCGTCATCGCCGTCATCGTCGCACCCCTCCTGCCGACGGCCGTCGCACCCGCCGGCGGGTTCGGCGGCGGGACCAGGATCGACCCGAGCCTGAACCTCGGTGACGACCTTCGCCGCCCGGCCGAGGTCCCGGTCGTCCGCCAATGGAGCGCGAGCGGGGGTCCGTCCTACCTGCGGGTCGCCACCCTCACCGAGCTCGAGGGCGGGTCGTGGCGGCCGGACCGGACCCGCACCGTCCCCGTCGAGGAGTGGGCACCCGAGGATTCCGCTGCGGAGGGGATCGAGATCGTCGAGTCCTCGCGGACCGTCGAGGTGCTGGATCTCTCGTCGGCGCAGCTGCCCGTCCCAGCCGACGCGGTGTCGTTCGAGGGCCTCAGCGGCGCGTGGCGCATCGCGGGCGAGAACGGCACCGTCGTCTCCCCCTCGTCGGCAGCCCGCGGCCAGCGCTTCGAGGTCGTCACCCGCAGCCCCGAACCCACGATCGAGCAGGCCCGCGCCTCCTCGGCGCGGGGCGGTCCCGACGAAGCCCTGGGGCTCCCGGCGGAGACCCCGAGGGATGTCGCTTCGCTGGCGGCCGAGGTGACCGCGGACGCCGGCACCGACTACGACCGCCTGCTGGCCCTGCAGTCGTGGTTCCGGGGCACCGACTTCGAGTACTCCCTCGAGGCCCCCGTCGAGGACGGCTTCGACGGGTCGGGCGTCGAGGCCGTCTCCCGATTCCTGCAGGTGCGCTCCGGCTACTGCGTGCACTTCGCCTCGGCCTTCGCCCTCATGGCGCGGAGCCTCGACATGCCCTCGCGCGTCGTCGTCGGCTTCCTCCCGGGCACCGCGACCGGAGACGTCGTCGACGAGCAACGTGTCTACCAGGCGACGACGGCGCAGCTGCACGCCTGGCCGGAGGTCTTCTTCGACGGGATCGGCTGGGTCGCTTTCGAGCCGACCAAGAGCCTGGGCACGGCGCAGCGCTTCTCCTCCGACGACGACGGCTCGAATGAGCCCGAACCGCAGCCGACGGCGACCTCGACCCCGCAGCCGACCTCGAGCGCGTCGGCTGCGCCTCGACCCGAGGACGACCCCACCGCCGGCACCACGCCGACCTCGACCGCCTCGGTCGCGCGGGCCCTCCCCGTCGTCGGCATCGTCGCGGCGATCCTCGTCGTGCTCGCCGTGCCCGCGCTCACGAGCGCCGCGGTCACCCGCCGCCGCGCCGCGCAAGCGCGCGCCGGCAGCGCGGTGGCGGCATGGCGCCTCGTGCAGGATGCCGCGATCGATCTCGGCATCCCGGTCCCGGACTCCGAGTCGCCGCGCGCCTTCGGGTACCGTCTGCGTCGCCACCACGGCGCCCCCGCCGACGCCGTCGAACGACTCGTCGACGCCGTCGAACGCGTCAGCTACGCTCCCCCGGGGTCGTTCGGCGACGAGGGTGCGACGATGGCGACGGATGCCGCGGCCGTCCGCGCGGGCCTCTTCTCCGCGGTCGCGCCGCCGCGACGCCGCATCGCACGCCTGCTGCCGCGGTCGCTCGTGATCCGCCCGGGGTCGACCTTCGCCGAGGACGCTCCGCTGCGCCGCTGAGCCGCCGCCCGGGAAACGACGAAGCCCCGCACCTGTTCGGTGCGGGGCTTCGATCTGGCGGAAGCGACAGGATTTGAACCTGCGAGACGAGTTACCCCGCCTACATGGATTCCAGCCATGCTCCTTCGGCCGCTCGGACACGCTTCCAACGGGAGAGCCTACCACGGCGGCTCCTCCCGCCCCGCGCGGCGGCCGGCGGCATCCGTCCTCAGTTGAGGGCGCGTGTGCCCTCGGGGATGACCCCGTCGCGGTAGAGATCGGCCGCGACGTCCTGGAAGGCGGTGAGCGCGACGCGCTGCGTCAGGGGGCCGTAGGAGATTCGGGCGACGCCGAGCTTCTCGTACTCCGCGGCGGTGAGCGCGCCCGGCAGTCCGATGACGCTGACGCGGCCGATGCCCTCCACGAGGCGGGAGGTGGTCTCGGCGTCGAGCACACCGGGAACGAAGACGACATCCGCACCGGCGTCGAGGTAGGCGCGCCCGCGCGTGATCGCGTCGGCGATGGAGTCCTCGACCGGACGCCCGCCGGCACGGACGAACGCGTCGGTGCGGGCGTTCAGCGCGAACGGCACACCTTCGGCTTCCGCGGCGGCGACGACGGCCGCGACCCGGGAGACGGATTCCTCCAGCGGACGCAACCGGTCCTCCATGTTCGCCCCGACGACGCCGACGCCGATCGCCCGGCGCGTGGTGTCCGCCGTGTCGGCGTACCCGTCGTCGAGGTCCGCCGTGACGGGGACGTCGCCGGCGACGGCGACGATGCGCCCCACCATGTCGAGCGTCGTCTCGAGCGGGATCGTGCCGTCGTCGTAGCCGAAGGATGCCGCGATGGAATGTCCTGCGGTGGCGAGCGCGCGGGTCTCGGGGAGAGCCAGGACCGCCTTGGCGGAGACGACGTCCCACACGTTGACGACGCGGAGGATCTCGGGGGCGGCGTGGAGCTCGCGAAGGCGGCGAGCGCGGCCTTCGAGGGAGAGAGTGGTCATCCCCCCACCGTGCCACGACGGCCCGGTGGAATGCACCACCGGGCCGCCGCGAGCGGATGGACGGGCCGTCCGCTCACCCCACGTCGCCTCGCCAGGCACCGGTCTCAGCGCCGCGGGATTCGATGAACTCCTTGAACTTCTGCAGGTCCTTCTTGACCGCGTGGTCGTCCACGCCGAAGACGGCACCGACGGTCTCGACGAACCCCTCGGGCTTCCAGTCGAGCTGCACGGTCACACGGGTCTCGGTGTCGCTGAGCCGGTGGAACGTGACGACGCCGGCGTGGTCCTCGTCGACGCTCTTCCACGCGACGCGCTCGTCGGGGTGCTGCTCGGTGATGTGGGCGGTGAACTCGCGTTCGACACCGCCGATCTTCACGTTCCAGCGGTTCGTCGTGTCGTCGATCTGCGTGATCGACTGCACGTAGCTCAGGAAGTGCGGGAAGGATTCGAACTGCGTCCACTGGTTGTACGCGGTGGACACCGGGACCTCGACGTCGACGGTCTGGATGATGCTGGCCATGGTTTTCCTCTCGTCGTGCTCTGACGCCATGATCGGGCGTTCCGGCAGACGGTTTCCAGGGGCTTGCATCGGCGAGATCCGACCGATACAACGGACGGCTAGGCTCGTTCGCGACTCCCGCCCCGTCCCTGCAAGGAGCCGTATCGTGCGCATCCCCGCCCCGCCTCTGCTCGCCGCGTCGGCCGCTCTCGTCCTCACCCTCGCCGGGTGCTCGGCCGACCCTGCCCCGGAGCAGAGTCCGAGCCCCTCGGGGACGACACCCGCAGCGGGCCCGTCGGGCTCCGCCGCGCCGACACCGACGGCCACCTCGGCCGCTCCCGTCGTCGAGACGCCCGTCGAGTGCGAGACCGTCGACCTGACCGCCGGGACGGCGGCCGGATCCGACCTCGGCCCCTGTATCCAGGCGGTGCTCGTGCGCTACGACAGCGGGACGCTGACCATCTCGGGCGACGAGCTCGCCGGTTCCGTCGCCTACCACTACGACCCCACCTTCGAGTTCCGGGGCGACCTCGAGACCGGCGCGGGACCGGCATCCATCAGCTTCGTCGACGGCGTCATGCTGCTGGACGACGGGAGCGGACCCGTCATCGCCGACGTCGACGCCGCCGATCCGGCAGAGCAGGAGGCGGGTGCGACCGCCGAGATCTACCGGGTGTTCTCGGACCCCGGTTTCATCGGCGACCTCATCGGCGGCAGCGACACCTGGAGCGTCTCCGCCGCCCCCGAGCCGGTGGAGACACCCGAGGGCCCCGTGGACGCCTACCGCGTCGAGAGCACCGCGCCGTACCGGTGGTACGACATCCCGATCGACGCGTACACCCTGTGGCTCACCGAGGACTACCGCCCGGTCGCGGCGGAATCGACCACCGGCTTCCTCGGCCGCAATGCGACGCTCACGCAGCAGCTGTCGGGTCTCGGCGAACCGGTCTCGATCACCCCGCTGTCCTGACCTGCGGACGGTGAGGCGTCAGCGGCGTGCGAGCGCGGCGAGCGCCTCGCCCGTCATCCGCTGGGTCGTCCACTCGTCCATGGCCTCGGCCCCGATGGAGCGGTAGAAGCCGACGGCGGGCGCGTTCCAATCCAGGACGGTCCATTCCAGACGCGGATAGCCGCGGTCGATCGCGACGGCTGCCAGCGAGGACAGGAGCGCGGTACCGTACCCGCGACCCCTGTCCGCCTCATCGACGAAGAGATCCTCGAGCCAGATGCCGTGGCGCCCGGTCCACGTCGAGAACGTGAGGAACCACACAGCGATCGCACGGATGCCGCCGTCGCGCTCGACGACGTGGGCGAACGCCTTGGCATCGTCGCCGAAGAGTGCGGCGGTCAGATCGGCGGTCGTGGTCCGGACGGCATCCGGTTCGCGTTCGTAGACGGCCAGGGCCTGGATGGCGGCCAGGATGCCGGCCTCGTCGCCGGGCGCGGCGGCTCGGAGCACGGCGCCGTCATCGAGGGTGCGGGCCGCAAGCGGAGGGGAAGATGGCATGCCTCGAATGTACCGGCGCCCCCCTCACCACGAGATCGCCGCCCCTCACTCGGCGCGCTACGCTCTAGCAACCGCCCCCCGGAGCAAAGCAGGTTCACCCATGGCCAGACGCGGCGCCAATCAACCCAGCGTCGGTGGTTACAACGAGGCTGTCGTCCTGGACCAGATCCGCCGGTCCCACGGCCACAGTCGCGTGGAGCTCGCCGACGCCACCGGGCTGTCCGCGCAGACCGTGTCCAACATCGTGCAGCGCCTGCTCGATGCCGGGATCGTCGAGGAGGCCGGCCGGACCAGCTCGGGACGCGGCAAGCCCCGCACGACGCTCCGGCTCGTCGGCAGCAGCCGGTACGCGGTCGGCGTCCACCTGGATCCCGGCCTCATCACCGTCGCCGTGCTGTCCATCGACGGAGAGGTCGTCGCCCGGCATGCGCGCGCGACCCCTCGTGCGCAGGCTCCGTCGGACACCGTCGCCGTCCTCATCGAGGACATCGAAGAGGTGCTGTCGGACTCCGGCATCGACCGCAGCCGCATCGTCGGGCTCGGCATCGCCGCGCCCGGCCCGATCGATGCGGATCGCGGCATCGTGGTGGACCCGCCCAACCTCCTCGGCTGGGACAACGTCCCGCTCCGGGACGCGATCGCCGAGGCGACCGGACTTCCCGTCATGCTCGACAAGGACGTGACCGCGGCAGCCGTCGCCGAGAAGTGGGTCGCCGCACCCGGCGGGGCGCCGAACTTCGCCTTCCTGTACCTCGGCACCGGTCTGGGGGTGGGCCTCGTCGTCGGCGATGAGGTCGTCCGCGGCGGATCGGGCAACGCGGGCGAGATCGGGCACATCGTCGTCGATCCCGACGGCCCGCCGTGCTCGTGCGGGCTCCGCGGGTGCATCGCCGTCACCTGCGCACCGCTTCCGATCGTCGAGGAGGCCGAACGTCGCGGGGTCCTGACCCGCGAGCGGGAGTGCGACGAACCCACGCAGGTGGATGCCGCCCTCACGCGGCTCGTCCGGCTCGCGGACGACGGCGACGCGGGCGCGCAGGATCTGCTGCAGCGCTGCACCGTCCACGTCGCGCGCGCCCTTGCGGTGGTCTCCAACCTGCTCGACGTCGACCGCATCGTCATGGGAGGACCGCTGTGGGACCGGATCGGACCGCGATTCACCACGGCGATCCCCGAACTCCTGGACGACATGCGGGTCGCCCGTGGTGTCCATCCGCTCGCGGTCGCGGGAACGGCACTGGGCTCGGACGTCGGCGCCATCGGAGCCGCCTGCCTCATCCTGGACGAGGCCCTCACCCCCCGCCCGACGTCCCTGCTGGTGCCGTCTGCGTGACCCCGGCGACCCTGGCTGTCGGCGCTTGACTCTGCTATGTCCATCGGTTTGACTTACCGTGTCCGGCCATCTCGCGCGGACGCCACGATCCGGAGCAAGGGGGCACCGTGAGAGCTCGCACCGTCGTCACGTCCATCGCCACGGCAGCCACCGCCGCCCTCCTTCTCGGAGGCTGCTCCGCCGATGACGGCGGGAACGGGGACACCGTCACCGTGGTGTACGCGAAGACCGATTCGTTCGAGGTGCTCGACACCCTCATGAAGACGGCGAAGAAGGAGTTCGAGGCATCCCACGAGGGGATCACGGTCGACCTGCAGCCCATCACCGCCACCGACGACGACTACAAGACCCGCCTGCAGCTCTCGCTCGCCTCCCCCGACACCGCCCCGGACGTGTTCTACGAGGACACCTTCAACGTGCGCAGCGACGTCGAGGCGGGCTACCTGTTGAAGCTCGACGACAAGCTCGCCGAGTGGGACGACTGGCAGATGTTCGATGAGGCCGGACGCAACGCGGGCAGGGGCGAGGACGGCGGGACGTACGCCCTTCCGCTCGGCACCGATACGCGCGTGATCTGGTACAACAAGGACGTCCTCGAGAAGGCGGGGATCGCGGCGCCGTGGCAGCCCGAGAGCTGGGACGACATCCTCGCCGCTGCCGCCGCGATCACGCAGAGCCAGCCGGACGTCGTCCCGTTCTCGATGTACGCCGGCACCGGCACCGGCGAGGGCACCGTCATGCAGAGCTTCTATGAGCTCCTCTACGGCACGGGTGACGGCACCGGCCTCTACGATGACGCGGCGGGCAAGTGGGTCGTCGGATCGCAGGGCTTCATCGACTCCCTGACGTTCCTGCAGACCCTCTATGACGAGGGCTACGCGGTGAGCCCCGACCAGGCGCTCGACCCGAACGTCTGGCAGGCCGTGTTCGGGGAGTGGTTCCCGGAGGGCACGCTCGGCGCGACCGTCGAGGGCTCCTACACGCCGTCGTTCTGGGCCGAGGGCGGCTCGTACCCGTGGCCCGAGTACGCCGACACGATGGGCGTGGCGCTGTTCCCAACGCAGGACGGCCAGGAACCCGGCGGCGTGAGCATGTCGGGCGGCTGGACCCTGGCGGCCTCGGCGCAGACCGACGTGCCCGACCTCGCCTTCGACTTCATGACGACGGCCCTGAGCAAGGAGAACGCGCTCTGGTACGCGGTCAACAACGCGCAGATCGCCGTCCGCACCGACGTCGCCGAGGACCCGTCGTACCTCGAGTCCAACCCGTTCGTCGGCGCCGTGACGGATGCCGTCTCGGTGACCCACTTCCGCCCGGCGAACAGCGACTACCCCAAGATCTCGGTCGCGGCTCAGCAGGCGACCGAGGCGGTCATCACCGGACAGCAGTCCCCGGCAGAAGCGGCGGCCGCGTACGACGATGCCGTTCGGGAGATCGTCGGCGACGACGGGGTCACCACCGGATGACGCAGTGACCTCGACGCTCGCGCTGCCGTCGGAGCCCGGCGCGCCGCCCCGTCGGCGCGCCCGCGGCCGGGTCGGCCTCGCGCTGTCACCGGCGCGCTCGCTCCCGCTCGTCCCCGCCGTCGGACTCCTGCTCGTCTTCCTCGCGGGGCCCATCGTGTGGGCGACGGTCGGCTCGTTCACCGACCGCGCGCTCACCGGCGTGGCAGCGGCCAAGCCGGAGTTCATCGGCCTCGACAACTACGCACGTCTGTTCGGCGATCCGGTCCTGCCGCTGTCGATCCTGCTGACCGTGGTCTTCGTCGTCGGCTCGGCGATCATCGGACAGAACATCGTCGGCCTGCTGCTCGCCGTCCTCTTCCGGGTGGGCAGCCGTGCCGTCGCGGGCACGGTCGGGCTCTTCGTGGTCACGGCATGGGTCCTGCCCGAGATCGTGGCGGCGTTCGTGGGCTATGCCTTCCTGTCCACCGACGGCACCCTCAACGGCGCCCTGTCGCTGTTCGGGATCCGGGGGCCCAACTGGCTCTACACGCTGCCGCTGCTGGCGATCATCCTCGCGAACACGTGGCGGGGCACGGCGTTCTCGATGATGATCTACCGTGCAGCGCTCGACGACGTCGACCCCGAGGTCACCGAGTCGGCCATGATCGACGGTGCCGGCACCTGGCAGCGGCTGCGGTACATCACCCTTCCCATGATCTCGGGGACGATCTTCACCAATCTGCTGCTCACCACTTTGCAGACCCTCTCGGTGTTCACCCTGATCTGGGTCATGACCAAGGGCGGACCCGGCGATCTGTCCCGGACCCTCCCCGTGCTCGCCTACAGCGAGGCGTTCTCGTTCGGGGACATCGGCTACGGGAATGCGATCGCGATCGTCATGCTCGCCCTCGGCGCCGCCTTCTCGATCGCGTACGTCGTTTCCCTGCGACGTCGGGGCGACCTCGAATGAGCGCCGCCACGACGGCGGGTGCGCTGCCGCGCCTTCGTCCGCCGAGTGTCGCCGCGCCGCGACGCGGGGCGACCCGATTCTGGGCGAACCTCGTCCTCATCGTCATCGGGATCCTGTTCGCCGCGCCTCTCGCGTGGGTCGTCCTCGCGTCGATCGACTCCGCGGCGACGTACCGGGTGGCGTGGCCGACGAGTCCGACACTCGAGAACTTCGCCGACGTCCTCACACCCGAATTGACGCTGCGCCCGCTTGCGAACAGCCTGCTGCTGTCCACCGCGGCGGCCGCGGTGACGGTCGTCGCATCGGTGCTCGCCGCCTATCCGCTCTCGCGGTACCGCTCACGGTTCCACGCACCGTTCCTGTACTCGGTCCTCTTCGCGAGCTGCCTGCCGATCACCGCGATCATGGTGCCCGTCTACAGCCTGTTCGTGCAGGTACGGCTCATCAACCAGCCGTGGGCCGTCGCCCTCTTCCTCGCCGCGAGCGCGCTGCCGATGGCGCTGTGGATGACGAAGAACTTCATGGACTCCGTCCCGGTCAGCCTCGAGGAGGCGGCCTGGGTCGATGGGGCGAGTGCCCTGCGCGCGCTGTGGACGATCGTCGTGCCGCTCATGCGCCCCGCGCTCAGCGTCGTGTTCGTCTTCGTGTTCCTGCAGGCGTGGGGCAACTTCTTCGTGCCGTTCGTGCTGCTGCTCACCCCCGATTGGCAGCCGGCGGCCGTCTCGATCTACGCCTTCTTCGGGCAGTACGGCACCGTGGCCTACGGGCGTCTGGCCGCGTACTCCCTCCTCTACTCCCTCCCGGTCCTCGGGCTGTATCTCCTCGTCACCCGCGGCCTCGGGGGCTCGTTCGCCCTTTCGGGCGCCGTCAAGGGCTGACCCACAGACCTCCCACCGCCCCCACCCCGAAGGAATCCGCATGCACCGCGACGACCGACTGGCCCTGCAGCGCATCGACCGGCTCGTGCGCGACCGGCTCCCCCCTGCGCTCCACCGCGAGACCGCACTGCTGCGGATCGAGGCGTGGGAGGTCCCGGACGAGCCGGTGCCGTTCGCCGAGGCGGTCGGCCAGTCCTTCGCTCCGTTCCCGCTCGGCGGTGAGTGGGGCAAGCCCTGGGGCACGGTGTGGTTCCACGTCACGGGGCGGGTTCCGGCGGCCTGGCGTGAGACGGCGGGCACCCGCCCCGAGATCGTCGTCGATCTCGGCTTCGACGGATCGGTGCCGGGCTTCCAGGCCGAAGCGCTCGTTTTCCGCCCGGACGGGTCGATCGTCAAGGCCGTCGAGCCGCGCAACACGACCGTGCCCGTGGAGGGCGACGAGATCGATCTGTGGATCGAGGCCGCCGGCAACCCCAGCGTCGCGGGCGCCTTCACCTACGCCGCTACTCCGCTGGGCGACAAGCGGACCGCGGGGACGGAGCCGATCTACCGTCTGCGGCGGCTCGAGCTCGCACTGCTCGACGAGACGGTGTGGGAGCTGCAGCAGGACGTCTGGACCCTCCGCGGACTCGTCGACCAGCTCGATCCCGACCGCACCCGTCACGCCCGTGTGCTCACGGCCCTCGGCCGCGCCGTCGACGCCGTCGACCCCGATGACGTCGCCGGCACGGCCGCGGCAGGACGGGCCGAACTGCGCGCGGCGCTCGCGGCACCGGCATCCACCTCCTCCCACCAGCTGACCGCCGTCGGACACGCGCACATCGACTCGGCGTGGCTCTGGCCCGTCCGAGAGACCGTCCGCAAGGTCGCGCGGACCTTCTCCAACGTGCTCGACCTCATGCGCACGGAGGAGGATTTCGTCTTCGCCGCCTCATCCGCGCAGCAGTACGCCTGGATGAAGGAGCACTATCCCGAACTGTTCGAGCGGATGCGGCGGGCCGTGGCCGAGGGCCGGTTCGCACCCGTCGGGGGGATGTGGGTCGAATCCGACACGAACATGCCCGGATCCGAGGCGCTCGCGCGCCAGTTCATCGAGGGCAAGCGCTTCTTCCTCGAGGAATTCGGGATCGAGCCGCTCGAGGTGTGGCTGCCCGATTCGTTCGGCTACTCGGCGGCTCTCCCCCAGATCATCACGGCGGCGGGATCCCGCTGGTTCCTCACGCAGAAGATCTCGTGGAACGAGACGAACCGGATGCCGCACCACACCTTCCTCTGGGAGGGCATCGACGGCACCCGTGTCTTCACCCACTTCCCGCCGGTCGACACCTACAACTCCGACCTGTCGGCGGCCGACCTCGCCCGCGCCGAACGCCAGTTCGCCGAGAAGGCGCACGCCTCGCACTCCCTCGTCCCGTTCGGCTGGGGCGACGGCGGCGGCGGGCCGACGCGCGAGATGATCGCCGCCGCGCGCCGCACGGCGGACCTCGAAGGATCGCCGAAGGTGCGCCTGGGCTCACCCGCGCAGTTCTTCACCGACGCCGAAGCGGAGTACGCCGCCCCGCCGGTGTGGTCGGGCGAGCTGTACCTCGAGTACCACCGCGGGACCTACAGCGCCCAGGCGCGCACGAAACGCGGCAACCGACGCAGCGAGCACCTGCTGCGGGCGGCCGAACTGTGGGCGACACTCGACAGCGTCCGCACCGGCGCGCCCTACCCCGCGGATCGGCTGCGCGCGATCTGGCAGACGGTCCTGCTGCACCAGTTCCACGACATCCTCCCGGGCACCTCGATCGCGTGGGTGCATCAGGAGGCTGAAGCCACGTACGCGCGCATCGCGGGTGAGCTGCAGGAGATCATCGGCACCGCGCTGCGCTCGCTCGTCGGCGAGGGCGAGCGCGCCCTCGCGGCCAATGCCGCGCCGGTCACGCTCTCGGGCGTGCCGGGGCTCGGCGTCGGGGCCGCGGCATCCGCTCTGCCCGTCCTGCCCGAGCGGGACGGCGACGGATGGCGGTTCCGCCACCCCCGGTTCGACTGGGCGATCGATGCGCGTGGCCTCGTGGTGGGAGCAGTCGACCTCGCCACCGGGCGCGAGCTCATCGACCCCGCCCACCCGGGCGGCGCGCTGCACCTGTTCCGCGACACACCACGTGAATGGGATGCCTGGAACATCGACGTCGAGGACGGCGCGCTCGGCACGATCGTCGACACGGTCGAGGAGATCGCCGTCGACGGTGCCGACCTCGTCGTGACGCGTCGGTTCGGCTCGTCGCGCGCCGAGCAGCGGTACCGCGTCGATCCGCACTCCGGCGCACTCGAGGTCGCGCTCCGGCTCGACTGGCGGGAGCGGCAGAAGATGCTGAAGATCGCGTTCCCGCTGCGCGTGCGCGCGGAGCGCGCCGAGTCCGAGATCCAGTTCGGCCATGTGTCGCGCCCGATCCACATGAACACGACATGGGACGCCGCCCGGTTCGAGACCGTCGCGCACCGCTGGCTCCGCGTCGCCGAGGGTGAGTACGGCGTGGCGATCGCCAACGATTCCCTGTACGGGCACGACGTCCAGCGCGCCCCCGGTTCGGACGGCGGTGCGCGGACGGTGCCGCGGGTCACCCTGGTGCGGGCACCGCTGTTCCCCGACCCCGAAGCCGATCAGGGCGCGCACGAGTTCCGCCTGTCGGTGCTGCCGGCGGCGACCGTCGCGGCGGCGATCGGCGAGGGGCTGCGCCTGAACCTCCCCGTCCTCAGCGTGCAGGGCGCGCACGCGGTCGACCCGCTCCTCGAACTCGACGACCCGGGTGTCGTCGTCGAGGCGGTCAAGCTCGCCGACGACGGATCCGGCGACGTGATCGTGCGTCTCTACGAGGCGCTCGGATCGACGCGCACCGCGCGCCTCGTGCCCGGCTTCGCGACGAGCAGCGTCGTGCAGACGGACCTGCTCGAGCGAACCATCGCCTCGACGGCGCTGCAGGACACCGCCGGTGACGGCGTGCGCCTCGACCTGTCGCCGTTCCAGCTCGTCACGCTGCGTCTGGCGCGCTGACTCAGTCGAGCCCGCGGACCGGGACCCCGAGCCACTCGCCGAGGTCCCGGATCTCGGCGTGCACCATCTCGCGTTCGTCGTCCTCGAGCGGGGCGAGCTCGTGGACGGCCGTGACCAGGAGATTCTCCTTCTTCTTGTCGAGCGCGGCGTCGAGGAGGCCCACGAAGCGGTCGCCGATGAGGATCGGATGCGCGAAGTAGCCGTAGACCCGCTGATGCTTCGGTTTGAACTGCTCGAGGACGTAGGTGAAGTCGAACAGCTCGGTCAGGCGCGGCCGGTCGAAGAGCATGCGATCGTACGGGTTGAGGATCGCCGCACGGCCCCCCGGGTCGTCGTCGAGGGCCGCGATCGCCTCGGGGTCCACACGCCAGCGCCACGCGCTGCCCTCGACCTCGGCCGCCTCCCCCGCCGTGCCGACGCCCGACCATGACGATCTCTCGCGCGCGATGCCGAGCGCCTGCAGACGCCGCGCCGCCAGCACGTCCTCGGCGGCCGCCGCATCCATGCCGGCATCCGTCCCGCCGTAGACCCGCTCGGGCAGGTCCCACACGCGCTGCCGGCCGACCCGCCCGCTGATGGCGACATCTCCGAGGTACGACATCAGCTCGAGCATGCGCGGCACCTGGTTCGCGCCGTACCAGCCGCTCTCGTTCTTCGCCTGGGCGACGCTGGTGTCGGGGATCTCCGATGCCTGCAACGGCCCCTCACGGTCGAGGCGCCGGAGGATCTCGGCGCGGAACGCGGCATTGGCCTCGAGGTATTGCCGCGTCGCCCCGCCCAGCCGGCGCCCCGGCATGATCGCCCGCAGGGCGGGGAGGAGGGATGCCGGGCGGAAGTGCCCGTCGTACTCGAACAGCAGCCGGTCGTCCTCGACGGCCTTGGCCAGCTGACCCCGCTCGTACGCCCAGCCGATGCGCGACCAGCAGATCGATTGCTCGCTGGGGGCGATGACCGCCGTCGGGTCGATCTTGATCGCACCGATCTGCTCGGCGACCTCGACGACGTCACCGGGCCGGTCCGCGTCCAGCAGCTGCGCGCGCACGGCGATGCGGCGCGCCTCATCCCTCGTGAGCCGGTGCATGGCTCGAGGCTAGCGCGCGCCTCGGACGCGGGTCAGCCGGCGGGTTGCAGGCGCGCGTCGACGGTGCGCCGTTCGTCGAAGACGAAGCACTCCCCGTCGAACCCGTCGCCGCCGACGTGCTCGAAGTAGCCGAGGATGCCGCCGTCGAGCTGACGCGCATCGATCCCGTCCTCGCGCAGGACAAGGGCCGCCTTCTCGCAGCGGATGCCGCCGGTGCAGAAGCTGACGACCGTCTTGCCGACGAGCTCCTCCCGGTGCGCCGCTGCGGCACCGGGGAAGTCCGTGAACTTCTCGATGCGCCAGTCCAGCGCGCCCGAGAACGTGCCGTGGTCGACCTCGAAGGCGTTCCGGGTGTCGAGCAGGACGACCTCACGGCCTTCGTCGTCGAGACCGGTCTCCAGCCACCGCCGGAGCGTCATCGGGTCGACGGCCGGCGCGCGCCCCGCTGCCGGGCGGATGGCGGGACGGTCCATTCGGATGATCTCGCGCTTGTGCTTGACGAGCATCTTGCGGAAGGGCTGGCCGGCCGACCAGCTCTCCTTCGTCGTCAGCTCGGCGAACCGCTCGTCCGCCCGCAGCTCCTCGACGAATCCGCGGACGTCCTCGGGCGAGCCGGCGAGGAACAGGTTGATCCCCTCCTCGGCGAGCAGGATCGTGCCGCGCAGACCGCGCAGGTCGGTCCGCTCCTGCAGCACGGGTCGCAGCGACGCGGGGTCGGCGATCGGCGTGAAGAGGTAGGCGGAGATGTTCAGGACGGATGCCACCTGTCCAGGCTAGGCGACCGGCGGCATCCGTCCTGGGCGATCAGCCGACGAACGGAGCCGATGCGGCGTCGAGCGCGGCGACCTCGTCGGCCGTCAGATCGAGCGTCGCGCCCGCGATGAGGCCCGCGACCTGCTCGGTGCGCGAGGCGGAGGCGATCGGGACGGCGCCCTTCGCGCGCAGCCAGCCGAGGGCGGCGGATGCCGGTGAGACGCCGTGCGCGGCAGCGACGTCGTCGAGGGCGGAGAGGACCGCCAGGCCGTCGGGGGTGGCGTACCTCGCCGCCGAGCCGGCGCGGGGGGAGGACTGCGCGGACGTGTCGGTCGAGCGGTACTTGCCGGTGAGGAACCCGCTTGCGAGGGCGTAGTACGGCACGACGGTCAGACCGAGCTCGTCCGCCGCAGGGACGATCTCGCGCTCGACTGCGCGGTCGACGAGGTTGTACGCCGGCTGGGTGGCGATCGGCTCGGCGACACCCTGCTCCCGGGCGAGACGCACCCATTCGCGGGTGCTCTCGGCGGAGAAGTTCGACACCGCGGGGTAGCGGATGAGTCCGTCCGCGACGAGCTCGCCGAACGCGGCGACGGTCTCCTCCAGCGGCGTCTCCGCGTCCTCGGCGTGCGCGTAGTACACGTCGATGGTGTCGACACCCAGCCGCGCGAGCGAGGCCTCGGCGGCCGCGCGGATGTTGCCCTTCGACAGCCCGGGGAACTCGGGATGCTTCGACACCTTCGTCGCCACGACGACACCCTCGGGTCGGCGCGAGGCGATCCACTCCCCGATGATCGTCTCGCTCTCGCCACCCGAGTTGCCCGGGACCCACGCGCTGTAGACGTCGGCGGTGTCGATGAAGTCGCCGCCCGCCGCGGCGAAGGCGTCGAGGACGGCGAAGGACGTGTCGCGGTCGGCCGTCCAGCCGAAGACGTTGCCGCCGAGCGACAGGGGGAACACGTTCAGATCACTGGAACCGAGAACAGTCATGGTCTCGATCCTGACACGGGCGAGGATGCCCGGGCTCAGCGCGCGACGATCTCGTCGGCGTTCGCCTGGATCCAGGTCATGAGCGGCATGACGCGCTCCATCAGCTCGGCTCCGCGCGACGTCAGCGAGTACTCGACGCGCGGCGGAACCTCCGGGTGGGAGGTGCGTTCGACGATCCCGTCGGCAGCGAGGGTGCGGAGCGTGCTGGCCAGCATCTTCTCACTGATGCCGTCGACGCTGCGTCGAAGCTCGCCCCACCTGCGCGTGCCGTCCGTCAGCGCGAGGAGGACGAGGACGCCCCATTTGCTCATGACGTGGTCGAGGACGACGCGGGACGGACACGCCTCGCTGAAGATCCCGGGCGACTCGCGTCGCATCTGCTCGAAACTCACCGACACGTCAGCAGCTTACCTGAAAGTGGGTACCCTCCGATCGGAATGTATGCGGGTCGAAGAGGGGTTGTCTCGGCTGTCGCGCGCATCGCGTGATCACCGGAAGGACTCACCATGACCATCCTCGTCACCGCCGCCGGCGGCCACCTCGGACACCTCGTCGTCGACGCTCTGCTGGCTCGCGGCGCCGCACCCGACACCGTCGTGGCCGGCGCCCGCACCGTCGCGAAGGCCGCAGACCTCGCCGACAAGGGCGTCCGCGTCGTCCCCCTCGATTACACCGTGCCCGCCTCGATCGACGCCGCCCTCGAGGGCGTCGACACCGTCCTGCTGGTCTCGGGCTCCGAGCCGGGCGGCCGGCTCGAGGGGCACCGGAACGTCATCGATGCCGCCGTCCGCGCGGGAGTCGCGAAGCTCGTGTACACGAGCGCGACGCACGCCGACACGAGCGACCTGATCCTCGCGCCCGACCACAAGGCCACCGAAGAGGCGATCGCCGCCAGCGGGCTCCCCGCCGTGATCCTCCGCAACAACTGGTACATGGAGAACTACGCCGGCGACCTCGCCACCGCGGCGCAGACGGGCGTCTTCTCGGCGGCGGTCGGCGACGGTGCGGTGGCGGCCGCGGCTCGGGCGGATTATGCCGAGGCCGCCGCGGTGGTGCTCCTCGAGGAGGGGCACCTGGGTCGCACGTATGAGCTCGGCGGATCCCGCGCCACCTACGGCGACATCGCCGGCGCGATGGGAGAGGTGCTCGGGCGAGAGGTCGTCTACGCCCCGGCGACGCCGGAGGAGTTGGCGACGCGGCTGGCCTCGTTCGGCCTGGACGAGGGCACCGTCGGCTTCGTCGTCACCCTCGACACCGACATCTCCCGCGGTGCGCTCGATGTGTCGTCCCCGGACCTGACCGACCTCATCGGCCGACCGACGACCTCGTGGACGGAGGCCCTGCGAGCGGTGGCTCCCGCGAGCTGACGACGCGCGCTTCTGCGGCCGCGGCATCCATATTCATCGGAATGGATGCCGCGGCCGTCGCGTTGTCGCAGGTATGCAACGCTTCGGAACGCTCTCCTTCGGCCACTACGGCCCCCTCGGCGGGGGCCGCGAGCTCACCGCCGGCGACTCGATGCTGCAGGCGATCGACCTCGCCCAGGGCATGGACGAACTCGGGGTGAACGGCGCGTACTTCCGCGTGCACCACTTCGCCCGCCAGCAGGCATCGCCCATGCCGCTGCTCGCCGCGATCGCCGCGCGCACCTCGCGCATCGAGGTCGGCACGGGCGTCATCGACATGCGCTACGAGAACCCGCTCTACCTCGCGGAGGAGGCGGCAGCCGTCGACCTCATCAGCGACGGGCGACTCGCCCTCGGCGTGAGCCGCGGGTCACCCGAGAGCGTCGTCCGCGGCTACGAGACTTTCGGCTACACCGGCTCGACCGACCCGCGCGGCGCCGACATCGCCCGCGAGCACTTCGACCTGTTCCTGCGCGCGGTCGAGGGCGAAGGGCTCGCCGAGCGCGACCCGCACAGCCCCTTCGGCGCAGGCGCGGGTCTCCAGCGCATCGAACCGCACTCCCCCGGACTGCGCTCGCGCATCTGGTGGGGCGCGGGCAACCGTGACTCGGCCGAGTGGGCGGGCCGGATGGGCGTGAACCTCATGTCCTCGACGCTGCTGACCTCGGCCGACGGACGGCCGTTCGACATCCTGCAGGCCGAGCAGATCGACGCGTTCCGCGCGGCGTGGCGCGAGGCCGGCCACGCGGGGACGCCGCGCGTCTCCGTGAGCCGCAGCATCTTCCCGATCACCACGGCAGAGGACGCCATGTACTTCGGCGGCCGCGACGACGGCGATCAGATCGGGATCATCGACGGCATGCGGTCGACCTTCGGCAAAACGTACGCCGGGACGCCCGACGAGCTCGTCGAGCAGCTGCAGCACGACGCCGCGGTCCGCGAGGCCGACACGCTGATGCTCACCATCCCGAGTCAGCTCGGCGTGGAGTTCAACCTGCGCCTCGTCGAGTCCTTCGCGCGATACGTCGCGCCCTCGCTCGGCTGGACGCCGACCCACGAGGTCGCCACGGCCTGACAGCCTCATCGCCGGGGCGGCGCGCACCGCCCCGGCGTAGGGTGGTCGCATGCGGACCCGCGCGGACATCGAGTGCTGGCTGACCGACATGGACGGCGTTCTCGTGCACGAGAACACCCCCATCCCGGGAGCGGCGGAGCTCCTCGAGCAGTGGCGCGACGAAGGCACGCCGTTCCTGGTCCTCACCAACAACTCCATCTTCACGCCGCGCGACCTCAGCGCCCGCCTGCGGGCGTCGGGGCTCGTCGTCCCCGAGGAGTCGATCTGGACCTCGGCGCTGGCGACCGCGGACTTCCTGGCGTCGCAGATGCCGGGCGGCAGCGCGTTCGTGATCGGCGAGGCGGGTCTCACGACGGCTCTCCACGAGGCGGGCTTCATCATGACCGAGACCCGGCCCGACTACGTCGTCGTCGGCGAGACGCGCAACTACTCGTTCGAGGCGATCACCAAGGCGATCCGCTTCATCGGTGCGGGGTCCCGCTTCATCGCCACCAACCCCGATGCGACCGGCCCCTCCATGGAGGGCGTGCTGCCGGCGACCGGGGCGATCTCGGCGCTCATCACGAAGGCGACCGGCAAGGAGCCCTACGTCGTCGGCAAGCCCAACCCGATGATGTTCCGGTCGGCCCTCAACCGCATCGGCGCGCACTCCGAGAACACCGGGATGATCGGCGACCGCATGGACACGGACGTCGTCGCCGGTATCGAGGCGGGGCTGCACACCGTCCTCGTCCTCACCGGCATCAGCGACGCCGCCGAGATCGAGCGGTACCCGTTCCGCCCCGACGAGATCCTGGGCTCCGTCGCGGACCTGGTCCGCGACGAACCGCACGAGAGCGACTCCCCCGACGTGCAGGCCGCACTCGGACTCTGACGGTCCGCGCCGTCACCAGCCCATCGAACCGGGCACGCCTTTGAACGGTCCGGCGACCTGAGAGGTGACCCAGCCGCCGTAGAAGCGTCCCGGCTGCGGCGTGACGACCTCTCCCGCCACCGTGCACTCGTCCATCTGCTGCGCGTACACCGCCACCCGATCCGCGAGCGCCTCGTACCCGGGCTCGGGATGCGGGTAGTTCCACGCCGCGGCGGGGCGCGCCACTCCCCCGCCGTGGACATCGAGGTAGCGGGCGGCGCCCTTGAACTCGCAGAACGAGGAGCCCTGCCCGGGCGTCAGCGCACCGACGGCGAAGTCGTCGATCGGCAGATAGTAGACCGGCGGATGACTCGTCTCCAGCACACGCAGGGCCCGGTCGGTGGTGACGATGCGCTCACCGCCGAGCGTGATCGTGACGGTACCGGCGACCGGTTCGACGCGGGGAGGCCGGGGGTAGTCCCAGACGCTCTCCTGGCCCGGTCCGACGGGGTCGGGGGTGGGATGCCGCATGGTCTCAGATTACGGGCGGAATCATAAGCGGGGGCCGCCCCCCGGCATCCGTGATCCCCCGATAATGAAGACATGACGGCCCGGCGCCCGACCGCCTACAACGCGATCTCCACGTCATCGCGCGTGGAGATCCTGCATCTGCTGCAGACGACTCCGCAGCAGACCGTCGGCGAGCTCGTCGCGGCGACGGGGCTCCACCCGAACACCGTCCGGGAGCACCTGCAGCGACTCATCGAGCGCGGCTTCGTCGCGACCGAGATCGAGAGGCGCACAACCCGCGGCCGGCCGCGGGTGTTCTACCGCGCCGTCGACGGCGTGAGCGTATCGAGCCCCGAGCACCGCCGGAAGGTGCAGGCCGCGGTCGAGCGCGGTGACCTCATGCGTCGGGTCATGCCCGAGACGGCCGGCACCCTGACCGGCGAGGAACAGCATCAGCTCGACGCCCTGGTGGAGCAGCTCCTCGACGGCGGGTTCGACCCCGAGATCGACGAGGACCACCTCACGATCGACCTGACGCCCTGCGCGCACGCCGCCGATCAGGCCGACAACCGCGAGACGCTCTGCGACGTGCACCTCGGACTGATGCAGGGGGCTCTGAGCGAGGCCGGCGGACCGTTGGCGGTCGACGGCATGCGCTCGTCGTGCGATCCGCAGCAGTGCGTCATCCAGCTCCTCCGGCGGCGCCCCGACGCGTGACGCCGCGGCGGTCTCAGTAGGCCAGGTTGCTGCGGAGGGACGAGTACCAGACCCAGGCGTAGCCGCCGCGGTAGTGCAGCTTGTACCAGTGCCGCTTGGAGTCGGAGACCTGCAGGGCGGTGCCCTTCGGGATCGTGCCGCCCACGGCACCCCCCGCCGTCTTGCGCCACGTCGCGTTCTTCGTCGTGCGGACGTGCAGATCGGAGTGCTTCGCCGCGGCCCCGAAGGAGCCGTTGAAGTGCGAGTACACCGTGCGCGCGATGTCGCGAATGCCGGCCTTCGACGATCCGGCGTCGCCGATGACCGTGAGCACGAAGGTCGCTTTGGGGCCGCGGATGATGGCGGTGTCGGCCTGCAGGAGCCCACCCTTCACCCAGAGCGACCCGGGCTTGGACGCCTGGTACGCCGAGGCCGGGATGCCGTTCGGGATGCGGGACCGGAACAACTGCGTGTGCATGAGGTCGCGCAGCAGCGTCGTGTGCGCCTTGTTGAGGATCTGCCCCTTCTCGAGGCGCGCGACCAGGAGACTCAGATCGTTCGAGGTGGTGCGGTTGCCGCCGTAGAGGACGTCCTGCCCCTTCAGCACACGACCATACGACGTCTGCGAGTAACCCGCCGCGGCGATCTGCTTGTTGAGGTTCGAGATGCCGATCCAATGCACGAGGTCGGTGTGGCAGTAGTTGTCGGACATCCAGATGAGCTCGCGCAGACATTCCTTGACGGTCAGACCCGACGAGAGCTTCGTCGACAGCGACGCCTGCTTCTTCTCGACGCGTGCGAGCGCCGCCCACGCGACGAAGAGCTTCATCATGCTGGCCGGTTCGCGCCGCGTCGCACCCGTCTTGCCGGACAGGACCTCGAGACCGCCGATCTGGCGCACGGTGACGGCGTAGGACGACGAGGGATGCCGCTTTATCGTCGCGACGATCTTGTCGCGCAGACTGTCGGCCGCCGCCGTGCGGACGACGGTGCAGCCGTCGCCCGTGAGCACGGCCGCCTGCAGGCGGCTGGTGGGGCCGACGGCGAGGACGCTGTCCTTGCGTTTGTCGAGCAGAGCGGCCGTGGCATCCGACACGCACTCTGTGCGCGAGTAGAGGAACGGCTGCCGGAGCGCACCGGCCACGGCTGCCGCCGTGCCGGTCTCGTGGTTGGGGATCGCGACGCCGGAGACGACGACGCCTCGCGTGGTCGAGCTCGGATAGTCGGCGGCGGTGGAGATCGCCACGGCCTCGCTCGTCCCGCCGGCCATGCGCCGCACGCTGATCCCGGCGGAACGGATGCGGTCGACGAAGCCCTTGCCCATCATCGAGGCGATGTTCATCATGACCACCTCCTTCGCACCGACGTCCTTCAGCGCCGCCATGGTGGCATCGGACGCCGTCCCGCGACCGTCGACGGCCATGAAACCGCTTCCCGTGGCCGCAGCCGCCGCCGCCGCGATCGGTGCGGTGTCCATCGTGCGTCCGTCGGCGACGTACACGCGCTCGACCTCCCCCTGGAACCGCAACACGGCGCGGGAGAGCGCGTAGGTGTCGCCGCCGGAGATCCGCTCGACCGGTGCCGTCTGACCGAGCACCCGTGCGACGGTGCTGCCTACCGAGGCGGTCGAACCGACGATGAGGATGCGTGTCGGCTTCAATCGGGCGAGTTCCTTCTCGATCGCCGCGGGGATGGAGTCGGGTGCGACGTAGAGCATCGGTGCGCGGCGGGCTCCGGCGAGCCCTGCGGCGATCTGCGCGTCGTGACGCTTCGCCGCCGCGATGACGACTTCGGCGCTCCCGTCGGGGAAGAGCGCCCTACTGACCGCGACGGTCTGGTCGGCCGCGGTGGCCGCGCTGAGGCGGTTCCCGGACGGCATCGTGGGAGCGGCCGGCGCCGCGAGCCGCGCGCCCGCGTCGGGGCTGGGCGCGGGGGTCGGGGTGGGGGTGGGGGTGGGGGTCGGGGTCGGGGTGGGGGTCGGGGTGGGGGTCGGGGTGGGCGTCGCACCGGGCGAGGCGGTCGGCGACGGAGCGGGTGACATCGTCGGCGTCGGGCTCGGCGTGGCGGTGGGCGAGGCGCTCGGCGACGGTGAGGCCGACGGCGTCGGAGTCGGCGGTGTGCCGGCGACGGCCGGCCCGGCGGTCAGGACGAGGACCGCGGTCAGCCACGCCGCGGTGAGGGTGGTGGTCCGCCGCACCATCGCACGGACCGGGGACGAATCACCGCGAGTCATGTGCCCACCGTAGGTGCCGGAGACCGCTCTCACCATGGGGGTGCGCGGCGAGGCGGCATCCGGGTATTTTGCACGGCCCTCCCGCGGACCGTGATCCACGCGGCGTCGTACCGTCGGATCATCACCGTGGAAGGACCAAGCCCGTGGACTTTCTGGACCCGCTCATCCTGGCTCGCCTGCAGTTCGGACTGACGACGCTCTACCACTACCTCTTCGTGCCGTTGACGCTCGGCATGGCCCTGACCGTGGCGATCTTCCAGACGATCTGGCACCGCACGGGTGGCGTGAAGTGGCTGCACCTCACGCGTCTGTTCGGCAAGATCTTCCTCATCAACTTCGCGATGGGCGTCGTGACCGGCATCGTGCAGGAGTTCCAGTTCGGCATGAACTGGTCCGCCTACTCGCGTTTCGTCGGCGATGTCTTCGGTGCGCCGCTGGCCTTCGAGGGCCTCATGGCGTTCTTCTTCGAGGCGACCTTCATCGGCCTGTGGATCTTCGGGTGGGACAAGCTGCCGCGCCGCATCCACCTGCTGACCATCTGGGCGACGGCGTTCGGCTCCATCCTCTCGGCGTACTTCATCCTCACCGCCAACGCCTTCATGCAGAATCCGGTCGGCTACACGCTCAACCCCGAGACCGGCCGTGCCGAACTGACGGACTTCTTCGCGCTGCTCACCAACCCGGTCGCCCTCGCGGCGTTCCCACACACGATCTTCTCGGCGTTCATGTTCGCCGCCGCCGTCATCATCGCCGTCGCCGCCTGGCACCTGCGCCGCGGACAGCACGTCGAGACGATGCGACCGGCCCTGCGCTACGGCATGTGGTTCATGATCATCTCGTTCGCCGGCACCGCCATCAGCGGCGACCAGCTCGGTCTCGTCATGGTCCAGACGCAGCCGATGAAGATGGCCGCCGCCGAGGCGCTGTACGAGAACGCGTGCGGGGCGGACGCATCCTTCTCGATCTTCTCGATCGGCACACCGGACGGCTCGCAGGAGATCTGGTCCCTGCGCGTGCCGTACCTGCTGTCGTTCCTGTCGACGCACACGCTCGACGGCTGCGTCGAAGGGCTCAACGATCTGCAGGATCTCTACACACAGAAGTTCGGTGCCGGCGTCGACTACCGTCCCGAGATCTGGGTGACCTACTGGTCGTTCCGCTGGATGATGGGATTCGGCGGGCTCGCGACCCTCATCTCCGTGGCCGGCCTCTGGGTCACCCGGAAGAAGGCGACGCGTCCCGTCGCCGGGTGGATGTGGCGCGTCGCGATCTGGTCGGCCCCGCTGCCCCTCCTCGGCAGCCTCGTGGGCTGGGTGTTCACCGAGATGGGCCGCCAGCCCTGGATCGTCTTCAGCCTCATGCTGACCGAGGACGGTGTGTCGCCCAGCGTGCCCGGGTGGACCGTGCTCATCTCCCTCCTCGCGTTCACAGCCATCTACGCGTCGCTCGCCGTCGTCGAGTTCCGCCTCATCCTGAAGGCCGCGCAGAAGGGGCCCGACCCGCTGCCCGGGCCCGACGACCCCGACCCGCGCGACCTGCCTGTCGATCAGACCCCCTCGACGGTCTACTAGGAGCCCGCCATGGATCTCGCCTACCTCTGGTTCTTCGTCGTCGGTGCCTTCTTCGTCGGCTACTTCGTGCTCGACGGCTTCGACTTCGGCGTCGGGATGAGCCTGCCGTTCCTCGGCCGCGACGAGGTCTCCCGGCGCCAGGTGATCAACACCATCGGCCCGGTCTGGGACCTCAACGAGACGTGGGTCATCGTGGCGGGCGCCTGCCTGTTCGCAGCGTTCCCGGAGTGGTACGCGACCCTCTTCAGCGGCTTCTATCTGCCGCTCCTGCTGATCCTGCTCGCGCTCATCCTGCGCGGCGTGTCGTTCGAGTACCGCCACCAGCGCGAGGCGCTGCGCTGGAAGCGCGGGTTCGACCGGATGATCGTCATCGGGTCGGTGGTTCCGGCCCTCCTCTGGGGCGTCGCCTTCGGCAACATCGTGCAGGGGGTGCCGATCGACGCCGACAAGGAGTTCACCGGGTCGCTGCTCACCCTCCTGAACCCCTACGGACTGTGGGTCGGGGTCACGACGCTGCTCCTCTTCTTCCTGCACGGCGTCTACTTCGTCGGGCTGAAGGCCGACGGACGCGTCCGCGACGACGCCCATGTCCTCGCCCGCCGGGTCGCGATCCCCACGATCGTGTTCGCCGCGGGGACCGTGGTCTGGACCGCGGCCATCGCGATGGACCGCGGCGCCCCGGCACTGGCGGCCGTGATCGGATGCGGCGTCGCCGCCGCCCTCGCGCTCGTCGCCTCCGCGGTGGCCAACCTGCGGCGCCGGGACGGCTGGGCCTTCGGCCTCGGCGCCGTCACGATCGTGACGGCCGTCCTCACCCTGTGGTTCGCGCTCTTCCCGTTCGTGATGCCGTCCTCGACCGACCCGGCGTTCTCGCTCACGATCGAGAACGCCTCGAGCAGCGACTACACCCTCGGCGTCATGACCTGGGCGGCGGTGATCTTCCTGCCCGGCATCCTCGCCTACCAGGCGTGGACCTATTGGGTCTTCCGCAAGCGCATCTCGCGGGCGCAGATCGAGAAGGCGGATGCCGCGGCCGCTCACTGAGCGGTCGGAGGAGGATCGATCCATGACCCCTGAGGTCGAACGGCGGCAGCCGCCCGTGGACCCGCGACTGTGGCGGTATGCGACGGCATCCCGCTCGTTCTTCGTCGTCATCGCCCTGCTCGCACTGGCGCAGGCTGCGGTGGTCGTCGGGTTCGCGTTCCTGACGACCCGGGCCATCGTCGAGGCGACGGCGGGGCGCGCCCTATCCGGAACACTCCTCGCCCTCGCCGCCGTGGTCCTCCTCCGCTCGGCGCTCTCCCTCGCACGGGAAGGTGTCGCGGCACGCACGTCGGCACGGGTGGAGTCCCAGCTGCGGACGGCCCTGCTCGACGGCATCACCCGCCTCGGTCCGGGCTGGACGGCGACGCGCAGCACGGCACAGCTCGCGCTCATCGCGGGCCGCGGCCTCCACGCCCTCGAGCCGTACGTGGGTCGCTACCTGCCGCAGCTCGTGCAGACCGCGATCGCCACTCCGGTGATCCTCGCCGTGATGTGGAGCGCCGACGCCGTCTCGGGACTCACGGTGCTGCTCACCCTTCCCCTGATCCCGATCTTCATGGTCCTCATCGGACTCGCGACCCGCACCGTCCAGCGACGGCAGTGGGACACGCTGAGCCGTCTCGCCACCCGCTTCTCGGAGACCGTGCAGGGGCTCGCGACACTCACCGTCTTCGGGCGCCAGCACCGTGCGGCCGACGCGATCGACCGTGTCACCGACGACTACCGTCGCGAGACGATGACGGTGCTGCGGGTGTCGTTCCTGTCCGGGTTCGCCCTGGAATTCCTCGCCTCGATCTCGGTCGCGATCGTCGCGGTCACCATCGGGTTCCGCCTGCTCGACGGATCGCTCACCCTCGGGGTCGGACTCTTCGTCCTCCTCCTCGCCCCCGAAGCGTTCCTGCCCCTGCGTCAGGTCGGCGTCCAGTTCCACGCGTCGAGCGAGGGGGTCGCCGCGACACGGGACGTCTTCGCCGTCCTCGACGAAGCCGCAGCGGTGGGCGGGTCCACCACCTCGGCGGCGCCGCTCGGGGACGCCCCGCACGAGCTGCGGATGGAGGCCGTCCGCGTGCGCGACCTGCCGCCGGTCGACCTCGGTGCGCGCTCGGGCGAGATCGTCCTCATCGAGGGTCCGAGCGGATCGGGCAAGTCGAGCCTGCTCCACGCCCTCCTCGGTTCCGCTCCCGCCACGGGGCGCATCGAGCTCGACGGCACCGATGTGCGCACCCTCCCACCCTCCCGGTGGCTGGCCTGGGCGGGCCAGCGGCCCGGACTCGCTGCGGGCAGCGTCGCCTCGAATCTCTCCCTCGGCGACGCCGACATGCCGCGTGAGACGATCGCCGAGGCGCTGGCGCTCGTCGGTCTCGCCGACCTGGATCCCCACCAGGTCCTCGGCGTCCAGGGGGCGGGCCTCTCGGGCGGACAGGCGCAGCGTGTCGCCGTCGCCCGGGCCCTCGCCCGCCACCTGCGCGGGCACGCGCCCGTCCTCGCCCTCGATGAACCGTCGGCGGCGCTGGACGCCGCGGCCGAGGAGCACCTGTGGCGATCGCTGCGCGCCATCGCGGATGCCGGGGCGCTGATCCTGCTCGTCTCGCACCGCGTGAGCGCCCGCGCGATCGCGGACCGCGTGGTTCGGCTGACCGCTAGGGAGGTGCCGGTGTGACCACGACCCGGGAGGTTCTGCGGGCCGCCGTTCCGCCGCCGCGCCGGTTCTGGCCGGCTCTCGCCTCCGGCTTCCTCTCGGAGGCCTCGGCTGTCGCCCTGTTGGCGGTGAGCGCGTGGCTCATCGTGCGCGCGTCCGAGCAGCCCCTCGTCCTCTACATCACGACCGCCGTCGTCGGCGTGCGCGCCTTCGCCCTCTCGCGAGCCGCCTTCCGCTACACCGAGCGCCTCGCCGGGCACGACGCCGTGCTGCGTCAGCTCGCTCGATCCCGCACCGACCTCGTGCGGCGCCTGCTCCCCCACGCCCCGGCGGGACTCGCCTCAGCGGGGCGCGGTGACACGTCGGCCGCGCTCGTCGACGATGTCGACGAGCTGCAGAACCTGCCTCTGCGCGTCCTCCTGCCGCTGGTGTCCTCGGCGACGGTCGCTGTGGGCGCGGTCGTGCTCGTCGCGGTGGTGTGGTGGCCGGCCGCGGTGACCCTCGCCCTCTGTCTGATCGGCGCCGGGGTCGCGGCGACGGCCTGGGGGTGGGCGGCCGGAGCGCGCGCCGAGCGCGCCATCGCTCCGCTGCGTGCGAACCTGCGTGATGCGGTCCTCGACCATCTCTCGCGCCTCGACGTGCTCGTCGCCTACGGCGCGGAACGGGCGTCGCGTACCGCCGTGCAGGATGCCGACGCCGCTCTGCGCCGTGCACTGCAGCGGCGCACGACCGCACAGGCCGGAACCGCCGCCCTGGTCTCGCTCGCCGCGGGCGCCGCGACGGTCCTCGCCCTCGTCGTCGCTGCTCCGGCCGCCGGGACGGGCGACCTCAGCGGTCCCGCCCTCGCCGTCGCCGTGCTCGTTCCGATGGCGGTGTTCGAGGTGTTCGCCGCCGTTCCGCTGGCCGCCTCCGCATGGCGGCAGGTCCGGGCGTCGGCCGCCCGCGTCGCACAGGTCGTTCCGGCCGCGGTGCCGCCGGAGATCCCGGCGGCGGGGGCGCCGACCGCGCAGGCGCCGCCGCTGGGCGACGGCATCCGGCTGCGCGGGGTGACGGTGCGCTGGCCGGGCGCGGCACGCGACGCCCTCTCCGGCATCGACCTCGACGTGCACCCGGGCGAGCGGATCCACATCGTCGGCCCCAGCGGAGCGGGCAAGTCGACCCTCGCTTATGCGCTCGTCCGGTTCCTCTCCGTCGCGGGCGACTACACGATCGGGGACCGCGCTGTGCAGGCCATCGCCCCCGACGACCTCCGGATGACCGTGGGGCTGTGCGAGCAGCATCCGATGCTCTTCGACGAGGACATCCGCCAGAACCTCCTCTTCGCGCGTGACACCGCATGCGACGACGAGCTCATCGCCGTCCTCGAGCGTGTCGGCCTCGGCGGATGGCTCCGCTCACGCGGCGGCCTGGACGCGCGGGTCGGCGAGCGCGGCGCGCTCGTCTCGGGCGGGCAGGCGCAGCGCATCTCCCTCGCCCGCGCCCTCCTGCGGGGCTTCCCCGTGCTGATCCTCGACGAGCCGACGGCCGGAGTCGACCCTGCCGCCGCAGACGCACTGCTCACGGACCTGCTCGGCGCTGTCGGCCCCTCGCAGGCGGTGGTGCTCATCTCGCACACCGACGTGCCGGCATCCCTCATCGACCGGACAGTCCGGATCGAGGACGGACGCGTCACCGCGGCGTGAGGTCGCTCAGGCGGTGGGCGCCTCGCGCTCGGCGGCGGCGGCGATGCGGTTCGCCATCCCCTTGAAGATGAAGCCGTGGAACGGCAGGACCGCGAACCAGTACAGGCGCCCCGCGAGGCCCTTGGGGAAGAAGACGGCACGCTGGTCGTACCGCGACCCCGATGCCTGGGGACGCGCGCGCAGCTCGAGCCAGGCGAGCCCCGGCACCTTCATCTCCGCGCGCAGGCGCAGAAGGCGCCCCTCTTCGACCGCCTCGACGCGCCAGAAGTCGATCGCGTCCCCCGCCGCGACCTTGCCGCGGCTGCGACGCCCGCGCTGCAGACCCACACCGCCGACGAGTCGGTCCATCCAGCCACGCACGGCCCAGAGGAACGGCGACGAATACCACCCGTTCTCGCCGCCGATGCCGACGATCACGCGCCACAGCTGCTCGGGGCTCGCCGACGTCGTCGCACTCTGCTCGTCCGTGAAGACGAGCCGTCCCGCCCACTCGGGGTCGCTCGGGAGCGGATCGCTCGGCACCGACGAGACCTCGGCGTCCTGCCAGCTCGTCTCCACCGCGTCGGCCTCGACCTTGCGCAGCGCGAGCCGCACCGCCTCGCGATAGGAGGTCAACCCGCCCTCGGGCCGTGGCAGCAGGTCGTCGACCGCGTGGTCGTCCATGATGCACTCGTTCTGCAGCGACGCGATGAGCGGACGCGCGATCGCCCGCGGGACGGGGGTGACGAGATTCACCCAGTGCGAGGCGAGACCCGGGGTGAGGACGGGCAGGGCGGCGATCGCCCGCTGGCGCAGCCCCGCCTCGACGGCGTACCCGTTCATCATCTGTCCGTAGCGGAGCACATCGGGCCCACCGATGTCGACGGCGCGGTTCACGTCGGGCGCGACCCGAGCCGCCGCGAGCAGGTAGTGCAGCACGTCGCGGACCGCGATCGGCTGGATGCGGTTGCGCACCCATTTCGGTGCGGGCATGTACGGGAGGACGTCGGTGAGGTGCCGGACCATCTCGAACGAAGCGGACCCCGATCCGATGACGACACCGGCCTGCAGGACCAGCGTCGGCACACCGCTGTGGAGAAGCACCTCGCCCACCGCGACGCGCGAGCGCAGGTGGGGGCTCAGATCCACGCCGGCCGGGTGAAGACCGCCCAGGTACACGATGCGACCGACGGATGCCTCGGCCGCCGCATCGGCCACGGTCTCCGCCGCGCGGAGGTCCTTCGTCTCGAAGTCGGCGCCACCGCCCATCGAGTGGACGAGGTAGTAGAGCACATCGACGTCGTCGACCGCCCGGGTCACGGCATCCGCATCCTCCGCCGCCCCCTCGACGACCTCGACCTCGCTCCCCCACACGAACGCCGCCACCCGGGCCGGCGTGCGCACCAGCACCCGGACCCGGTAGCCCGCCGCCAGTAGGCGCGGCACGAGCCGACCGCCGAGGTACCCGGTCGCTCCGAGGACGAGCGCGCGCGGCGCCGACCCGTCCGTGCGGGGCTGGGCGACGAGGGCGGATTCGCGGCCGGTGGGGGCGGAGAGCTCGCTCATGTCGCCACGATAGACCGGCTGCGGGAGGGTGCGGCCCCCGCTCAGGGATCGGGTTTTGTCAAGGGAGACACCCCCGGATGCGGCGGCCGGAACACCTGCGTACCGTGGAGAGATGGCCAGGTCATCCCGTCATCCGGTACACCCGTCCTCCGGAGCCCTCACCCGCTCGGCCGCCCCACCTCGCCTCGACGTGGACGACGTCGTGGTCGTCGACACGAAACGGGTGCGGACCGCCATCAGCGGCACCGTCGTCGGCAACTTCATGGAGTGGTTCGACTTCGGCATCTACGGCTATCTCGCCGTCACCATCTCGGTGGTCTTCGCCGATGACCTGCCCGCGCCCTGGAACCTGCTGGTCACGCTCCTCGGGTTCGCGATCTCCTTCCTCGTCCGCCCCATCGGCGGCCTCGTGCTCGGTCCCCTCGGCGACCGCATCGGGAGGCAGAAGGTCCTCTTCTTCACGATGGCGATGATGGCTGCCGCGACCGCGCTCATCGGCGTCCTTCCGACGAGCGCGCAGATCGGTCTCTGGGCGATCGTGCCCCTCTACGTCCTCAAGATGATCCAGGGCTTCTCGACGGGCGGCGAGTACGCCGGCGCCACGACATACGTCGCGGAGTTCTCCCCCGACAAGCGTCGAGGCTTCTGGTCGTCCTGGCTCGACCTCGGCTCGTACGTCGGCTTCGCCGCCGGCGCCTCCGTCGTCGCCCTGACGACGGTGATCACCGAGTCGGTGTGGGGCGAGACCGCGATGACCGATTTCGGCTGGCGCATCCCGTTCCTCGTCGCGATCCCGCTCGGCATCGTCGCGATCTGGTTCCGCCTCAGGATCCCCGAAACCCCCGCGTACGAGAACGCCGCCGAGACCGAGGGGGACGTGGACCGCGACGACCCGCTCGCACGCCACGGCATCGGCGGCATCCTCCGTCACCACTGGCGCGAGGTGCTGATCGGCATCGCGATCGTGGCGGCGACGAACACCGCCGGGTACGCCCTCACGAGCTACATGCCGACCTACCTCGAGAAGGAGGTCGGGGTCTCGAACCTGGGCGCCGCCGTCGCCACCGTCCCCGTGCTCATCGTCATGTCCGCCTGCCTGCCGTTCATCGGCACCCTCAGCGACCGCATCGGCCGGCGACCCGTCTACATGATCGCCGCCGGCTCGACGATCGTGCTCATGATCCCGGCCTTCGCCATCATGCAGATCGGCCAGGAGTGGGCGGTCTTCGTCGCCCTCGGGATGGTGGCGATCCCCGTCGCCTTCTACGTGGCGGTGTCGGCGTCGACGCTGCCCGCGCTGTTCCCGACCGCCTCACGGTTCGGCGCGATGGCGATCGCCTACAACGTGTCGGTGTCGCTGTTCGGGGGCACCACGCCGCTGTTCAGTCAGGCGCTCATCGACGTCACGGGGAACACCTTCATGCCGGCGTTCTACATCATGTTCTTCGCCCTGCTCGGCGGCATCGCCCTGCTGTCGATGAAGGAGACCGCGAAGCGGCCGCTCCTGGGCTCGGTGCCCACCGTCGAGACGCGCGAGGAGGCGATCGAGGTCGTCGAGCGTCAGGACGAGGACCCGCTCATCGACACGTCGACGATGCCGATCCCGATGCACCGGTCATAGCGTGACGCCGTACGCGCGCGACCCGGCGGGCGACGGCAGCGGCGCGAGGCCGAGACGCGTGTAGAAGGCCATCGCCCCGGTGTTCCCCCCCGACGCCACGAGGTGCAGCCCCGAGACCCCCCGCTCGCGCAGGGCGGCGAACAGGGTCTCGATGAGGCGGCGGCCGGCACCCTTGCCCTGCGCGAGCGGCAGCAGATCGATGTGCAGGTGCGCCGGAAACTCCGCGGCGTACCGCTCGGGCTTCTCGCCGCGACTGTAGGCGTAGAGGAGAGTGCCGTCCTGCCTCGTCACCTCTCGCTCGGGCTTGGGCCACCGGTGGAGGTGGCGCGGCCACCAGTCGTCGTGGAACCACCGCTCGAAGGCATCGGTGTCAGGCGCGGCGACGACGTATCCCGACACGGTGCCGTCCTCCTCCTCGACGACGAAGGCCAGATCGGGGTGGCGCTCGACGTAGGGCAGCACCCAGATGTGCGCCCAGATGGCGTCGTCCTCGAAGATGCCCGTCGCGTCGCCACCGGCATCCGCGGTCCGCAGGCAGATCTCCGCCAGCGCGGGCTCGTCCCCCGGTCGGAAGGGCCGGATGCGGGATGCCGCGCTCACCGGCGGCCGTTCCCGAACACGCCGCGGATGACGCTGCCGATGATCGTCTGCGTCGTCTTGGATCCGAGGATCTGCTCGAGCGGCGAGGACTCGGCGCGACGCGAGGTCCGGGTCCTGCCCCCGGTGCTGCGCAGGATCCGGTCGTACTCGCGCTGCGCATCGCGCTCGGCCTTCTCCTGCGCCTTGTCCATGGCGGCCTTCTGCTTCGCGTACTCCGCATCGGCCTTCGCCTTGTCGGCGGCGGCCTTCGCGGCATCCGCTTCGGCGTCTGCGGCGGCCATCTTCGCGGCGAGGATCTCGCGCGCGGACTCGCGGTCGACCGGCGTGCCGTAGGTCGCCAGCAGCGGCGACGCCGCGACGGCGGCCTGCACGGCGGCGGCGGGAGTCGGGGACATGAGCCCCTGCGGTGCCCGCAGACGCGTCCACGCCACGGGTGTCGGTGCGCCCTTCTCGTTCATGACGGTGACGATGGCCTCGCCTGTGCCGAGCTCCTGCAGGACCCGCTCGAGGTCGTAACCAGACGTCGGATACGTCCCGACCGTCGCGCGCAGGGCTTTCGCGTCGTCGGGGGTGAAGGCGCGGAGGGCGTGCTGGATGCGGGAGCCGAGCTGCCCGAGCACGTCACCCGGTACGTCCTTCGGGGTCTGCGTCACGAAGAAGACGCCCACCCCCTTCGAACGGATGAGGCGGACGGTCTGGACGATCGCCGCGGTGAACGCCTTCGACGCGTCGCGGAACAGCAGATGCGCCTCGTCGAAGAAGAACACGAGCTTCGGCTTGTCGGCATCCCCCACCTCGGGGAGGATCTCGAACAATTCCGCCAGCAGGTACATGAGGAAGGTCGAGAACAGCTCGGGCTTGTCGGCGATGCCGGGCACCTCGAGGAGCGAGATGACCCCGCGTCCGTCCGGAGCGGTGCGCAGGAAGTCGCGGACGTCGAACTCGGGCTCGCCGAAGAAGACGTCGGCACCGCCGTCCGCGAACGCGATCAGTTCGCGGAGGATGACCCCCGCCGTCGCCGAGGAGAGGCCGCCGAGCGTCTTCAGCTCGGTCTTGCCCGCGTCGCTGGTGAGGTGGGTGAGCACCGCCCGCAGGTCCGACAGGTCGACGAGCGGCAGTCCGTGCGCGTCGGCGTAGTGGAAGACGAGGCCGAGACTCGACTCCTGCGTCTCGTTCAGCCCGAGCACGCGGCTCAGCAGCAGCGGGCCGAATCCGGTGACGGTCGCGCGGACGGGGACGCCGGTGCCGATCCCGCCGAGTGCGAAGTACTCCGTGACGGATGCCGCGGGCTCCCACGCCTGCCCGATCGCCTCGGTGCGGGCCAACAGCTTCGGGGTGGACTCGCCCGCCGTGGCGACCCCCGTCAGGTCGCCCTTGATGTCCGCGGCGAAGACCGGGACGCCTTTGGCGGCCAACTGTTCGGCGAGCCCCTGCAGAGTGCGGGTCTTCCCCGTGCCGGTGGCCCCGGCGACGAGGCCGTGACGGTTGGTCATCGCCAGCGGGATCCGGATCTGCGCCTCCCGGACAGGGTCGCCGTTGACGAGCGCACCGAGGTCGAGGGTCGCCTCCTCGAACGTGTAGCCCGCCACGATCCGCGCGACCTCGTCGGCATCGAGGGGACCGCTCGCGGACTCCGAGGCCGCCGGGGCGGCGCCCGCGACGGGCTCCGTCGACGCAGCGGGCCTCGCCGGTTCGACGGGCTCCGTCGACGCAGCGGGCTCGGGTGCCGCGACGGAGTCCGTCGGCGCGGCATCCGTGTGCGTCCGCGCTGCCGCCGCGCGGGCGGCGGCCAGTGCCGCCTGCGCCTTCGCGAGCTTCAGCTCCGCCTCTGCGGCGGCGGCCTCTGCCTCGAGACGGGCGAGTTCGGCGGCGGCTTCCTCGGCGCTCATGCCGCTCAGCCTAGCGAGAGCCGGCGCTCGCGTTCGCGGACGACCGGGATCGTCAGAGCCGCGGCGACGAGGAGCGTCGTGGCGACCCCCAGCACCGTCCCACCCAGCGTGTCGGTCAGCCAGTGCGCGTGCACCTGGGTGCGACTGAACGCCATGAGCAGCGTCCACGCGAGTCCGACGACGACCACCCAGACGCGGGGAAAGAGGATGACCGCGACGGTGGCGATCACGGCGGCGTTCGCCGTGTGACCGGACGGGAACGACCCGTGGTCGGAGATGACAAGCATCTCCTCGGGGCGGACCCGACTGAACAGTCCCTTGAGGAACTGCACGACGAGGGCGCCGGCGATGGACGCCGCGAGGAAGAAGACGGCACCCCAGGGCCGCCGGAACAGGAACAGGAGCGCCGCGCCCGCCAGGGGCACGACGTACGTGCCGATGACCCCGGCGCCCAGGACGTTCATCAGCAGCGCGACGGGACGGATGCCGGGCAGGAACGTCGCCACGTAGCTGTTCCACCACGCGTCGAGGTCGATCAGCTCGGAGTCCGTCGACTCGACGGCGATCCCGGTCGCCACAGCCGCGACGAGGAGGATGGCGCCGATGACCGCGAGGCGCAGACCGATGCTGATCTCATGTTCGTGCGTGGGGACCGTCATCGCCCCATCCTGGCCGACATCGTCATCCCGGACGCACCCCTTGCGCGCGCGGGACTCCATGCCTCCCACGTCACGAGACGCTATGAAACCCGCTCCCCCAGGGCTCGTGCAGATGCAGGCGAATAAAATCTTCGGGAGCGCGCCCGCGCCCATTCATCCCGACCGACGAGGCCACCCCCATGACCCCGAACGATCCCACCGGCAAGCGGACCAGCGGCAACCCCGCGACGCAGGCGCAGCTGAACCTCACCGTGAAGCAGCAGCGCGAGCAGCAGAAGCAGCAGAAGCTCGCCGAGTATCAGCGGCAGCTCGCCAAGCGCCGCCGCACGAAGACCACCTGGTGGATCGTCGGCGCCACCGCCGCCGTCGTGATCGTAGGCCTCGTGGTCGCCTCGGTCGTCCTCACTCCCCGCCCGGTGACCGTCGCGCGCGGTGACGGCGACGGCTCGGGCATCTCGGGTGTGCAGACCTTCGAGCACACCGCGAACCACGTCGAGGGCGCCGTCGACTACGAGCAGACGCCTCCCGCCGGCGGCGACCACAACGCGGTGTGGCTGAACTGCGGCGTCTACGATCAGCCCGTCCCGAACGAGAACGCCGTCCACGCCCTCGAGCACGGCGCCGTCTGGATCACCTACGACCCCGCTCAGGTCGACCAGGCCGGTATCGACGCCCTCGACGCACAGCTGCCGTCGGACTACACGATCCTCTCGCCCTACGAGGACATGGACACCCCGATCGCCGTCAGCGCATGGAACGCCCAGCTCAAGGTCGACTCCCCCGACGACGAGCGCATCGGCGAGTTCATCAAGGCCTACTGGCGCAACGTCAACGGTCCCGAGCCGGGTGCCGCGTGCACCGGCGCCCTGGACGCACCCGGCAAGCAGTGACCGACAGCACCGTCGACGACGAGCCGGGCGTCGGGCGCACCCTCCCGCCCTGGTGGGTCCTGGTGCTCGTGGGCCTCGCCATCGCCGCGGTGGCGTTCGCGATCGGTCGCTTCTCGACGTTCGGCATCGCCGGCTCGACCCCGGGTGAGGGCTCCGCAGATGCGGGTTTCGCCCGCGACATGCAGATGCACCACGCGCAGGCCGTCGACATGGCGATGACCATCTACGCCGAGACCGAGGACGACGAGCTCCGCGCCCTCGCGTACGACATCGCGACCGGGCAGTCGTCGCAGCGCGGCGAGATGCTGGACTGGCTGGTCCGATGGGGGCTGCCGCAGTACGACGATCAGCCGATGGCCTGGATGGCGGCATCCGATTCCGCCGGCCACGCCCATGGCGGCAGCGACGGCGAGCCGCTGTCCGACGAGGAGGTCCGCGAGCAGATGGGCATGGCCTCGGATGCCGAGTTGACCGCGCTCAAGACGGCCACCGGTCAGGAGGCGGACTGCTCGTTCCTCACTCTGATGATCCGCCACCACCAGGGTGCGATACCGATGGCGGAGGCCGCGGTCGACCTCGCCTCGGACGAGCGCGTCCGCACGGTCGCCGAGACCATGATCAAGGGGCAGACGTTCGAGATCCAGGCGATGACCTCGATGCAGGAGCGCCTGGGCTGCGGCGACTGACCCGCAGACGAACGAAGAGGGGGATGCCGGTGACCACCGGCATCCCCCTCTTCGTCGTTCGGGGCTCAGCCCTTCGTCGCGCCCGCGAGCAGGCCGCGCACGAAGAAGCGCTGCAGTGCGAAGAACACGATCAGCGGCACGATGATCGAGATGAACGTACCGGCCGACTGCAGGAACCAGCGGTTGCCCCAGGTTCCCGACAGCGAGTTCAGCGCCTGCGTGATGGGCAGGGCGCCGGGCGAGGCGAAGATCGTCGCGACCAGCAGGTCGTTCCAGACCCACAGGAACTGGAAGATCGCGAACGAGGCGATCGCCGGAGCGGCCAGCGGCAGGATGATCCGGAAGAACACCTGACCGTGACCGGCGCCGTCCACGCGCGCCGCCTCGATGACCTCACCAGGGATCTCCGCGATGAAGTTGTGCAGCATGAACGTCGCCAGCGGCAGCGCGAAGATCGCGTGCGCGATCCAGACGCGGGCGAAGCTGTACTGCACGTCGTTGAGACCGAAGCCCGGGAAGATCGGCACCTCGTTGATCGTGAGGCCCTCGGAGAAGAGGGACAGCAGCGGCACGAGCGCCATCTGCAGCGGCACGATCTGCAGGGCGAACACGAAGACGAACAGCGCGCTCCGCCCCTTGAAGTCGATCCACGCGAACGCGTAGGCCGCCAGCGCCGCCATGACGATCGGGAACACCGTCGCGGGGATCGTGATCGCGAGGGAGTTCACGAACGCCGCGGCCAGGGTGGTGGAGGTGCCGCCCGAGTTCAACGCCTCGAAGTAGTTGTCGAGGGTGAAGTCGGGGTTCGTGAACACCGTCCACCACCCGGTCGACTGCGTGTCGGCTCCGGGTCGGAACGAGGTGACGAAGAGGCCGAACGTCGGGATCGTCCAGAAGATGGCGATGATCACGGCCGCGATCGTCGCACCCTTCGAGGTCAGCTTCCTGTGGGCGATCGCCTCGTTCTTGCGGGTGTCGCGCGCGACCTGACGGGCCGTGCGGTTGTCGACCGGTGTGGTGGGTGCTGCGACGGTCATCAGCGGATCTCCCTCTGCTTGGCCATCGATCGGGCGTTGTAGATGATCAGCGGCAGGACGAACAGGAACAGGACGACGGCCAGGGCCGACGAGTGCCCGTAGCTCTGGAACCGCTGCTGCTGGTTGACCATCTCGAAGCCGAGAACGGTCGTCTCATCGCGACCGCCGGTCATGACGGCGACGATGTCGTAGACCTTCAGCGAGGCGATCGTGATGGTCGTGAGCACGACGATCAGCGACGAGCGGATGCCGGGGACCGTGACGTTGCGGAATCGCTGCCACGCGTTCGTGCCGTCCAGCTGCGCCGCCTCGATCTGCTCGACGGGTACCGCCTTGATGGCCGCCGACAGGATCACCATCGCGAAGCCGGTCTGGGTCCAGATGAAGACGACGAGAAGCATGAGCGTGTTGATGACCGGCTTGATGGCCAGCCACTGCACCGGGTCGCCCCCGAAGGCCGTGACGATGGCGTTCAGCAGACCGACCTGGTCGCCCTGACGCGCGTCGTACATGAACTTCCAGATGATGCCGGCGCCGACGAACGAGATCGCGACGGGCATGAACACCAGCACCTTCAGGATCTTCTCGCCGCGGGCGCGGTCGATGAAGACGGCGTACGCGAGGCCGATCACGACCGAGATCGTGGGGGCCAGAAGCGCCCACAGCAGGGTGTTGACGACCGACGCCGTGCCGGTCGGGTTGGTGAACACCCAGATGTAGTTCTCGAGGCCGACGAACTGGTCGCCCGACTTGTCGAAGAACGACTTGAAGATCGTCGAGATCGCCGGGTAGATGAGGCCGAGGATCAGCATGATGCTGGCCGGGGCCATGAAGAGGATGAGCTGGAACAGGTAGCCGGCGCCCTGCCGGGAACGGAAGTCGGCGAAGAAGAGCAGTCCACCGACCAGGAGCGCGATCGCGACGACGTACACCACCGCGTTCGCGTAGGGGCGCAGCAGCAGGAACGCCAGCAGCGGGATGATCAGGCAGGCCGCCAGCCGCATGATGAAGTAGCCGCGGCCGGGGCGCGGGGCGAACTCGATCAGGACCAGGATGATCCCGACGACGATGCCGAAGACCACCAGGATGACGGGGATCTGGACGAGCGGGTTCAGTCCGCCGAGCCAGAGGAAGAAGCTGTTGAGCGAGAACCCGATCGTGATGCGCGAGGATTCCTCGCTGGACGCCGTGAAGGCCAGCAGGAGTGCGACGGCGACGATCAGGACGAACCCGACGGCGACGACGATACGGGTGACCGCGCGCCCCTTCGGGTCGGTGGCATGGGTGGTGACGGGAGGTTCGGTGTCGACGGGCCTGTCGACGGTCGTCTGCGACATAGGTGTCCCCTTCTGAGTACAGCGACGTACCGGGCGGAGTGGATGGGAGAAGCGGGGCCGGGCGTCTCAGCCCGGCCCCGCTCGGCTCAACCGATCGTCACGAGACGATCAGTTCTCGTAACCGGCCTGGATGTCGGAGAGCACCGTGTCGGTGTCCTTGCCGTCGATCCAGTCGACCATGCCCTTCCAGAACGAGCCCGAGCCCACCGTGGAGGGCATCAGGTCGGAGGCGTCGAAGCGGAAGACCGTCGACTCGTCCTGGAGCGTCGTCATCGCTTCCTTGAGGAACTCGCTGGAGGCGAGGTCGGGGTTGGCGTTCTTGTTGGCGGAGATGACACCACCGAGCTCGACACGAGCGTCGGCGAACTCGGGAGAAGCCATGAACTCCAGCACCTTCTGGGTGGACTCGTCGTCCGAGAAGCCGGCGACGAACTCGCCGCCACCCTCGACCTGGAGCTCGCCCTCGGTGTAGCCCGGCATGATGAATGCGTAGACATCGCCTTCGGGCGCGACCTCGGGGGTCTGGCCGTCCGCGGTCTGCACGTCGAGGAAGTTCGCCGACAGGAACGACGCCTGGTGGGTGAGCGCGCAGTCACCGCTCGCGACCGCCGCGGCCACGTCACCGAAGGCCGTCGAGTTGATGCTCTTGACGTCGCCGTAGCCGGCGTTGACGTAGTCGGGGTTGAGAAGGATGTCGCCGACCGCGTCGAACGCGTCCTTGATCTGCGGGTCGGTGAACTTCACGTCACCGGCGACCCACTGGTCGTACACGTCGGGTCCGGACTGGCGCAGGACGAGGTCCTCGATCCAGTCGGTGCCGGGCCATCCCGAGGCCGCGTCGGAGGCGAATCCGGCGCACCACGCGGGTCCGCCGGTGGTCTCGACGATCTTGTCGGTCAGGGCGATCATCTCGTCCCACGTCTTGGGGACTTCGAGACCCCACTCGGCGAACTGCTTCGGGGAGTACCAGACGTATCCCTTCAGGTTCGCGAGCATGGGAGCTGCGTAGAACTCGTCGTCGAACGTGCCGTAGTTCTTCCAGTCGGGCGACCAGTTCTCGTCGACCGCGCTCTCGACGGCGTCGGATGCCGGGAGCACCTTGCCGGTGTCGACGAGCGTCTTCAGCAGACCGGGCTGCGGAACGATCGCGATGTCCGGGGCGTCGCCGCCCGTGACCTTCGTGACGATGTTTCCTTCGAACGACTTGTCGCCGGTGTACTCGACCGTGATGCCGGTGTCGGCGGTGAACTTCTCGAACGACTTGTTGAGGGCGTCGGCCTCACCGCCGGTGATGCCTCCGGCGATGCGGACGGTCGTCTTCGCCTCGCCGCCCGTGCCGCCCTCGCCCTCGGTGCCACCTTCTGCACACCCGGCCAGCACCAGTGCTGCCGCGCCCAGGAGGGCGACCGGGGCAAGAAGACGGTATCGCTGTGACAATGCCATGTACTTCTCCTCTTTCGGGATCATCGTCCACCCAGAGGAGCCTTGGCCGCATCCTTGGGGAACCGATTCCAGGACAACCTACTGTTCCACGGGCCGCGACACAACAGCGAAATATCAAGGTTCTGCAACCATTAGAGTGTCGCGGGTCCGACTCCGTGGGATCGCTCTCACGGCTCGCGGCCGGAACCGGTTCCGAATTGCCCGCTCAGGCACTACGCTGAGTGCTCGACCGAGGGGACGGTCGGACGGGGTCGAGGAGGACCGATGAGCACCATCGCCGACGTCGCACGTGAGGCCGGCGTATCGAAGGCGACGGCCAGTCGTGCCCTGACGGGCAGCACCCAGGTATCGGCCGACGCGCGCCGGCGTGTGCACGAAGCGGCCAACCGGCTCGGCTACACGCCGTCCACCAGTGCCGTCAGTCTCGCGACAGGGCGCACCCGCAACGTCGGTGTCGTGATGCCCCACGTCAATCGGTGGTTCTTCGCCGAGGTGCTCGAGGGCATCCAGGAAGCCCTGTTGGAACGGGGACTGGACCTCACGCTGTACGACGCGGACCCGGGCAGCCAGACCCGCCGCCGCGTGTTCGACGAGTTCCTCACCCGCAAGAGGTTCGACGGGCTCATCGCCGTCGGCCTGGAACCGGCCGAGAGCGAACTGGACACCCTCCTCTCCCTCAGCCGGCCGGTCGTGAGCGTCATCGGTACCGAGCGCAGCACGAGCGTGGTGACCCTCGACGATCCGCACGCGGCCGCCCTGGCGACGGCGCACCTCGTCTCACTGGGACACCGGCGCATCGCCTTCCTCGGAGGGACGTCGGCGTCGCTGTGGCCGCACGTGGAGTCCGCCCGCTACGAGGGCTACGAACGCGAGATGCGCGAGTCCGGCCTCGCCGACCACATCACCCGCACCCCCGCCGAACTGACGATGTCGGCCGGGTACGCCGCGGCGGTCGATCTGCTCAGCGACCCCGCGCAGCGACCGACCGGGCTGGTCGCCGCGTGCGACGAGGTCGCCATCGGTGCCATCATCGCGGCGCGTCGTCTCGGCATCCTCGTCCCATCCGATCTCAGCGTCATCGGCATCGATGATCACGAGAACGCCGAGATGTTCGCGCTCACGACACTGCGACAGGTGCCCCGGGAGCAGGGCGCGACGGCCGTGGAGCTGCTCATGCGCCACATCGAGGACCCGACCGCCGAGCCGACGAGCGTCATCATCCGCCCTCGGCTGGTCGTCCGGAACTCGACGTCCACGCCCACCGGGGCCTCGAGCGCCGCGGTGCGCGACGCCGCCTGGTCCTGACACCAGGCATCCCCCGGAAACGGCCGAAGGCCCCGGATGCCGAAGCATCCGAGGCCTTCGGAAAGGTGCGGGACCTTACTTGACGGACACCGTCGCGCCGGCGGCCTCGAGGGCCTCCTTCGCCTTGTCGGCGGCTTCCTTGTTCGCGCCCTCGAGCACGGCCTTGGGAGCACCGTCGACGACGGCCTTGGCCTCGCCGAGGCCGAGCGAGGTGAGCTCGCGGACGACCTTGATGACCTGGATCTTCTTGTCGCCGGCAGCCTCGAGGATGACGTCGAAGGAGTCCTTCTCCTCAACCTCTTCAGCAGCAGCGCCACCGCCGGCACCGGCAACGGCGACGGGGGCAGCAGCGGTGACGTCGAACTTCTCCTCGAACGCCTTCACGAACTCGCTGAGCTCGACGAGGGTGAGGCCGGCGAACTGCTCGAGCAGCTCCTCGGTGGAAAGCTTCGCCATGATGTATCTCCTAGATATGTGGGGTGTGTGTAAAAGAGCTCGCTCGTCGCTTACGCGGCGTCAGCGGTCTCCAGCTTTTCGCGAAGCGCGTCGATGGTGGCGGCAGCCTTGCCCATCGTCGCCTTCATCATGCCCGCAGCCTTCGCCAGCAGAACCTCGCGGCTCTCGAGCGAGGCGTACTTGTTGACCTCGTCGGCCGAGAGCGCGTTGCCCTCGAAGATGCCGCCCTTGATCACGAGAAGCGGGTTGGCCTTGGCGAAGTCACGCAGAGCCTTGGCAGTGGCGACGAAGTCGCCGTGCACGAAAGCGACGGCCGACGGACCCTTGAGGTCCTCGTCCAGCGCCGTGATCCCCGCGTTGTTCGCGGCGATCTTGGTCAGCGTGTTCTTCACCACGGCGTACTGCGCGTCCTGACGGATCGCGTTGCGCAGCTGCTTGAGCTGGGCAACCGTCAGACCGCGGTACTCGGTCAGCAAGACGGCGTTCGAGTCCTCGAAGTTCTTCGTGAGCTCGGCGACCGATGCATCCTTCTGCGCCATGGTCACTCCTTGATGTGTACGAGACGTCCCGCGGTGGCGGAGCGTCGGCCTCGACGGTCGGGCTGCATGAGAAAAGCTCCGGCGCAAGCGCACGGAGCTTCGGCCCGGTTTCCCGGAAGTCTGTCGTACACCTGCGCGGGCCCCTGCGATGCAGAGCTTCGATCGATGTGCGCGAGCGCACGCCGATGACCGACGGTCTTTGGCTTGTGCACCAGTGTACGCCGCGCCCGCGCGCGCACCAAATCCCGGCATCCGCTCTGCGCCGGCGTCTCGGCTCCCGGCGGCGACATCATGTGCTCTGGTCGAAAACACACCTCCGGAACAGTCCAGAACGTATGCGCTCGTCGAGAGCACATGATGTGGGCAACGGGAGGAGCCTGGCCTCGACGCCGGGGGCTCAGCAACGGGGTCGGACGTGGAAGGCGGCCAACCGGGCGGCGAGCGCGTCCGGCGTGCTCAGGTCCGCCCAACCGATGCGGACGAGACGCTTCTGCGTCACGCCTCGGATCCAGTCCTCCCGCTGCTTCTCCAGGAGCAGGATGTCATCCAGGTTCCGACCGGCACGGAGCGCCTCATCGCGGTACTTCACCGTGCCATCGAACTCGACGAAGACACTCTCCTCCTCCAGTTCGATGTCCACGCGGTAGTCCGAGCCTCCGGGCCCGCGCACCGGCACTTGGAGCGCGAAGCGGGTGAAGCCGATCTCGGCGAGCATCCAACGCGCGAGGCTCTCTCCGGTGCTCTCAGCCAGCGGGTTCGCGAAGGCGATCACCGCATCTGCGCGAGCAGCACCGCGAGACCCGCGCTTGCGTCGGCCGATCTCGAGCGCACCCTGACGCAGGCGTTCGCCCGCATCGGGATCGTCGGATTCCGACTGCGAGATACGCAGCGCGGCGTCCGCCGCAGCGACCGCCGCAGACGGAGGCAGGATGCGGCACACGTCCCAGAGCGTGCGCGCCAGTGTCGTGCAGGGCACGCCGAGGCGGACGGCGACCTCTGACGGCTCGAGGCGGTCTGCGTGTCGACGCAGCCCGAGCCGACTGGTCATGCGGTCGTCCCCCGGCATGCTCGCGTGGACCGCGTCCGGCTCATGTCGGGCGAGCGGGAGCCCCCACAGCACTGCCGCGGACTGGTACGAGAAGACGCTCGTCCCGTCCTTCATCTCGCCGTCGACCGCGGCGATTCGAACGAGGTGACGTGCCTCGGGCCAGAGTTGCTCGAACTGTTCGCTGGCGACGTAGCGGTTGCGTTGGACCCTCAGCATCCGGCCGCTCTTCACGGCAGCCGTGATGTCCCTCGACCGCCAACCGGCGCGTTCCAGCGAGGCGCGGTCGAGGATCAGCCCGCGGGCTTCCGAGAAGGAGATATGGCGCATGCGGCGAGCATCCCGCGCGTCGCTCCGTCGTGGCCGAACGCGCTCCTCGACTGCGGAGACCAGGCGCACCTTGCCGCTCGGTGGAGAAGGAAGCGACTGCCCACATCATGTTCTCCGGACGAGGGCACACGTTTCGTACGGTTCACGGCGTGTGATCTCGGCCAGAGCACACGATGTGGACAAGAAGCAGCGCGAGCGGATGCGTCCGGGGTCAGTGCGACGAGAACGCGGCGTCGAAGGCCGCGGCGGACGGCTCGTACGTCGAGAGGCGGCGGACGAAGGCGAGCGCCTCGGGGGCGCCGACGAGGCGGTCCATGCCGGCGTCCTCCCATTCGACCGAGAGCGGGCCGGTGTAGCCGATCGCGTTGAGCATGCGGAACGCGTCCTCCCACGGCACGTCCCCGTGACCGGTGGAGATGAAGTCCCAGCCGCGGCGCGGGTCGGCCCAGGCGAGGTGCGACGAGAGCCGCCCGTTGCGTCCATTGCCGAGGCGCTTCTTCGTGTCCTTGCAGTGCACGTGGATGACGCGGTCGCGGAAGTCCCAGAGGAACGACACCGGGTCGAGGTCCTGCCACACCATATGGCTCGGATCCCAATTCAGCCCGAAGGCCTCGCGGTGACCGATGGCCTCGAGGGCGCGGTGGGTGGTCCAGTAGTCGTACGCGATCTCGGACGGGTGGACCTCGTGCGCGAATCGCACGCCGACCTCGTCGAACACGTCGAGGATGGGGTTCCAGCGGGCGGCGAAGTCCTCGTAGCCGGCGTCGACCATGTCCTGCGATGCCGGCGGGAACATCGCGAGGTACTTCCAGATCGAGGATCCCGTGAAGCCGGTGACGATGTTCACCCCGAGCTTCGCGGCCATCCGTGCCGTGTCCTTCATGCCCTCGGCCGCGCGCCGGCGCACGCCCTCGGCGTCGCCGTCACCCCAGACGCGGTCGGAGAGGATGTCGCGGTGCCGCTGATCGATCGGGTCGTCGCACACCGCCTGGCCACCCAGGTGGTTCGCGATGGCGTGCATCTGCAGGCCGTTGCGCTCGAGGATCTCCTTCCGACTGCGGACGTACGCGGCGTCGTCCCATCGGGACACGTCGAGGTGGTCGCCCCAGCAGGCGATCTCGAGTCCGTCGTACCCCCACTCCCCCGCGAGGCGCGCGACCTCCTCGAAGGGCAGGTCTGCCCACTGGCCGGTGAACAGGGTGATCGGTCGCGCCATTGCGGATCCTTTCTCGGATGCGGGGGTCCCGCGGTCAGTCGTTCGTCTGCACCCAGCGGCTCTGGTCCGCAGAGCTGCGCTCCACCGCGTCGAGGACACGCTGGACGTGCAGGCCGTCGGCGAACGACGGCCGTGGCGCGGTGCCCTCGGCGATGGCCGTCGTGAAGTCGACGACCTGGTGGGAGAAGCCGTGCTCGTAGCCGAGCATGTGGCCGGTGGGCCACCACGGCGACAGGTAGGGGTGGTCGTGCTCCGTGACGAGGATGCGGCGGAATCCGAGTTCGGTCTCAGCCGCGGTCGCGTCGTAGAAGTCCAGTTCGTTGAGCCGCTCGAGGTCGAAGGACAGCGCACCGCGCGTCCCCGACACCTCGACGCGCAGCGCGTTCTTGCGACCGGTGCGGTAGCGCGTCGCCTCGAAGGACGCGAGGGCTCCGGAGCTCAGCCGCCCCGTGAACAGCGCGACGTCGTCGACGGTGACCCGCCCGCGCTCGGTGCTCGCGGTGCCCGAGAGCCCGATGCCCTCCCCGAGCAGGGGGCGCTCCTCGACGAGGGTCTCGACGATGCCCGAGACGCTGTCGACGGTCTGCCCCGTGATGTACTCCGCGAGATCCACCGCGTGCGCGCCGATGTCGCCGAGCGACCCCGAGCCCGCCTTCGCCCGGTCGAGACGCCAGGTCATCGGTGCCTCCGGGTCCATGAGCCAGTCCTGCAGGTACTCCGCCCGCACCTGACGGACCTCGCCGATCCTGCCGGCGGCGACCAGGTCGCGGGCGAAGGTCGCGGCGGGCACCCGGCGGTAGGTGAAGCCCACCATGGCGCGGATGCCCCGCGCCGCAGCGCGCTCCGCGGCATCCGTCATCGCCTCGGCCTCGGCCACGGAGTTGGCCAGCGGCTTCTCGCAGAGGACGTGCTTGCCGGCGTCGAGCGCGGCGATCGCGATCTCGGCGTGCGTGTCGCCGGGGGTGACGATGTCGACGACGTCCACGTCATCGCGTTCGATCGTCGCCCGCCAGTCGGTGGAGGATTCCGACCATCCCCACTTCGCTGCGGCAGCGGCGGTCGAGGCCGCGTCGCGCCCGGTCACGACGTGCATGACGGGATCGAGCGGCAGGTCGAAGAATCTGGGGGCGACCCGCCAGCCCTGCGAGTGGGCGGCGCCCATGAAGCCGTGGCCGATCATCGCGACCCGGAGCGTGTCCGTCATGTCGGTGTCCTCTCGGAGATGGTGGGGGCGCCCACGCACCGGGCGCCCCCTTCGATGATCACTCGAACGAGAGGTCGATGTACTGGTCGACGTTGTCCTTCGTGACCACCGGAGCGTCGAGGACGATCCGGTTCGGGATGCCAGGGGTGATGATGTCCCCGAGCGTCTTGTTCTGAGCGATGAGGCGCGCCAGCGCGACGCCGTCGGCCGCCTGGGTCGACGGGTAGATGACCGTCGCCTTGAGGACGGTGTCGTCGGCCTTGATGGCTTCCATCGCGGCCTTGCTGCCGGCGCCGCCCATCATGAAGAACTCGTCGCGGCCTGCCGAGTCGATCGCGGCCATGACGCCGATGCCCTGGTCGTCGTCGTGGTTCCAGATGGCGTCGATCTTCGGGTTGGCCGACAGCAGCTGGGAGGCCGCGGACTCGCCGCCCGCGACCGTGAAGTCGGCGGCGACACGGGCGGAGACCTCGAGCCCGCAGTCCTCGAGCGCATCCTTGAAGCCCTGGGAGCGGTCCTGGGTGAGCGGAAGGGAGTCGATGCCGGCGATCTCGGCGACGACGGCGTCCGACTGCCCCTCGAGCTGCCCGCAGATGTAGGTGCCCGCCGAGACCCCCATGCCGTAGTTGTCGCCCAGGATCGTCGCACGAGCGGCGAACGGGCTCGAGAACTCTCGGTCGACGTTGATGACGGGGATGCCCGCCTCCATCGCGGCGATGGCGGCCTCGGTGAGCGCGGCGCCGTCGGTCGGCAGCAGGACGATCGCGTCGACACCGTCGTTGACGAAGGTCTCGACGGCGGCGATCTGAGCGATGGGGTCGTTGGTCCCCTCTGCCGTCTTCAGCTCGACGTCGTCGAAGCTGGCCGCGGCGTCGGCTGCGCCGGAGTTGATGGCGCCGAGCCATCCGTGATCGGCGGCGGGGCCCGAGAAGCCGATCGTGACGGTGTCTCCGGTCTCGGCGTTCTCCTCGGCCGAGGTCCCCTGGTCGACGACGCTGTCCTCATCGGCGCCGGTGCCCGTACAACCAGCCAGCAGGCCGATCGCGGCAGCGGCGGCGACGCCGGTCAGGACGAGGCGCGTCCGGGCGGTCATGCGTGAGCGCATGTCTTCCTCCTTGAATGTGATGCAGCTCTGGTGTGAAGCGGCCAACGCGCCTCTCGGTTTCGAGTCCACCTGCGAGGAGGGTCAGCGCTGACGGGACGAACATAACAGAATGAATGTTGGATTCGTCAACTTTTGTTTCTGAGTCGACAGAAGTCTCGACACCGGGATCAAGGCGGTTGTCGGGTGTCTGCGACGCGGATGCCGCGATCCGTGCCCACACGTGCGGGGATTCTGAGTCTCGCGCCGCTCGAAGTCGGCATGTTATGTTCACCGCGTGATCAAAGTCGACCATGCATCGTCATTACTCGACGTCCGGGGGGTGACGAAAGCCTTCGCCGGCGTTCGTGCGCTCCGCGGCGTCGACCTCGAGGTCCGCGCCGGCGAGGTCCACTGCATCCTCGGTCAGAACGGGGCGGGCAAGTCGACGCTCATCAAGACGCTCGCGGGCGTCCATCGGCCGGACGAGGGCGAGATCCGGTGGGCAGGCGAGGTCGTCGAGATCCCGGACCCGGATGCCGGGCTCGCCCTGGGCATCGCGACGATGTACCAGGAGCTCGACGTCGTCGACGGCCTGACCATCGCGGAGAACATCTTCCTCGGCCACGAGCTGTCCCGCGCCGGGTTCACCCGACGCGGCGAAGCCGCCGCGAGGACCCGTGACCTCCTCCGCCGGCTGGGACACGGAGGCCTCTCCCCCCACGTCGAGGTCAGCCAGCTGAGCGCCGCCAACAAGCAGATCGTCGCGATGGCCCGCGCACTCTCCCACGACGTGAAGCTCATCATCATGGACGAGCCGTCGGCCGTCCTCGACACGCACGAGGTCCAGAACCTGTTCGGCGTCGTCCGCGAGCTCACCGCCGCCGGGATCGCCGTCGTCTACATCACCCACCGACTCGAGGAGATCCGCCAGATCGGCGATCGCATCACCGTCCTCAAGGACGGCAGGACCACCGCGACGGGGCTGCCGGTGGCCGACACCCCGACACCGGAGCTCATCCGCCTGATGACCGGCCGCGAGGTCGCGAACGTGTTCCCCCCGCACGCTCCCCTCCCCACCGACGCCCCCGTCGTGCTGGACGTGGACGGCCTCTCGCTGCGCGGCGTGTTCGAGGACGTGTCCTTCCAGGTGCGCGCCGGCGAGGTGGTGGGCCTCGCCGGGCTCGTCGGGTCGGGCCGCTCCGAGATCCTCGAAACCGTCTACGGCGCCCGTCGCGCGACGGCCGGCACCGTATCGGTCGCCGGCCGTCGACTGCGGCGGGGCTCGGTCGTCGACGCGGTCGCCGCGGGCGTCGGACTGTCGCCCGAGGAACGCAAGAGCCAGGGGCTCGTCCTCGACGAGCCGATCTCGATGAACGTGAGTCTCCCCTCCATCCCGCGATTCGCTCGCGCAGGATTCCTGGACTTCCGCGCGGAGCGGACCGCGGCCCGGCAGCAGATCGACGCCCTGGAGCTCCGGCCCGCAGACCCCGATCGTCCAGCGCGGACGCTGTCCGGCGGCAATCAGCAGAAGATCCTGCTCGCCCGTTGGCTCGTGCACGGGACCCGGGTCCTCCTGCTCGACGAACCCACACGCGGCGTCGACGTCGGTGCCCGCGCGGAGATCTACGCGCTCATCCGGCGGCTCGCCGCCGAGGGCAACGCGGTCGTGATCGTCTCAAGCGAGATCGAGGAGGTGATCGGCCTGTCCGACACCGTGCTCGTCGTCGCGGAGGGTCGCATCCTCTCCACCGTCCCCTCCACTCAGATCGACGAGCACGCAGTGCTCGACCTCGTCATGAAAGGAACCGCCGCGTGAGCGAGCAGACCACCGCGGGGGCGGACACTCCCCTCACCCCGACAGAGCCCACGACGACGACATCCACCGTCGCCACGCCGGATGCGCCGATGTGGCGACGCATCCTCTCCGGCTCCGTCGGGCGCAACCTCGGCCTCGTCCTGGCGCTGCTCGTCCTCGTGGTCGTGGGGGCGGCGACGGCACCGGACACCTTCCTCGGCCTGTCGAACATCATGGTGATCCTCCGTCAGGCGTCGATCGTCGGAGTGATCAGCATCGGGATGACGCTCGTCATCATCGCGGGCGGGATCGACCTGTCGGTCGGCTCGGTCCTCGGCCTCGCCTCGGTGGTGGGTGCACTCGCCGCGGTGCAGGACCTCGCCGACCAGACCCACTGGATCGTGATGGTGGTCGTCGCCCTGGCGGTGGGCGTGTTCGCGGGACTGCTCAACGGCATCGTCATCGCCTACGGAAACGTGGTCGCCTTCATGGCGACCCTCGCCATGCTGGTGGGCGCTCGCGGACTCGCCGAGATCCTCGCCGACCGCCGCACCCTGCAGGTCGGCGGGCAGCGGGAGTTCATCACCTTCATGAACCTCGACATCCTCGGCGTCGACATGCTCATCTGGATCTTCCTCGTGGTCGCCGTCCTCGGCTGGGTCCTGTTGAACCGGACGACCTTCGGGCGACGCACGGTCGCGATCGGCGGCAACCGCGAGGCGGCGCGCCTGGCCGGCATCGACGTCAAGCGCCACGTCCTGTACCTCTACGCCCTCTCGGGACTCTGCGCAGGCATCGCCGGTGTGATGATCCTCGGCCGCACGACGGCGGGCACGTCGGTCAACGGTCAGCTCTACGAACTGGACGCCATCGCCGCCGTCGTGGTCGGCGGAACCCTCCTGATCGGCGGCCGCGGCACGATCACGGGCACCGTGCTGGGTGTCCTGATCTTCCAGACCCTGACCAACGTCTTCATCCAGAACAACCTCACGTCGTCGGTCCAGGCCGTCGCGAAGGGCGTCATCATCGTCGTGGCGGTGCTGCTGCAGCAGCGGTTCGCACGCCCCGCCGGCCGCGCGTCCTGAGCCCTCGCCCCCGGCGTCACATGCACGGCGCCCAGGACCGCCGGGGGGGACAATTGACGACAGCCGGGGCCCGCCGGCAGCAGGACCTGGAAGAAGTGACCCGATGACAGACTCCCCCTCCCTCGCCAGCGGTGTCAGCGAGCTCTTCCAGCTGCTGCGCGACGGAGTACCGCGCACCCGGGCAGAGCTCGCCAAGTCGACGGGGCTCGCGCGCTCGACGATCGCCGCGCGGGTCGACGAGCTGATGCGGATCGGGCTCGTCACGGCGGTCGCCGACAAGGTGTCGACCGGCGGGCGCCCACCGTCCCAGTTCGCGCTGAACCCCGGCGCGAAGGTCGTCATCGCGGCCGACCTCGGCGCCTCTCACGCGACGGTGGCGATCGCCGACCTGGCCGGGACGATCCTCGCGGAGTTCTCCGAGCGGATCGACATCGCCGACGGACCGGATGCCGTCCTCTCCTGGCTCCTGGACGGCGCGCGCAGACTGCTCGCCCAGGTCGATCGAGACGACACCGCCGTCGCCGCGATCGGCATCGGTGTCCCGGGACCCGTCGAGCACTCCAGCGGCAAGCCGTCGACCCCGCCGATCATGCCGGGGTGGGACGGGTTCGACATCCCCGGCTGGCTGCAGGCGCACATCGCCGTGCCGGTGCTGGTCGACAACGACGTGAACACGATGGCCCTCGGCGAGCGCGCGACGGCCTGGCCGTCGGTCGACAACCTCCTCTTCGTCAAGATCGCGACCGGCATCGGGGCGGGTCTCATCTCGGACGGACACCTGCAGCGCGGCGCGCAGGGCGTCGCCGGCGACATCGGGCACGTCCACATCGCGCGCGGCGGGGATGTGCCCTGCACGTGCGGCAACCGCGGCTGCCTCGAGGCGCTCGCCTCGGGTCCCGCGATCGCTCGGAGCCTGCGCGCGATGGGGGTGGAAGCCCACACCGTGGGCGACGTGGTCGATCTCGTCAAGAACGGCAACGTCGACGCCATCCAGGCCGTCCGGCAGGCCGGGCGCGACATCGGCGAGGTGCTCACGACGTGCGTCAGTCTCGTGAATCCGTCGGTCATCGCCATCGGCGGGTCGATGGCCCGTGTCGGCGAGCACCTCATCGCCGGCGTCCGCGAGGTGGTCTACGCCCGCTCCGCTCCGCTGGCCACGGCGCATCTGTCCATCGTGCAGTCGGCGACCGGCGCCGAGGCGGGTGTTCTGGGCGCCAGCATCCTCGCCGTCGAACATGCGCTCTCGCGGGACGTGCTCGCCGCCGGCGTCGCGACCGTCTGACCGGGCGACGGCCGCGCGGCGGGTCGGGTACGTCGTGCGGGAGGGGCGACTTAGGATCGACGGGTGACCCCCGAACTCGCCGCCCGGATCGTCGCGGACTCCCGCGACCGGGTGGCGTGGATGCGGGCCCGCTCCCGCGGGATCACCGCGACCGACGTCGCCTCCCTCACCAGTGAGAAGGCGATCTCCCGGGCCGCCGAGGCCAAGCTGAACGGCTCGGGATTCAGCGGCAACGCCTACACCGACCACGGTCGGCGTCGCGAGCCCGAGATCGCCGCATGGGTCGCGGCGACCCACGGCATCCGCCCGTCGTCGGCCCTGTTCCACGCCGAGATCGAGAAGCGGCACCTCGCGACACCGGACGGGATCATGGTGGATGCCGCCGGCCGGGTCACACTCGCTGAGATCAAGACGACCAACAAGACCTGGAAGTCGATCCCGCGCACGTATCTCCGCCAGGTGTGGTGGCAGCAGCACGTCCTCGGCGCCGAGCGCACGCTCGTGGTGTGGGAGGAGCACCAGGATTTCGTTCCCCTGCGGGACGAGCCGCGGTGCGCCTGGATCGACCGTGACGAGGCGGAGATCGGCTCTCTCGTCCGACTGGCCACCGCTCTGATCGACGAGCTCTACCACCGCACGACCGGTAAGACTCCGCCGGTGCGCGAGGTGGCCGCGCCTGTCAGTCGTCGCGAGCAGCTGCGGGAGCGCGACATCTTCCGCGCCCTCGCCCTCGCGGACTGACCCGCGCCGCCCCCTCTGCCCGCGGGGGCTCTTCGGCGCGCCCTCATCACAGATGGTTGACGCGGATCAAACATCGGCATATAGTTGACTTCAATCAAATGTTGACTTGAATCATCTAACAGGAGTTGCATGACCACCTCGACCCCCACCGCTGCGCGCCGGGTCCTCGCCCCGCTGTCGGGGCTGCTCCTCGGCATGTTCGTGTCGATGATCGCCTCGACGGTCGTCTCGACCTCGCTGCCCGTCATCATCCACGACCTCGAGGGCGACCAAGGCGCCTTCACCTGGGTGGTGACCGCGACGCTGCTCACCACAGCGATCTCCACCCCGATCTGGGGCAAGCTCGCCGACCTCGTGAACCGTAAGGCGCTGTACCAGATCGCACTCGTCATCTTCGTGCTCGCCACCGCGGCGGCCGGATTCGCCCAGGACCCGGGAACGCTCATCGCCTTCCGCGCCGTGCAGGGTCTCGGCGCCGGCGGCCTCGCGGCCCTCAGCCAGGTCCTCATGGCCGACATCATCAGCCCGCGTGAGCGCGGCCGCTACATGGGCCTGTTCGGCGCCGTCATGGCCGTCGCGACCGTCGGCGGACCTCTGCTCGGCGGTGTCATCACCGACGCGTTCGGATGGCGCTGGAACTTCTTCGTGTCCCTGCCGATCGCCGTCGCGGCACTCATCATGGTGCAGCGCACCCTGCCCCACTCGAGCGTGAGCAGCCGTCGGCCGAAGATCGACTACCTCGGCATCGTGCTGCTGTCGACGGCGGTCTCACTCCTGCTCATCTGGGTCACCAGCGCCGGCTCCAGCTTCGACTGGTGGGGCATCGAGACCATCCTCATGGTCGGTGGCGCCCTCCTCGCCGCGGTGCTGTTCGTGGTCGTCGAGCTGCGCACCAGCGAGCCCCTCGTGCCGCTCACGCTCTTCCGCGATCGCACCTTCACCCTGGCGGTCGTCGCATCGATCGCGACGGGGATCGCGATGTTCGGCGCGTCGGTCTTCCTCGGCCAGTACATGCAGATGGCCCGCGGTGCGACCCCGACCGAGGCCGGTCTCATGACGATCCCGATGATCGCGGGACTGCTGCTCTCATCGGTCGGTGTGGGTGCGCTCATCACCCGATTCGGTCACTGGAAGCCGTACCTCGTCGTGGGCAGCATCCTGCTGACCGCGGGGGCATCGCTCCTGTCGACGATCCACTACGACACCGACTTCTTCCTCGTCTCGGTCTACATGTTCCTGCTGGGCGCGGGTGTCGGCATGACGATGCAGAACCTCGTCCTCGCCGTGCAGAACACCGCCAAGCCCTCGGAGATCGGCGTCGCGAGCTCGGGAGTCACCTTCTTCCGGAGCCTCGGCGGCACGGTCGGCGTCTCACTCATGGGCGCGGCGCTCGCCGCACGGGTCACCGACCTGTTCGGGGGCGCGCAGGAGAAGATCGCCGCGGCTCTGACCGCTCTCGGTCCGGAAGGAGCGACCTGGGCGAAGCAGCTCGCCTCCGGTGCCCTCCCCCGCGTGGCCACCATGCCGGAAGGTCTGCGCGTGATCGTCGAGGACATCTACGCCCAGGGCATCTCGTCGGCGTTCCTCATCGCCGTACCGTTCGGCGTGATCAGCATCCTGGCCGTGATCTTCCTGCCGAACCGCAGCCTCAGCACCATGACGACGACCGAACGTCGCCAGGCGTCGGAAGCCGACCTGGCCACGGTGTCCGTTCCCGCGGGAATGGACGCGGTCACCGCGACGGCCATCGTCCCCACGATCGTCTCGGATGCCGCGACGGACGAGCCCGCGGCGGAGGCGCGTCGGTAACATGGACACGATGTCCGCCTCGACCGATCGAGAGGCCCGCACCGCCGCGGTGCGGGCCCTCGAGGGCGAGTTCAGCGACCTGATCACGCTCTTCCGACGCAAGATCACCGAGAACGCGAATCGCGTGAGCCCGGGGATGCTCCCCGGCGCATACAAGGTCTTCACGACGATCGTCCGGCATGAGCCGGTCACCCAATCCGCCCTCGCCGAGATGCTCCTCCTCGACAAGGGCCAGCTCAGCCGCAGTGTCCGCGAGCTGACCGAGCTCGGACTCATCGAACGCACCCCGGACCCCAACGACGGCCGCTCGAGTCTCTTGAGCGCGACCAGCCTCGGACGAGAGCGGCTGGCCGACGCGCGCGGCCCGCAGGAGGGTGCGCTCCTCGCAGCCCTCGAGGACTGGCGCGTCGAGGACATCGAGAACCTCGCCCGTCTGCTCCACGCCCTCGTGGCCGGATCACAGCCCGACGGCGGCCCCACCGCGTAGGTCACCGTCGGGCTTCTCGCTCCGGTGATGCCGGCGTAACACCATCGAGACAATGGCGCGATTGACTGGTCTTCCACCGAGCACCCCCAGCGCTCGCCGTCGAGCGAAGGTGAGAAGGAGCAGCCGATGCGATTCCGGCCGCTGCGATCCGCAGCCCCCAGTGCGAGCGAGGTCGTCGAGGTGACCGCTCCTCCCCCCCTCATGCGGGGGATCGTCTACGACACTCCCGGCGGAGCGGAGGCGCTTCGCGTCGCCGAGCTCCCCGTGCCGAAACCGGCCCTCAGCGAGCTGCTCGTGCGCGTCGTCGCCGCCGGGATCAACCCGATCGACGCCAAGACGCGTGCCGGCCGCGGCCTCCACGGGCTGGTCACCGATCCCACGACGAGCCCGCTCGGATTCGACTTCAGCGGTGTCGTGGTCGCGAGCCCGTTCGAGGCTCATCCCCTGCAGCCGGGTGATCCTGTCTTCGGCATGGTGCCGTTCCCGCGCTCCGGGGGGAGCTACGCCGACTACGTCGTCGTGCCCTCACTGTCGGTGGCGCGCAAGCCTGCGTCCCTCTCCCATGTCGAGGCCGCGGGCGTGCCGGTCGCGGCCCTCACCGCGTGGGGACTCGTCGTGGAGACTGCTCATGCGCACGAGGGCCAGCGCGTCCTCATCCATGCCGGCGCGGGCGGCGTGGGGCACTTCGCCGTCCAGCTGGCGGCCTATTTCGGGGCGCACGTGACGGCGACGGGCTCGGAGCGCAACCTGGGCTGGCTGCGAGAGCTGGGGGCATCCGTCGCGATCGACTACACGACCACACGCTTCGAAGAGGTCGTCGGCGAGGTCGACGTCGTCATCGACCTCGTGGGCAACGTCCACGCCGACACCGGCACGCGGTCCCTGACGGTCCTGCGGCCCGGCGGTCTCTACGTGATGGTGCCCACGGGGGCGTGGGACGGATACGCGGATGCCGCAGCGGCGGCAGGCGTGCGCGCCACGTCGTACAAGACCGTCCCCGACGGTTCCGCCCTCTCCACGCTCGGTCGCCTCCTGGACTCGGGTGCCGTCCAGGTCTACATCGATCGGGTCTTCGACCTCGCCGACGCGGCCGACGCGCACCGAGAGCTCGAACTCGGGCACACGCGCGGCAAGGTCGTGCTGAGCGTGGCGGACGCCTGATGCGCCGCATCCGCCTCGTCGTCCGAGGCATCGTCCAGGGCGTCGGGTTCCGGTTCGCGATGCAGCACACCGCACGTGCGGCCGGTGCCACAGGATGGGTGCGCAACCTGTCGAACGGCACGGTCGAGGCCGAGGTGCAGGGCGACGCGGCTGCCGTCGAGGCGGTCGTCGACTGGGCGGCGAAGGGGCCGCGCGGGGGTGTCGTCGACGACGTCGTCCTGACCGAGGTCACGCCGCAGGACGACGAGGCGGACTTCGAGATCCGCCGCGACGCCTGACGCGTCAGTCCTCGAGGGGCCGGAGGATCCGGTCGAGGAAGCGCCGGGTGCGCTCGTTCTGCGGGGCCGTGAACAGATCACGAGGGTGGCCGCGTTCGACGATGACCCCGCCGTCGAAGAAGACGACCTCGTCGGCGACCTGCCGTGCGAAGCCGAGCTCATGGGTGACGATGACCATCGTCCATCCCTCGTCGGCGAGCTCCTTGAGCACGAGGAGCACCTCGCCCACGAGCTCCGGATCGAGCGCGCTGGTCGGCTCGTCGAAAAGCAGGACCTCGGGAGCGAGCGCCAGCGCCCGCACGATGCCGACCCGCTGCTGCTGTCCGCCGGACAGCTCGTGCGGATAGGCATCCCGCTTCTCGGCCAGTCCGACGCGAGCGAGCAACCGCTCGGCGTCGGCGACGGCCGCATCCTTCGCGATCCCCCGCGCGTGCACGGGTCCCTCGATCACGTTCTCGAGGACCGTCAGGTGCGGGAACAGGTTGTGGTGCTGGAAGACCATCGCGGAGCGGTCCCGCAGCGCGGCGCGCTGCCGCTTCGCCACGCGCCCCTTGGTCGACTCGGCGAAGTCGTGCGTCTGGCCGTCGGAGAAGCTGACCACCCCGGCGTCGGGGGCCTCGAGCCCGTTGAGGCAGCGGAGCACCGTGGTCTTGCCCGAACCGCTGGGACCGATGAGGCAGACGACCTGACCGCGACGCACGGCGAAGTCCACGCCGTCCAGGACGACGTTGTCACCGAAGGACTTGCGCAGCCCGGTGACCTTGAGGAGGGGTGCATCAGTGCGCGACACGGCGATCGAGCCTCCGTTCGATGCGGTCCTGACCGAAGGAGAGGACGAGGCAGAAGAGCCAGTAGATGACAGCGGCCTCGATGTAGACGACGAGGAACTCCGAGCTGAACGCGGCGATGCGCTGCGCCGCGAGGAACAACTCGGCGACCGTGATCTGGGCGACGAGCGACGTGTCCTTCACGAGCGAGATGAACGTGTTCGACAGCGGGGGGACGGACACGCGGGCGGCCTGCGGCAGGATGATGCGGCGGAGCGCCGTCGCCCGCGGCAGCCCGACCGTGAAGGCCGCCTCCCACTGCCCCTTGGGGACCGAGAGAATGGCAGCGCGGATGACCTCGGCGGCGTACCCGCCGACGTTCAACGACAGTGCGATCACCGCGGCCGGCCAGGCCTCGAGGCGGATGTCGATCTGCGGCAGACCGTAGTAGACGACGAAGATCTGGACGAGCAGCGGTGTGCCGCGGATGACGGAGATGTAGAACCGGGCGACGCCCGACAGCACCCGGTTGCCCGAGATCCGCATCAGCGCCGCGGCGATCGCCAGCACGAGACCGACCGCGAACGAGACGACCGCGAGGGGGATGGTCACCGTCACCCCGGCGACGAGCATCGGCCAGAACGAGCTCAGGACCAGCTGCCATGTGTCGGCGTCCACCGGCATCCTTTCGCAGAACAGGCGACGGGCTCGACGGGCGCCTCACAGCGCCACGCCGAGCCCGCCGGGGCCGGAATCACTCGGTGACGTCGGCTCCGAAGTAGGTCTCGCTGATCTTCGCGAGGGTTCCATCTTCGCGCAGCTCGTCGAGCGCGTCATCGATCTTCTCGATCAGGGCCGTCTTGTCTTTGGTGGCGACGACGGCGCTCTGGGCGGGGTCGGTCTCGGCCGCGATCTTCAGGCCCGTGGGTCCGTTGGTCTTCTCGTAGTCGAGGAACGTCAGCTTGTCGTTGACCGTGGCGTCGACCCGGCCCTGACGCAGCAGCTCGACGGCCTGCGCCCATCCTTCGATGGGGGTGACGTCGGCACCGGCCTCCTCGGCGAGCTGGAAGAAGTTGCTCGTGAGCGACTGCGCGGTCTTCTTGCCCTTCAGATCGGCGAAGCTCGAGATCGAGTCGTCGTCCTCCTGCACCACGACGACGCTCGGCGAGACGGTGTACGGCTCGCTGAAGAGGTACTTCTCCTCGCGCTCGGGGTTGATGGAGACCTGGTTGGCGATGACGTCGACACGGCCGGCGTCCAGACCGGCGAAGATGCCGTCCCACTGCGTCTCCTGGAACTCGACCTTCAGGTCGAGCTTCTCGGCGACCGCCTCGATGATCTCGACGTCGTAGCCGACGAGCTTGCCGGTCTCGTCGTGGTAGGTGAAGGGACGGTAGGTGCCCTCGGTCGCGACCGTCAGCGTGCCGGACTCGGCGAGTCCGAGGTCCTCTCCACCGGCGGCCGGCTGCCCCGAGTTCGTCGAGCAGGCGGTCAGCGCCAGGACGGTGCTGAGGGCGAGTGCTCCGAGAGCGGCGGTACGACGGGACATGGAACTCCTTGGTGAGGGGGTGGAAGGCGGTCGCGCACCAGCGGTGGCGGGCGCGACCCCCCAGTACAACACGCGGAGCCGTGAGATCTTCCCCGCGTGACGGACTGTGTCAGCGCGGCAGCCCCGCCGCCAGCTCTGCGAAGACCGCCGCCGCGTCGTCCTGCCGCGACAGCCCGGCGGCCTGCCCGGCCCACAGCGACACCAGGTCGCGATCGTGCGGGGCGGCGGAGCGGAACGCTCCCGTCAGCCAGTTCTGCGCGGGGAAGGGGGCGATGGCCCCCGCGCGCTCGATCGTGTGCACCGCCCGATTCGGGATGCCGCGGGCCAGGCGACCGCTCATCGCCCGGGTGAGCACCGTATCGGTGTCGGTCGCCGAGGCCAGCGCCGCTCGGTGCACGTCCGACGCCGCCGACTGCCGGGTGCGCAGGAAGGCGCTCCCCACCTGCACCCCGGATGCGCCGAGCGCGAAGGCGGCGGCGACGCCTCTGCGGTCCGCGACGCCTCCGGCCGCGAGGACGGGGACGTCGACGGCGTCGACGACCTGCGGCACGAGGGCGAAGGTGCCCACGAGCGACTCCTCGGCGCGCCGCAGGAAGCTCACCCGGTGACCGGCCGCCTCGGCACCGCTCGCCACCACGGCGTCGACACCACCGTCCGCCAACGCCACCGCCTCGGCGACCGACGTCGCGGTGCCGAGGACGCGGATGCCACGCCGGTGCGCCTCGGCCACGACGCCCGGCGCGGGCACGCCGAAGACGACGCTGAGCGCTGCAGGGGCGGCATCCCACACCGCCTCGAGCTGTTCTTCCCAGGAGGGCAGGAAGGATGCGGGCAGTGACGGCAGCTCGGCACCCGCTGCCTCGAACAGCGGAGCGACGGCGTCGCGCGCCGCCGTCAGGTCGACCTCGTCGGGGCGCACCTCGTCCCCCGTCGGCAGCCAGAGGTTCAGGGCGAAGGGCCGGCCGGTCGCGGCGCGCAGCGCGGCGGCTGTCTCGCGGATGCGATCGCCGGAGTACCCGTACAGCCCGAAGGAGCCGAGGCCGCCCGCCTCGCTGACACTCGCCGTCAGAGCGATCGAGGAGAGTCCGCCGAAGGGACCCAGCACGATCGGGGCGTCGATTCCCAGGAGCGTCTGCAGATCACCGGCCACGCTCCCGACGTTACCAATGCCGGGAACGACGAAGGGGCCCCACCCGGAGGTGGAGCCCCTTGCTGTCAGTGACCTCAGACGAGAGCGTTGACGTCCAGCGGGATGCCGGGACCGAACGTGGTCGAGATGGCGCCCTTCTGGATGTAACGGCCCTTCGCGCTCGAGGGCTTCAGGCGCACGATCTCTTCGAGAGCGGCGGTGAAGTTCTCGTTGAGCTGCTCAGCCGTGAACGACGCCTTGCCGACCACGAAGTGGACGTTGGCGTGCTTGTCGACACGGAACTCGATCTTTCCGCCCTTGATCTCCTCGACGGCCTTGGCCGGGTTGGGGGTCACGGTGCCGGTCTTGGGGTTCGGCATGAGGCCGCGGGGTCCGAGGACCTTACCGAGGCGACCGACCTGGCCCATGAGCTCGGGGGTGGAGACCGCCGAGTCGAACGCGGTGTAGCCACCGGCGACCTTCTCGATGAGCTCGGCGCCACCGACCTCGTCCGCACCTGCGGCGATGGCCGCTTCGGCGGCGGGACCGGTCGCGAACACGATGACGCGGGCGGTCTTGCCGGTGCCGTGGGGCAGGATGACCGTGCCACGGACCATCTGGTCCGCCTTGCGCGGGTCGACGGCGAGCTTCAGCGCGACCTCGACGGTCGAGTCGAACTTCGCGGAGCCGGTCTCCTTCGCGAGGGCGACAGCCTCCTCGGAGGAGTAGAACGTGGAGCGGTCGATCTTCGCCGCTGCTGCTTCGTAAGCCTTGGACTTAGCCATGATGATCTTCCCCTCAGTCCTCGACCGTGATGCCCATGGAGCGGGCGGTGCCGGCGATGATCAGCGAGGCGGCCTCGATGTCGTTCGCGTTCAGGTCGGGCATCTTGGTCTCGGCGATCTGACGGACCTGGTCCTTGGTCAGCTTCGCGACCTTGACGGTGTGCGGGGTCTTCGAACCCTTGGCGACGCCGGCGGCCTTCTTGATGAGCTCCGCGGCGGGCGGGGTCTTCAGGACGAAGGTGAAGCTGCGGTCCTCGTAGACGGTGATCTCGACGGGGATGACGTTGCCGCGCTGCGACTCGGTCGCGGCGTTGTACGCCTTGCAGAACTCCATGATGTTGACGCCATGCTGACCGAGCGCGGGGCCGATCGGCGGCGCCGGGTTGGCGGCACCGGCGTTGATCTGAAGCTTGATCAGGCCGGTCACCTTCTTCTTCGGTGCCATTCCTCTTCCTTTCACGAGCGGGACGGATGCCCCGTTCTCCCACGGTCCCGGCGGTTCCGGGTCGTGGTGGTGTCCGTGCGCGCGACGAAGCGACACACAAACCACATGAGTCTACCGCATCCGGCATCCCCGGGCGAATGGCGAAGGTCCCGCCGCAGCGGGGCCTTCGCGACGCGTCTCTTACTGCTTGGTGACCTGGTCGAAGCTGAGCTCGACCGGGGTCTCGCGCTCGAAGAGCGAGACGAGGACCGTGAGCTTGCCGCTCTCGGGCTTGATCTCGGAGATCGACCCGGGCAGGCCCGCGAACGAGCCCTCCTTGATCGTGATGGTCTCACCGATCTCGAAGTCGACCTCGGTGACGACCGAGCGCGCCTGCGTGGCGGAGCCCTTGGCGGCACCGGCCTTGGCGGGGGCGACCTCCTTGGCCTCGACGAGGGGCTTCAGCATGTTGAAGGCCTCTTCGAAGCGCAGGGGCGTGGGGTTGTGGGCGTTGCCGACGAAGCCGGTGACACCGGGCGTGTGACGCACGACCGACCAGGTGTCCTCGTTGAGCTCCATGCGGACCAGGACGTAGCCGGGGATCCGCACGCGGTTGACCATCTTGCGCTGGCCGTTCTTGATCTCGACGACGTCCTCCATCGGGACCTCGACCTGATAGATGTCGTCCTCGACCTCGAGCGTCGACTTGCGCTGCTCGATGTTGGCCTTCACCTTGCGCTCGAAACCGGCGTAGGAGTGGATGACGTACCACTTGCCCTCGAGCGAGCGCAGCTCCTGACGGAACGCCTCGTACGGGTCCTCGGGGGTCTCGTCCTCGTCCTCGTCCTCGCCGAGCTCCGGACCGTCGTAGGGGGCGACCTCGTCGGCGGCGGCGGCGGCGCGCTCGGCCTCTTCGTCGGCGAGCGACTCGGTGAGCACCTCGGCTGCGGCCTCGGCCTCGTCGGCCTGGTCGATCTCGAGCGCGTCGTTCACGATGCGGTCGGCCTCAGGGTCCTCGATCACGACGGCATCCTCTCCGGTGGGCTCGTCATCTGCGGATTCGTCGTCCTCGATGTGCAGCGCGGCGTGCTCGGCGGACTCGGCGGAACGCTCCTGGCCGGCCAGGACGTTGCCCTCCTGGGCCTCGTCGTCCTCGCTGGACTGCTCCGCGGCGGTCGACCAGTCGGCGTCGTCGACATATCTTTCGGTCACGTGATTCACTTCCCTGCAGGTTCGGCTTCGATGTTCAGCGGTGAGGCGGCGGATTCTCCGGATGATCCGGGATGCCGTCCGTCACCGCGACGGATGGTCGTCCGTTCGTCAGCTCGGCACGTCGAAGACGATGTCCGTGACCCAGGTGAAGAGCAGGTCGAGCCCGTACACGATCGCCATCACGACGACGACGAATCCCAGGACAACGAGCGTGAACTTGACGAGCTCCTGCCGGGTCGGCGTGACGACCTTGCGGAGTTCGGCGATCACCTGGCGGATGAAGAGGGCGATCCGCTGGAAGAAGTTGAGCTTCTTCTCACGGGTGGCGCCGCTGCTGGCAGCGACGACCTCGCCGTTCGGCTCATCCTGGACCATTCAACCCACCTGTTGCTCGGTTCGAGTCAGCTGACGCTGACGCGCAGGGCGGACAGGAATCGAACCTGCAACCTGCGGTTTTGGAGACCGCTGCTCTGCCAATTGAGCTACCGCCCTAAGGTCTTGCGACCCGGGGATCCGCATCCCGTCCGACCCATGGGCACGGCAAAAGAATGCAGACAACTGCGCACACCAGCATACGGCATGCCTTGCGGGGTGGCGAACGCACGCACTCCCACGCGACCGCCGAACGGCATGGCTAGGCTTGTTCGGCCGTCGCGTCGCGGCAGCGCCGGAGGGGGTTCCGGCGCACGCACGATCAACGATCTCGAGGAGCCCGGTGACCGACAGTTCCGCCGCCCACCAGTTCCAGGTCGACCTCCGGGGGGTCATCGATCTCCTGAGTCGACACATCTACTCGAGTCCGCGCGTGTTCCTGCGCGAACTCCTGCAGAACGCGGTGGATGCGATCGCCGCCCGACGCGGCCTCGACGGCGGCGGGGGCCGCATCCGGATCACCCCCGTGAGCGACGCGTCGGCCGAGTTCGTCCTGCGGGACGACGGCGTCGGACTCACCGGAGCCGAGGTCGCCGATCTGCTCGCGACGGTGGGGCGCAGCTCGAAGCGCGACATCTTCGACCTCCCGCGCAGCGATTTCCTCGGTCAGTTCGGGATCGGGATGCTGTCGTGCTTCATGGTCTGCGACACGATCGTCATCCGCTCGCGCAGCGCCGCCGGCGGTGACGCCGTCGAGTGGACCGGGCACGCCGACGGGACCTTCACCGTCGCGCCGCACACCGGTGACGTCCCCGTCGGGACGAGCGTCCACCTGACCCCGCGACCGGATACGCGCTCGCTCCTCGGGACGAGCACGGTGCTCGAGCTCGCCGAGACGTTCGGGCGATACCTGCCGCACACCGTCGTCGTCGATCTGCCCGGCGGCGGCGAGGCCACCGTGACCGAGAGCGCACCCTTCCTCGACGGCGACCTGGAACGTCAGCTCGGCTACGGCCGCGAGCTGATCGGGGCGGAGCCGCTCGACGTCATCCCGCTGCACGTGCCGGGCACGCAGACCCGTGGCGTGGCCTTCGTCCTGCCCTTCGCCCCTCCCCCGGGCGCCCGCCAGAGCACCCGCGTGTACCTGCGACGGATGCTGCTGACCGAGCGCGCCGACGACCTGCTCCCCGCCTGGGCGTTCTTCGCACGTGCCGTCGTCGACTCGGGGGCGCTGCACCCGACGGCCAGCCGCGAGTCCCTGGTCGACGACGACGCGCTGGAGCAGACGCGGCGGGAGATCGGCGAGGCGATTCGTCGCTGGATCCTCGAGCTCGCACTGCAGGATCCGGTCCGACTCTCGCAGTTCGTGTCGATCCACGAGGTCGCCCTCAAATCCCTCGTCCGCCACGACGACGAGCTCGCGCGTTTCATCGTGCGCTGGCTCTCCGTCGAGACGACCGCCGGGCGCCTGCGCATCGAGGAGGTGGCGCGCCGGTTCCCGCTCGTCCGCTTCGCCGAGACCGTCGACGAGTTCCGTCAGGTGGCGAGCATGACCGCATCGAGTGGTGTCCTCGTCAACGGCGGGTACCTGTACGACGCCGACCTGGTCCGCCGCATCCCCGAGCTGTTCCCCGGCGTCGAGGTCGAGCGCGTGGACGTCGTCGGCGAGATCGACCGGCTGGACCTGCCGCCGCTCGATGACCGCGCGACCGCCACCGGCCTCGAGGATCGCGCCCGGGGTGCGCTGCCGGATGTCGACGTCGTCGTCCGGAGTTTCGAGCGGCCGGAGCTGCCGGGGCTGTTCGTCGCCGACCCCGAGGTGCTCCGCGCGCTCGACCGCGGGCGCGCCCGGAGCGCCGGCGGCGCCCTGTGGGGTGGCGTCCTGGACCGTGCGGCGAGCATCGTCTCCGCGGGGCGAGGCGTCGACGAGCCCGCCGCGCGGCTGTGCCTCAACTGGACCAACCCCATGATCCGAAGGCTCGCGACGACCGCGCCCGGCCGGGTGTTCGAGCTGAGCGTCCAGCTGCTCTACGTGCAGTCGCTGCTGGCCGGCCATCATCCGCTGGGACCGGACGACCGCGCCCTCATGTCGACGGCGCTGACCGAACTCGTCGACCGCGCGATCGCCGCCGACGCACCGCCCGCGACCGAAGGAGTCTCATGACCGGTTACGCCACCCGCATCCGTTCCCTCTTCGACGAGATCGACAACACCCCGTGGGGGCCGCAGGAGCAGGCTCTCGTCGCGCAGGCGGTCGCCCTCGCGCAGGAGAGCGGGGACGATCGGCTGGAGTACGAGGCGCGCCTGCGGCAGACCTCGAGCGCCAACATGAGCGGCGACACCGACCTCATGCTGACCTCGTTCGCGTGGTGCCTCGCCCACCACGACGCCGATCCCGAGCGCTTCCCGGCGACGGTCGAGCCGGCGGGCGACCTGCTCTGGCAGTACAAGTGGATGGCGAGCGCCCTGGCCGGGTCGCCGGAATTCTCCCCCGCGCAGATCGGTGCGGTGCTCGATGACATGGAGGCGCACTACGAGCGCGCCGGCATCGGCCCGAGCGGCGTGCTCATGGCGCGGTTCGAGGACGCCTGGGCCGCCGGCCGCATGGACGAGGCGACCGAGCTGCAGCGCACGCTCGAGGCGACCCCCCGCGACGACTACAGCCACTGCGACGCGTGCGTGCGCAGCCAGTTCGCCGGGTTCTTCATCGAGACCGGCCGGGAAGACGACGCCGTCCGGCTCGTCGGGGAGATGATCGAGAACGGCTTCTCGTGCGGCGAGGAGCCCGAGCACGCGCTCTCGCGCATCCTCCTGCCCTACCTGCGCGCCGGCATGTTCGACGAGGCCCGCACCGCGCACCTGCGGAGCTACCGGCTCGCGAAGGACAACCCCGACAACCTCGCGATCGTCGCCAAGAACGTCGTGTTCTGCGCGGTGACGGGCAACGAGGCGCGCGCCCTCGCGCTCGTCGAGCGGCACCTCCCCTGGCTCGTGCACGACGGCCTCAACGCCGATGCGCACGGCGCTGCGCTGGGGTCGTTCGCACTCGCCCTCGACGCCGTCGGGGCGGCGGGCCACCCGGATCTGACCGTCCGCGGCGCCGACGCCGATGCGCTCGCGCCGGTGTTCGGGACGCACGACGGGCCGTGGCGGGTCGACGAGCTCGCCGCTGCGGCCTGGGCGGCGGCGGCGTCGATCGCGGCGGCCTTCGATCGCCGCAACGGCACCGACGCCCACACCCGCACCCTCGAGCGGCTGCGAGAGACCGGTGCGGAGCGCTACGACGTCCCGATCCGCACGCACGACTTCTCGTCCGTGGCGACTCCCGCCCCCGCCGTCACGCGAGAGGAGCGACTCGAGCGCGCCGTCGCCCTCGCGCACGCGGGATCGTCCGCCGCCCTCCAGCCGTTGACCGAGCTGCTGACGGATGCCGCGCCCGCCGAGCGCGTGAGGCTGTCGTCGCACCTGCTCGGCGGCCTCGTCGCGACCGAGCGTATCGACGAGGCGGAGGCGTTCCTCCCGCAGCGGATCGCCGCGCTGCGCGCGGCCGGACACGCCGCCCAGGCCGATCTCGAGGAGCGCCTCGGTCTGCTCCTGTTCGGGAAGGATCTCGCCGAGGCGGGCGCGCTCCTGCAGGACGAGGTCGGCGCGGCACAGGCCGCACCCCCGGAGGTGCGCGCGGACCTGCTCCAGACGCTCGCCGTGGCACGGATGTACGAGGGCGCCTTCGCCGACGCCCGCGAGCACGCCCGCACGGCCGCCCTGCTGTTCGCCGAGGCCGGCGACGAGTCCCGTGAGCAGGGTGTGCGGCTGCTCGAAGTGGATGCCGCAGCATCCGCTTCCCAGTTCGACGACGCACGGGAACTGGCGGCCGACCTGTTGGCCGCACCCCTGAGCGACGGCCGCCGCGCACGGACGCTCGCGTCGCGGGCGCGCCTGCGCGGCGTCGCCGAGCAGTTCGAGGCGGGTGCCGCGGACGCCGACGAGGCCGTGCGGCTGCTGCTCTCGCTCGGCGCCGACGACCTGCGCGTGGGCGAGGCGTTCCTGCTCGCCGGTGCGCTGCACGAAGACGCCGGAGCGGCCTCCCTCGCCGCCGGACGGTATCGGTCCGCAGCAGAGCGGTTCGAGTCCGCCGGCGCGCCGACCGCCGATGCGCGCTACCGGCTCGGGCGCGCGCTCATCGCGGCGGACATGCCCCAGGAGGCGACCGACGCGCTCCACGAGGTGCTGCAGGAGGAGACGGCAGCCGAGGTCCCCGCAGGGTCCCGGGCGATCACCGTCGGCCTGATCGCCCGCGCCTACGAGGGCGCGGGCGACTACGGCAACGCCGTCGGCGCGTGGGGATTCGCCGCCGACCTGCACGAGGAGGCCGGTGAGGCCGAGGGGCAGGCGCACGCGCTCGTGCAGCAGGGGCGGCACCTCGGCAACTTCGCCGAGTTCGACGACGCCGTGCTCGCGTTCGACACCGCGATCAGCCTGATCCGGGGCAGCGAGGACCAGGTGGGGCTTCTCGCCGAGGCCCTGCACCTGCTCGCACAGGCCAAGATGCAGCGCGGAGACGAGGACGCCGTCGCCGTCGTCGACGAGTCGCTCGCCCTCGGTCGCGCGAACGACGCACACTGGTACGTCGCCGATGTGCTCGACACGCGCGCGCGGCTGTTCGCCTCCCGGGGCGAGACCGACGTGGCGGTGGCCACCGCTCTGCAGGCGGCGGACGCGTTCGCCCACGCAGGTGATGCGCCGTCCGGCGCCGGCTCGGAACTGCTGGCTGCCCGGCTCCTCGTCGGCGCGGAGAGGCCCGCCGATGCGGTGGCGGCGTACCGCTCGGCCCTCGACCACGCCGGGGAGAACGAGCCCGTCCGCCAGCAGGCGGCACTCGAGCTCGGCGACGTCTACGAGAGCCTGGGACGCCACGCCGACGCAGCGGAGATCCGCGCGACGGTCTCGATCTGAGACGCACGACGAGGGGGCGGCATCCGATCGGATACCGCCCCCTCGTCGTCCCGTCAGCCGACGCGGATGAGCTTTTTGTTGACGAACTCGTCCGCCGCCAGCAGCCCCATCTCGCGGCCCGTGCCGCTGCGCTTGATGCCACCGAAGGGCAGCCCCGGCTCGTCGGCGAGGACCAGGTTGACGTAGACCATCCCTGCCTCGATCTTGTCGGCGACGCGCGTCGCCTGCTCGGGGTCGGTCGTGTAGACGTACGACCCCAGCCCGAAGGGGGTGTCGTTGGCGAGGCGGACCGCCTCGTCCTCGTCGGCGACCCGGTAGACGACGCCTGCGGGACCGAACAGCTCCTCACGGTAGACGTCCATCTCGGGCGTGACGCCGGTGAGCACGGTCGGCGCGAAGAACGCGCCGTCACGGGTGCCTCCGGTGACGATCGTCGCGCCCTGGGCCGCGGCATCCTGGATCTGCTTCTCGAGACGCTCGGCGGCGGCGACCGAGGACAGCGGCCCGAGGACGGTGTCGGAGCTCCACGGGTCGCCGACGCTCGCCGCCGACATCTTGGCCGTGAACGCCTCGACGAACGCGTCGTACAGGCCGTCGACGACGATGAAGCGCTTGGCCGCGTTGCACGACTGGCCGGTGTTGTCCAGACGAGCGTCGACCGCCGCCTGTGCGACGGCGTCGATGTCGTCGGCGGAGAGCACGATGAACGGGTCCGACCCGCCGAGCTCCAGCGCGACCTTCTTGAGGTTCCGTCCGGCGACCTCGGCGACGGCGGCACCGGCACGCTCCGAGCCGGTCACCGAGGCCCCCTGCAGCCGCGGGTCCGCGATGACGTCGGCGGCCTGCTCGTTCGTCAGGTAGACGTTGGTGTACGCCCCCTCGGGGAAGCCCGCGTCACGGTACATCGCCTCGATGGCGGCTGCCGACTCGGGGCACTGCGGCGCGTGCTTCAGGAGGATCGTGTTGCCGAGCGCCAGGTTCGGCGCCGCGAAGCGGGCGACCTGGTAGTAGGGGAAGTTCCACGGCATGACACCGAGGAGCACGCCCAGGGGCGTCTTGCGGATGACGGCGGTGCCGTCGCCGTCGATGGGGACGGGTGTGTCGGCGGTGATCTCGTCGATGTGGTCGGCGTAGTACTCGGTGATGTCGGCGGCGAAGTCGACCTCGCCGAGCGCCCCGTCGATCTGCTTGCCCATCTCGCGGACGATGATCTTCGCGAGCTCCTCGCGACGCTCGCGGTGCAGCTGCGCGACGCGGCGCAGCAGGTCGGCGCGCTCGGCGGGGGTGGAGGTGCGCCCCCATCCGCGGGCAGTCTCGTCCGCACGCGCGAGTGCGCTCTCCACCTCGTCGGCGGTCGCGGTCGGGTAGGTGGCGTGGGTCTGCCCCGTGGCGGGGTCGATGACGGCGTAATCGCTCATGATGCTCCTCTTCGTCCCGCTCACGCGGGGATCAGGGTGTACTTCACGTTCAGGTATTCGTGGATGCCTTCGAGGCCGCCTTCGCGACCCATGCCGGACTGCTTGACACCGCCGAACGGCGCGGCGGCGTTCGAGACGACCCCGACGTTCAGCCCCATCATGCCGGTCTCGAGCCGGTCGATCATCCGGTGGCCGCGGGCGAGGTCCTGCGTGAAGACGTAGGAGACCAGGCCGTACTCGGTGTCGTTGGCGAGGCGTACGGCCTCGTCCTCATCGGCGAAGGTGGTGATGGCGAGGACCGGTCCGAAGATCTCCTCGCGCAGGATCGCGCTGCCGGGCACGACGCCTTCGACGACCGTCGGCTCGTAGAACGTGCCCGGCCCCTCGAGGGCGTTGCCCCCGGCGAGGATGCGGGCGCCGCGCGCGACGGCATCGCCCACGAGCTCGGTCGCCTTCGCGACCGCACGGTCGTCGATGAGCGGGCCGATCTGCACGCCGTCCTCGGTGCCCCGGCCGATGGTCATGTCGCTCACACGCTCGGCGATGCGCCGGGAGAACTCGGCAGCGACCGCCTCGTGCACGATGAAGCGATTGGCCGCCGTGCACGCCTGACCGATGTTGCGGAACTTCGCGAGCATTGCGCCGTCGACGGCCTTGTCGAGGTCGGCGTCCTCGAACACGACGAACGGCGCGTTGCCGCCGAGCTCCATCGAGACGCGGAGGACTCCTTCGGCCGCCTGTGCGATGAGCTTCTGGCCCACGGGGGTCGAGCCCGTGAAGGAAAGTTTCCGCAGCCGCAGGTCGGCGATGATCGGCGCCGAGACCGAGCTCGACGACGCGGTCGTGATGACGTTGACGACACCGGCGGGCACCCCCGCCTCCGCGAGCAGCTGCGCGAAGAAGAGAGTGGTGAGCGGCGTGAGCTCCGCCGGCTTGATCACGACGGTGCAGCCCGCGGCGAGCGCCGGGGCGATCTTGCGGGTCGCCATCGCGAGCGGGAAGTTCCACGGGGTGATGAAGAAGGAGGGACCGACGGGCCGCTGCGAGACGACCATCCGCCCGGTGCCCTCGGGATTCATCCCGTAGCGCCCGGTGATCCGCACCGCCTCCTCGCTGAACCAGCGGAGGAACTCGCCGCCGTAGGCGACCTCGCCGCGCGACTCCGCGAGGGGCTTGCCCATCTCGAGCGTCATGAGCAGCGCGAGATCCTCCTTCCGCGCCTGGACGAGATCGAAGGCGCGACGCAGGATCTCGCTGCGCTCCCGCGGGGCGGTCGCCGCCCACGCCTCCTGCGCGGCGACGGCCGCGTCGAGGGCGCGGATGCCGTCGGACGGCGAGGCGTCCGCGATGCGGCGGATCACCTCTCCCGTCGACGGGTCGAAGACGTCGAGCGTCTTGCCCTCCTCGGCATCCACCCACTGGCCCCCGATGAAGAGCTGGTTCGGGACGGCGGAGAGGAGCTCGGACTCGCGGGAGGTCATCGGATGTTCTCGCTTTCTGCGCGCAGCTTCCGCGCGCTGGGGGGTGCGTCCATCGTGAGCGTCTGCCCGCGGAAGAACGCCGGACGGCGAACGGACTGCCAGATCATGGTGAGGATGCCCACGACGATGATCAGCATGCCGAGGATGAAGACCAGTCCCACCCCGAACACCTCGGAACCGGATCCGTAGGCCGGGTCCATCGAGTCGATGAGCGTCGTGACGAAGATGACGGCGAGGATCACCCCGCCCACGAGCGGCGACACGAGCGTGAACAGGAAGGACCGGACGGAATCGAACCACTGCCTGCGGAAGTACCAGACGCACGCGAACGCGGTCAGCCCGTAGTAGAAGCAGATCATCATCCCGAGGGACAGGATCGTGTCGGTGAGGACGTTCTCGCTGAGGAGCCTCATCACCGCGTAGAACACGGCGGCGACGACGGAGGACACGACCGTCGCGAACCCGGGTGTGAAGAACCGCGGGCTGACGGCGGCGAACCGCCGCGGCAGGGCGCCGTAATGCCCCATGGCGAGCAGCGTGCGCGCCGGTCCGACCGCCGTCGACTGGAGGGATGCCGCTGAGCTCGACAGCACCGCCAGCGAGACGAGGAACGCCAGGGGCCCGAGCACCGGGCCCGACAGGGCGAAGAAGACGTTCGCCGAGATGTCCTCGTTGCCGAGCCCGAGCTCCCCGGTGCCGACGCCGGCGAACATCATCAGACTGACCGACAGCGCGAGGTACAGCGCCATCACGACGACGACCGTCACCATCGCGGCGCGGCCAGGCGTCCGGTCGGGGTCCTTCGTCTCCTCGTTCATCGTGAGGACGACGTCCCAGCCCCAGAAGATGAAGATCGACAGCGAGATCCCCGCGGCGAAGGCGCTGAAGCTCGACACCTCGAACGGGTTGACCCACGACCAGTCGAAGGCGAGGTGGTCGATGCCGTCTCCGCTGAAGCTCTTCACGAAAGCGGCGACGGCGAACAGGACCAGCACGACGACCTGGAATCCGACGAGGACGTACTGGAACTTCTGCGTGGTCTGCATGTCGCGGTAGGACACGAGCGTGGCGCCCACAAGGAACAGGAGACACACACCGACGTTGATGAACGGGTTGAAGGCGAGGTCGGCGATGGCCTCGTTCCCGGTGATCTGTGCGATCAGCAGGAAGAGGAACTCGACCGCGATCCCGGCGAGGTTCGACAACACGATGACGGTGGCGGCGATCAGCCCCCATCCCGTCATCCAGCCGATCCACGGGCCGAAGGCGCGGACACCCCACGTGAAGCTCGTGCCGGAGTCGGGCATCACCCGATTCAGCTCGCGGTACCCCAGAGCGACGAGCAGCATCGGGATGAACCCGACGAGGATCACGGCGGGGACCTGGACACCCACAGCGGAGACCGTGGGTCCCAGGGAGGCGGTGAGCGTGTAGGCGGGGGCGATCGTGGAGACGCCGATCACGACGGCTCCGACCAGGCCCACCGTTCCGGCGCTCAGGCCCTTGGCGGAGATCGCGGCGTCTGTGGCCCCGGGGATCTTCTCTGCGGCGTGCTGGCTCATCGTCGAGCTCCTTCGGGTCAGCGGGACTGTTCGGGGGTGCGGGTGCGGGGCACGACGACCATCGGGACCGGGATCTCGCTCAGCAGCTTCGCCGCGACGGAACCCAGGAAGAGGCGACGCGGCTGGGCCAGGCGGCTCGAACCGACGAGGATCAGCTCGCCCGGCAGCCAGTCGAGGTGCGAGACAGCGTCCTCGATGCTGTCGCCCTTCGCCGTCACGATGTCGGCCCGGACGCCATCGGGGATCGCGGCGAGCACGTCGTCCAGGACCTTCTCGGCGTGGGCGGCTCCAGCGAGGCGGATGACGCCGGTGTCGACCGACGGCGGCAGGTCGACCGTGACGAGCGAGACGAGCCGCAGCGACGCCCCCGTGGCCGTCGCGAGCGCGACCGCCTCCTCGAGGAGGACGTCGGCACCGGCCCGCGTGCCGACCGCGACGGTGAGTCGCGGCACACCGGCATCCGTCACCCGTTTGCGGGCACCGCGCGGCACCAGGACGACCGGGACGTCGGACGAGTGCAGGAGCTGGCTGGTGGTCGACCCGAGCCGGTGACGACCGCGCGCTCCCCCGTCGGCCGCGCCCACCACGAGGTGTGAGGCGCCGAACTCGTCGGCGGCCTCGACGAGGCCCTCGGCGAACGAGTCGGCGTACCGCGCGTGCTCCCGGTGCACGACGCCCGCCGGGATGCCGGCGGTGGCCTCGGCGAGCCAGGACTCGGCCTGGCCGAGCAGGTACCGGTCGTACGCGGCGTCGGGCGGGGTGATGACGCTGCGTCCCTCGCCCGGCAGGACGAGCACGATGTCGAGTTCCGCGCCGGATGCCGCGGCCAGACCACCCGCGACCGCGACCGCGTCGCGGCCGGCTTTCGTCGCGGTGTACCCGACGACGATGCGGCCGCTCATACCCGGCCGTCCGCGAGGATGTTCCGGGCGGCGAGGCGGCCCATGCGGATCGCCCCGTCGACGTGCTGGTAGCCGGCGCCGGCGATGTCGCTGCAGGCGAAGTGGATCGGACCGACGGGCGTGCGCACATCCGCGCCGTACCGGTGGAGTCCGCCCATGTCGAAGCTCGCCGCGTACGCGCCGCGGGTCCACTCCTCGGTGCCCCAGTCGCTCTCGTAGTAGACGACCGGGTCCTTCGCCTCGGGGCCGTAGTAGTGCGACAGGGACTCGAGGATGCGCTCCTTGCGCTCCTCGGCGCTGAGCCGGAACATGTCGTCCGCGTTCCGGTCCGAGACGAAGCCGACGAGGGTGCCGCGGGGGTCCTCGTGGTTCGTGTTGTCGTACGCCTCGTGGCAGATCTCGTACGGGCTGAACGCCGTGCCCGAGAGCCCCTTCTCACGCCAGAACGGCGTCTCGTAGACCGCGTGCACCTTGATGACGAAGCCCATCGAGATGTGCTGGTGCATCTGGTGCTGCAGGCGCGGCATCGGGGGGACGAACGAGATCCGGTCGTAGAGCACGGGCGCGAGCGCGAGGATCGCGCTGCGGGCGCGGACGGTGAGTCCTTCGGCGTGCACCGTGACACCGGCATCCGACCACTCGAGCGTGCGCACCGGACGGTTCAGGAGGACGTCGTCGCCGAGGCGCTCGGCGAGGAGGACCGGCACCTGCTGGAGGCCCCCCACGACACGCTTGTCGAGGATGAAGTCCGCGTCGACGAGGTGCGAGTAGCTGCCCGCACTGGCGGCCATGAGGAGGGACTGCAGAAGCGAGAACGCGTGCGTCGGCTTGGTGAGCATCGCCGACCCGGTCGCGAAGGCGAGGTTGCGCACCGCCTCGTCGTCGTCGCTCTGCTGGCGCAGCCACGCGTCCCACGTGATGGTGTCCCACTCGGCGGCCTTCGGATGCGCGTACGGCCGGTCGGGGTCGATCTCGGCGACCATCGCGTCGAGTCGCCGGGTGATCTCGTCGATCGTCCGCTCGGTCTCGGGGCTCACGGGGAACATCTCCCCCGTGAAGCGGGAGACGGTGCCGTCGGGCCCGACGTAGACGCTGTCGCCCTCGCGGTAGCGGCTGAAGGTCTCGAGGCCGAGTTCGGCGACGGTGTCGATGAGGGCGTCCTGGTCGGGCGAGACCCACTGGCCGCCGAGCTCGAGCATCGCGCCATCGATGACGTCGGTCCACAGGCGCCCGCCGACGCGTTCGCGCGCCTCGAGCACGGCGACGGACAGGCCGGCCTTGCGCAGTTCGTTCGCGGCGGTGAGCCCGGCGGCGCCCGCTCCCACGATCACGACGTCACGGGTGATCTCAGTCATTCACGACTCCTTCGTCAGCGAGGTGTTCGTCGGCGCGTGGTCGGGCCGGCGACGGAGGTTGCGCCGCACGAGCGGCCAGAACACGAGCAGGACGGCGGTCGCGATGAGGCTGGTCCACACCTGGGCGCGGCCGGACTCGGTCGTCAGCATGATGGCGACCACGGCCGCGATCGCGGCGATGAGCAGGATGTTCAGCCACGGGTGCAGCCACACCTTGAGCTTCAACGCGGCGACCTCGTCGGGCGTCATCTTCTGCCGCAGCCGCATCTGCGTGAGAGCGATGAAGACGTAGACGAACAGGGCGACCAGACCCGCCGAGTTCATGATGAAGTCGAAGATGCCCGAGCTCGGCGCGACGAAGTTCACGAGCGTCGCGATCAGCCCGCCGATCGTCGACGCGAAGAGGGCGAACACCGGCACACCTGTCCGCGAGCGGCGGGCCACCACCTTCGGGGCGAACCCCTTGTCGGCGAGCGCGGCGAACATGCGCGAGGCCGAGTACAGGCCGGAGTTGAGCACCGAGATCACGGCGGTGAAGATGACCAGCTGCATGATCACGTCGGCGAAGGGGATGCCGAAGCGGGACAGCGCGATCGTGAAGGGCGCGTTGGCGACGTCCGTCGGCACGGGCAGCTCGTCCCACGGGACGACGGTGACGATGACCAGGACGGACCCCACGAAGAAGAGGAGGATCCGCCAGATGATCGTGCTCGTGGCCTGCCGGATCCCCTTGGCCGGGTCGACGGACTCGGCCGAGGCCATGACGGCGATCTCGGTGCCGAAGTACGAGAAGATCACGAGCGCGACGCCGGTGAAGGCGACGCCGATGCCGTTGGGAGCGAACCCGCCGTGCTCCCAGAGGTTCGGCACCGCGAACGTCGCATCCGGCCAGAGCCCGAGGGCGAAGAGGATGCCGGCGCCCAGGAAGACGACGATCGCGAGCACCTTGATGCTGGCGAGCCAGAACTCGACCTCGCCGAAGGTCCGCACCGAGATGACGTTCGTGCCCACGAAGATCGCGATGAGGATCAGCGACCACGCCCACGACGGCAGCGCGGGGAGCCAGGTGTGCAGGGTCTCGCCGCCGAGCACGGCCTCATAGGCGAGCACGCCGACCCAGAAGTACCAGTACAGCCAGCCGACGAGATAGGCGGCCCAGTCACCGAGTCCGACGCGCGCGTACTCCATGAAAGACCCGATGGCGGGGCGCGACGCCGCCATCTCGCCGAGCATCCGCATCGCGAAGAAGACGAGCAGGCCGCCGATGAGGTACGACACGATCGCGGCCGGTCCGACCTCGCGGATCACGTTTCCGGACCCGACGAACAGGCTCGCCCCGATGATCCCGCCGAGGGTGATCATCGTCACGTGACGCGAGCGCAGCTTGTTGGAGCGGGCCTGCGTCACCGCGCCGAGCCCCGCCGACGTCTCGGGAGAGACCGGCTGCGACCAGTTGTCGGACCCCGCCATACTCAGACCGTCTTCAGCGCCTGCGCGAGGACGTCGAGGCCCTCGGTCAGCAGGTCGTCGCTGATCGACAGCGGGGGGAGGAAGCGGATCACGTTGCCGTAGGTGCCGCACGTGAGCACGATGACCCCTTCGGCGATACAGGCCTTCGCGACCGCGGACGTGAGCGCACCGTCCGGCGCTCCGGTCGTCGGGTCGACGAACTCGATCGCGATCATGGCGCCGAGTCCACGCACCTCGGCGATGCGGGGGTCGGATGCCGCCATCGCGCCGAGCCGAGCCGTCAGCAGCGCCTCGATCCGCTGCGCGCGCTGGATGAGACCGTCGTTCTCGAACGCGTCCATCGCGGCGAGCGCGGCCGCGCACGCGACGGGGTTGCCGCCGTACGTGCCGCCGAGGCCGCCGGTGTGCGTCGCGTCCATGATGTCGGCGCGTCCCGTGACCGCGGCCAAGGGCATTCCCCCAGCGATGCCCTTGGCCGTGGTGATCAGGTCCGGAACGATGCCGAAGTGCTCGCTCGCGAACATCGCGCCGGTGCGGGCGAAGCCCGACTGCACCTCATCGGCGATGAAGACGACGCCGTTCTCGCGGCACCAGTCGACGACCGCGGACAGGAACCCGTCGGCGGGGACGACGAAGCCGCCCTCACCCTGGATGGGCTCGATGATGACGGCGGCCAGGTTGTCGGCACCGACCTGCTTCTCGATCATCGAGATCGCGCGGGCCGCGGCATCCGCACCGGACAGTCCGTCGCGCAGCGGGTACGAACCGGGCACGCGGTAGATCTCGGAGGCGAAAGGACCGAAGCCGCTCTTGTAGGGCATGGACTTGGCGGTGAGCGCCATCGTGAGGTTGGTGCGGCCGTGGTAGGCGTGGTCGAAGGCGACGACCGCCTGCTTGCCGGTGAACTTGCGGGCGATCTTCACGGCGTTCTCGACGGCCTCGGCGCCGGAGTTGAACAGGGCGCTCTTCTTGGCGTGGTCGCCGGGGGTGAGCCGGTTGAGGTTCTCGGCGACCTCGACGTACGACTCGTACGGCGAGATCATGAAGCACGTGTGCGTCAGCTGCGCCGCCTGCGCGGCGATCGCCTCGACGACCTTCGGATGCGCGACGCCCACGGTGGTGACGGCGATGCCCGAGCCGAGGTCGATCAGCGAGTTGCCGTCGGCGTCGACGACCACGCCGCCGCCGGCGGCGACGGCAGCGATCGGGACGGTGTGCCCGACACCCGCGGCGACGGCGTCGGCCTTGCGCGAGAGCAGCTCCTGCGAGCGGGGTCCCGGGATCGCGGTCTCGAGGCGGCGCTCCTGGGGAAGGGACGGTCCGCCCAGGGGCGTGGTGACGGCTGCGGTCGAGGTGCTCATGCCGCGAGCGTAGGGGCCACCGGACGCGCGGTCATTCGCCATGACGTCTATTCTCGGTTCATCGCTGTACACCGCGTACACCTGGAGGGAGCCGACATGGTCACCCGTGAGTCGGAGCCGACCCTGCGCGCCCTGCTCGCGCGCCGCGAGCTCGCGCTGCGACTCGCGGACGGCGAGGACGCGCTCCGGCCCGGAGCCCTGGACCGGCCCACGCGATGGGTGCACAGCTCGGACCTCGACGATCCGACACCGTTCCTGGCCGAGGACCTCGTCCTGCTGACCACCGGCACGCAGTTCCCGGCCGGTGAGGACTACCCGTTCGACGCGTACGTGCGGCGCCTGGTCGACCGCGGCGTCGCGGCGCTCGGATTCGGGACCGAAGTCGTGCGCGACGGCATCCCCTCGGGGCTCGCAGCGGCGTGCCGGAACGCGGGGCTGCCCCTCTTCGAGGTCCCCTACAGCACGCCGTTCATCGCCGTCGCCCGCGCGAACGCCGAGGCGGTCGCAGCGCAGGCGTACGCGCGGCGCACGTGGGCGCTCTCGGCACAGCGGGCCCTCGCCCTCGCCGCCCTGCGGCCCGACGGTCTCGGCGCCACGATCGCCGAGCTCGCCAAGCAGCTGGACACGTGGGTCGGGATGTACGACGCCGCGGGCGAGCTGGTGCGCGAGCACCCGGTCGGCGCGCTCTCCCCCGGCGCGGCCGAGACGCTGCGCACCGAGGTGGGTGCGGTGCTCCGGCGCGGCGCGCGCGCCGGGTCGTCGCTGCACTCGGACGCGGACGCGTTCACCCTGCAGACCCTCGGACGCGGCGGCGAGCTGCGCGGTGTCCTCGCGATCGCCGCGGGCGAGCTCGACCGCGCCGGCCGCGACGTCGTCACCGCGGTGATCGCGATGGCGGGGCTCGCGCTCGAGCAGCACCAGCGCCTGTCGCGCGCACGCAAGGCGCTGCGTTCGGGGATGGTGCGGTCGCTCCTCACCGGCGACCCGGCACTCGCCCGCCAGATCTCCCGGGACGTGTGGGGCGCCCTGCCCGCCGCGCCGGTGGTCGTCGCGGTGACGGATGCCGCCGGTCGACGCGCGGACTCCCTGCTCGACCTGCTCGAGCTTCGCGCCGAGGAGCGCCACGGGGGCCTGTTCTTCGGCGGGGTCGATGACGACGTCGTGATCGTGGTCCCGGCATCCGCCGCCGCTTCCCTCGACGAGTTCGCCGACCGCTTCGAGGCGCGGCTGGGAGTGTCCGAGCCTGCACCGTACGCCGCGTTCGCGCGGGCAGTGGATCAGGCCCGCGCGGCGCGCGGTCGGGCGGCGGGCGCAGGTGTCGCACGTTTCGCGGAGGTGCAGGCCGGCGGCATCCTGTCGGCGCTGTCGGCGGGGACCGCCCCCACGGTCGCCGCCGCCTTCCTCGAACCGCTGCGTCGGCAGGACCGCGAGCACGGCGGGCGGCTCGAGGAGACCCTGCGCGCATGGGTCGCGGCGGACGGCTTGATTGACGGCGCCGCGGCAGCCCTCGGCGTGCACCGACACACCGTCCGCAGCCGCCTCACGGCCGCCGAGCGGGTGCTCGGCACAGATCTGTCCTCCTTCGCCGGCCGCGCCGAGGTGTGGGCCGCCCTGCAGCTCGGAGGCTGACGCGCGGGCACGCGGGCGGCCGTCGCGGACGCCGCCGAACGCCGGCGACCTCACTCCGGCGCGTGGGCCTCGAGGAACTCGTACAGGTCCGTCGTGTCGACCCCGGGAAAGGCCCCGGTCGGCAGGGTCGCGAGCAGCGTGCGGGGTGTCCGGACGTTCGGCCAGGCCTGGTCGCGCCAGGTGCGCTCGAGCTCGGCGGGAGGGCGCCGGCAGCAGACGTCGACGCCGTGCCGCGACACCCCGCGGTTCGGTGTCTCGCGCCCGATGAACCACTTCGTGTCGTCGAAGCGCACGCCGACGCTGACCGAGTGGGCGCCGTCGCTCGAGGACTCCACTCGCGCGGTGCACCAGTACGTCCCGTTGCCCGTGTCGGTGTACTGGTAGTACGGATTGAACTTGTCGGGGATGTCGAAGACGACCCGGCTCGTCCAGCGGCGGCAGCAGAGCTGGCCCTCGATCGACCCGAATCGGTCGGCCGGGAAGTTCACGTCGTCGTTCTCGTACGCCTTCGTGATCGTGCCGGATTCGTGCACCTTCAGGAAGTGGACCGGGATGCCGAGGTGCCGCGTCGCGAGGTTGGTGAATCGGTGCGCGGCCGTCTCATACGAGACGGAGTATGCGTCGCGCAGGTCCTCGATCGAGATCGCCCGGCGCGACTTCGCGTCATGGAGGAACGCCGCGGCGTGCGACTCGGGCACCATGAGCGCCCCGACCAGGTAGTTGGTCTCGACGCGCTGCCGCAGGAACTCGGCGTACGAGCGCGGCTCGACGTGCCCGAGGATGCGACCGGCGAGGGCCTGCAGCACGGGGGTGCGTGAATCGCCCCGCCCTGGAATCGTGCTCGAGAGGTACAGCCGCCCCGTGCGGTTGTCGGCGACGGAACGGGTGGATGCCGGCAGGTCAGACACGTAGTGCAGCGAGTAGCCGAGGTGCGCCGCGATCTCGGACGCGGTCCGCTGCGTGAGCGGTCCGCCGGGGTGGTCGACGGCCGCGAGGATGCGCTCGGCCTGCTCCTCGAGTTCGGCGAAGTAGTTGTCCTGCCGGCGCATGAGGTGCCGGAGCTCGACGTTCGCGCGACGTGCCTCCTCCGGCGTCGCCGACCGCTCGTCGTTCAGCCGCTCGATCTCGCCGTGCAGGGAGAGCAGGGTCTCGAGCACGCCGTCCGGCACGGACTTGCCGATGCGGAACGGCGGGATGCCGAGGGCCTGGAACGTCGGACCCTTCATCGCACGTTCGAGGGCGATCTCGAGGGTCGCGCGCTCGTCGAGGGGCTCGGCGGCGATGAGCGCGTCGATCGTCGTCCCGAGTGCTCGGGCGATCGTCTGCAGCAGCGTCAGCTTGGGCTCGCGCTTGCCGGTCTCGATCATCGACAGCTGGCTCGGTGCCCGCGCGACGGCGGCGGCCAGCTCGTCCAGGGTCATGCCGCGGGCGGTGCGCACCTGCCGGATCCGGCGGCCGATGCTCAGCGCGTCGGCTCCGGGCTCCGCGGACGCCGCATCCACCCGATCTTCGTCGATCGTCATGTCCGGGAGTGTGTCACGGGAACAGAAGAACGCGCAATCTTCTCCTCGCCCGCACCGTCGGTAGGGCACGTTCTTCTCGCACAGTGGTGTCACGACCCGCTCTCGACCCCACCGGAGGACACCATGACCTTCCCCACCACACCCGCCGCCCGGCCGATGCGCGCCGGCGACCAGACGCAGACCGCCGCCGACCTGCAGGCGGAATGGGATGCCGACCCGCGCTGGGACGGCATCGAACGCACCTACACCGCCGAGGACGTCATCCGCCTGCGCGGCTCGGTTCGCGAGGAATCGACGCTCGCGCGTCGTGGCGCCGAGAACCTCTGGAACCTGCTGCACACCGAGGACTACATCAACGCGCTCGGCGCCTACACGGGCGGTCAGGCCGTGCAGCAGGTGCGCGCCGGCCTCAAGGCGATCTACCTGTCGGGGTGGCAGGTCGCCGCCGACGGCAATCTGGCAGGGCACACCTACCCCGACCAGAGCCTCTACCCCGCCAACTCGGTGCCCTCGGTGGTCCGACGCATCAACAACGCACTCGCGCGGCAGGACCAGATCGAGCACGCCGAGGGCGGCGCGACCCGCGACTGGCTCGCCCCGATCGTCGCCGACGCCGAGGCGGGCTTCGGCGGACCGCTCAACGCCTACGAGCTGGCGCTGTCGATGATACAGGCGGGGGCCGCCGGCATCCACTGGGAGGATCAGCTCGCCAGCGAGAAGAAGTGCGGGCACCTGGGCGGCAAGGTGCTCGTGCCGACGCAGCAGCACATCCGCACGCTCAACGCCGCCCGGCTCGCCGCCGACGTCGCGGGCGTGCCGACCGTCATCATCGCCCGCACCGACGCCCTCGCCGCCGATCTGCTCACGAGCGACGTCGACCCGCGCGATCAGGAGTTCACGACCGGCGAGCGCACGAGCGAAGGGTTCTACCGCGTGCGGCCCGGGCTCGACGCCGTCATCAGCCGCGGCCTCTCCTTCGCCCCCTACGCCGATCTGCTGTGGGTCGAGACCGGCGAGCCCGACATCGAACTCGCGCGGGCATTCGCCGAGGCGATCCACGAGCGCTTCCCCGGCAAGCTGCTCGCCTACAACTGCTCGCCGAGCTTCAACTGGAAGCGTCACCTCGACGACCAGCAGATCGCCACCTTCCAGCGCGACCTGGGTGAACTCGGCTACGCCTTCCAGTTCATCACCCTCGCGGGCTTCCACGCCCTCAACCACTCGATGTTCGACCTCGCGAAGGGCTACGCCGAGAGCGGCATGACCGCGTACGTGGCCCTGCAGGAGGCGGAATTCGCTTCCGAGAAGGACGGCTACACCGCCACCAAGCACCAGCGGGAAGCCGGAACCGGCTACTTCGACCTCGTGTCGACGGCGCTCAACCCCGACAGCGCCACCCTCGCCCTGGTCGGATCGACCGAGACGGCGCAGTTCCACTGACATGACCGGATGCCTCGGCATCCCCCTTCCTCAGGAGTACGACATGACCCTCATCGACACCCCTCCCCCGCCCACCACGATGACGACACTGACGATCCGCGGACCGATCCGCGAACGCTACGACGAGATCCTCACGCCCGGTGCGCTCGATTTCGTCGCGCAGCTGCACGAGCGCTTCGGCGGGCGTCGGCACGACCGCCTCGCCGATCGGATGCGGCGGCGCTTCGAGATCGGCAACGGTCAGGACCCGACGTTCCGCTCCGACACGGCGCACATCCGCGAGGACCCGGACTGGCGCGTCGCCGGGGCCGGGCCCGGGCTCGAGGACCGGCGGGTCGAGATCACCGGACCGACCGACCCGAAGATGACGATCAACGCGCTGAACTCCGGCGCGCGGGTCTGGCTCGCCGACCAGGAGGATGCCACGAGCCCCACCTGGCGGAACGTCATCGAGGGCCAGCTGTCGCTGCACGACGCGATCCGCGGCGAGCTGCGCCACACGAGTCCCGAGGGCAAGGTCTACGAGGTCACCGCCGAGCGGACCCCGACGATCGTCATGCGCCCGCGCGGCTGGCACCTCATGGAGAAGCACATCGACGTCACCGATCGCCGCGGGCGGACCCTCGCGGCATCCGGTTCACTCGTCGACTTCGGTCTCTACTTCTTCCACAACGCCGAGCGCCTCATCGCCGATGGTCGCGGACCCTACTTCTACCTGCCGAAGATCGAATCGGCCGAAGAGGCGAAGCTGTGGGACGACGTCTTCACCTTCAGCGAGCGGTTCCTCGGGATCCCGCACGGGACGATCCGGGCGACCGTGCTCATCGAGACGCTGCCCGCCGCGTTCGAGATGGAGGAGATCCTGTTCGAACTGCGCGACCACGCCGCGGGACTGAACGCCGGGCGATGGGATTACATCTTCTCGATGATCAAGAACTACCGGGGTCGCGGAGCCCGGTTCGTGCTGCCCGACCGCAGCCAGGTGACGATGACCGTCCCGTTCATGCGGGCCTACACCGAGCTGCTGGTGCAGACCTGCCACAAGCGGGGAGCGTTCGCGATCGGCGGCATGAGCGCCTTCATCCCGAACCGCCGCGACGAAGCCGCGACCCGGAATGCGTTCGAGAAGGTCGCCGCCGACAAGCGGCGCGAGGCGGGCGACGGGTTCGACGGCACGTGGGTCGCGCACCCGGACCTCATCCCCGTCGCGCAGGCCGAATTCGACGCCGTGCTCGGTGAGCGGCCGAACCAGGTCGACCGACGGCGCGAGGACGTCACCGTCACACCCGCCCAGCTCATCGACTGCCACATCGGCCTGCCGATCACGGCGGCGGGCGTGCACGGGAACGTCTCGGTCGGCATCCGCTACATCGAGGCATGGCTGCGGGGGCTGGGTGCCGTCGCGATCGACGGACTGATGGAGGATGCCGCGACCGCCGAGATCAGCCGCTCGCAGATCTGGCAGTGGATCCACCAGGACCGCGCGACCGAGGACGGCACCCCGATCACGCGGGACTACGTCGAGGACCTCATCGCGCAGGTGCTCGGCGAGGTGCCGCGTCACGACCGCGACCGGTTCGACGATGCGGCCGAGGTGTTCCGAGAGGTCGCGCTCGGGGCGGACTTCCCGACGTTCCTCACCCTCGGCGCGTATGCGCGCTTCCTCGTGGAGTGAGCTCCGACGCGGATCGGTGGGAGGGATGCCCGGCACCCCTCCCACCCCCGCACCGGCCAGGCGTCAGCCGATGTCGACGGTCACCCCGGCCGACCCGATGCGGACCGGCGCGGTGTGCAGACCTCGATAGATGTACTGCTCGTCCCAGCCGTGGAAGACGAGCACATCGCCGTCGGCGGTCGACACGACGTCCTGGCCGCCCGGTCCACGGAATGCTCCGTCGCTGCCGGAGGTCGTGAGGATCGGCTCGGGCTCCTTCTGGTAGGGGCCCTCCAGCTCGTCCGACCAGGCCGCGCCGACGGCGTACGAGTCGCCGCCGTAGTCGTTCGCGGAGTAGAGGAGGGCGTAGCCCCCGTCGCGGGCGACCAGGGTGGGTGCTTCGATGAGCGCCCCCTCCCACGGCTGGTCCTGCGTGAGGAGGGCGACGGGCGCGTCGGCCAGCGACAGCCCGTCGGCCGCCAACGGCGCCATCATCAGCCGCGTGTCGAGGGCGCAGCAGTTGCCGTCGGTCTTCCACAGCAGGTAGCGCGTGCCGTCTTCGTCGTCGAACGTGGCGGCGTCGATCGCTCCGCCCTCCTCGACGGGGCACACGAGCGGCTCGTCGGATGCCGGGGTGAACGGCTCGTCGAGGCTGGGTGAGACCGCGACGCCGATGCACTGGCGCCCCGAGGCGGTGTGCTCAGCCGTCACGTACATGACGTACCCGTCGCCGAGCGTCGTCACCTCGGGCGCCCAGGTCCGCCCCGGCGACGCCCACGCCGGGAGCGCGGGAAGGGCGTCGCGCCGGTCGACGGTCCACGCATCGAGGTCCTCGGAGGTCGCGACACGGATGTTCAGGCCGTGGCTCCCGGTGGCGAACGCGACATAGCCGGCATCCGTCGATACGACGTCGGGGTCGGGGAAGTCCTCGTCGAGCACGAAACCCGTTCCCGGCGCGGTGCCGGCCGACGGCGTCGACGCGGACTGCGACGCGGCGCCGCATCCGCTCATCGCGAGGACGCCCGTCAGCGCGAGCGCGACCAGCTGAGCCGTGCGTCTCATCCCTTGACCGCCGCCCCGGCGACCGAGTCGACGATCTGTCGCTGCGCGAAAGCGAAGAGGATGAGGACAGGGATCGAGGCGATCGTCGCCCCCGCCATGACGATGCCGAAGTGCGTCCGGAACGCGCCCTGGAGCATCGCGAGGCCCGGCTGCAGGGTCATGTTCTCGGGTGAGAGCAGCACGTACACCGGCCAGAGGAAATCGTTCCAGTTGCCGAGGAACGACAGCACGGCAAGCGTCGCCAGGGCAGGCCTCGCCAGGGGCAGGGCGACCTGGAAGAAGATACGGAAGTCCCCGGCACCGTCGATACGGGCCGCCTCCTCGATCTCGGGCGGGATGCCGAGGAAGAACTGCCGGAGGAAGAACACCCCGAACGCACTGGCTGCTCCGGGGACGGTGATCGCGAGGATCGTGTCGAGCCACCCAAAGTTCTCGACGATGAGGTAGTTGGGGATGAGGAAGACGACCGGCGGCACGAGCAGCGTCGCGATGATCAGTCCGAAGACGATGTTCCTGCCCGCGAACTCCAGCCTGGCCAGGGCGTATGCCGCCATGGACGCGGTGACGAGGATGAGCACGGTCTGCAGGGTCGCGGCGGCGAAGCTGTTCCACAGCCACAGGAAGATCGGCTGCTGGCCGCTCAGCAGGAGGGTTCCGTACGCCTCGAGAGAGGGGGGATCCGGGAGCGCGTACGGGTTGCGGACGGCATCCGCGTCGGTCTTGACGGAGGTGAGCAGCATCCACAGCAGCGGGAAGATCACCACCAGGGCGAGCGCGCCGAGGACGGCGTAGGCGGTGATGTCCCCCGCCCGGCGGGGAGACCGACGACGGCCGGGGGCGGTGTCGGCGTCGGTGGACGAAGGGCGAACGGCGGTGTCGGTCATGAGACGGCTTTCTCGCTGCGCTCGCGCTGCAAGCGGAAGTTGACGACGCTGATGATCGCGAGGAAGGCGAACAGGACGTAGCTCATCGCCGAGGCGGGTGCCATGTTGTTCTGCGACAGCCCCTGGTCGGCGATGTACATGATCGCGGTCCGGGTCTCGTTGCCCGGCCCGCCGTTGGTCAACAGGAACGACTGCCCGAACATGTTGGCCGACGCGAGGATCGTCGTCGTCGTGATGAAGATCATGACCGGGCGCAGCCCCGGCAGCGTCACGCTGACGAACGTGCGGGCGGCTCCCGCGCCATCGAGCGCCGCGGCCTCGTAGAGGTCGGTGTTGATGCCCTTGAGACCCGCCAGGAAGATGACGGTGTTGAGCCCCGCGGTCCACCAGACGGTGACGCCGACGAGCGAGACCCAGACCCACGGCGTGTCGACGACCCACGGAGTGTCACGGGGAAGGCCGAGGAGTCCGAGGATGTGGTTGAGGATGCCCGACTGCGTGTCGAAGACGTAGCTCCAGATCACACCGACGATCGCGACACCGAGCACGTACGGGGCGAAGAAGACCGTGCGGAAGAACGTCGCACCGCGCAGCTTGCGGTTGAGCAGGACGGCGATGAACAGCGGCACGATCACCAGGAACGGAACGCTCAGCAGCACGAACAGTCCCGTGGCACGCATCGAGTTCCAGAAGTCGGCCGAGGTCGTCGACCCCGCCGTGAAGAGGTCGAGGTAGTTCTTCAGCCCGACGAAGTCCTGGCTGTCCCGGAACGGCGACCAGTTCGTGAGGCTGATCCACACACCGAAGACCGCCGGAACGATGACGAAGGTGACGAACAGCGCCAGGAACGGCGCGAGGAAAAGGTAGGCGATGAGGGTGCGGCGGCGCTGCGCGGGTCGCCGGGCGCGACCTCCCGGCCGACCGACGGTGCGGTCGGCCGGGACGGCCGTTTCGGCGGCGAGGTCAATCGCCATACTTCTGCTGGTTCTGTTCGATGATGGCGTCCGCCTTCGCCTTGGCGTCGTCGAGCGCGGCCTGAGGAGTCTTCTTGCCCGTCAGCGCCTCGTTGATCGCGGTCGTGATGAGCGCGTTCGCCTCGTTGATGCCGGGAGAGACGGTCTCATAGTGGGCGTAGTCGAGCTGCTCCATGAACGGCTCGAGGTTGGGGTACTCCTCGAGGATCGACGGATCCTCACGGACCGAGTTCGCGGCCGGGAGCTCGCCCGTCTCGGCCCATCCCGCCGAGTTGTCGTTCATCCATTTGACGAAGGTCGCCGCGGCGGAGGTCTCGTCGGCGCTCTGTCCCTTGTTGGCGGGGAAGACCCAGTGCGTCGAGCTCGACCACACGGCCTTCTCGTCACCGATCTGCGGCACGGGCGCGGCGGCCCAGTCGAGGTCACCGAAGGCGGTGTTGGTCGTCTGCCAGACGCCGTTCCAGTTGAACGCGGTGTCGCCGGCGAGGAGAGCCTTGATGTTGCCGTCCTGTGCGACGTTCTTCGGGCTGTAGCCCTTGTCGACGAGGTCGGTCATCCACGTGAGAGCCTTCACCCCTGCGTCAGAGTTGAACGTCGCCTCGGTGACGTCCTCGTTGTAGAGCTCCCCGCCGAACTGCCAGAGCAGGCTCTGGAACTCGAAGGTCCCCGTGAACACGTATCCGTCGACCCACTCACCCTGCACACCGGCACCCTTGAGCGCCTCGAGCGCGGCGAGATAGCCCTCGCGGTCGGTGGGGATCTCCGTCAGACCCGCCTTCTCCATCACGCCCTTGTTGGCGAACAGACCGAGCGGAGTGACGCTCCACGGCACCGCGTACTGCGCGTCGCGGAAATCGCCCATCTCGAAGACGTCCGGCGGGAAGTCCCCCTCCGCGTAGCCGAGGCCGTCGATGATCTCGTCAGCGGGCTGCAGCAGGTTCTGCGCCGCGTAGGTCGCGAGGTCGTCACCGTGCAGGACCGCGACGTCGGGTCCCTTGCCGGCCTTGACCGCGAGCGGCATCTTCGAAGCGATGTCGGCCCACTCCTGCGGGACGTTCTTCACCGTGATGTTGTCGTGCTCGGCATTGAACTGGTCGATCAGCTTCGGGACGATGGTCGGCGCAGCGCCGCCCGTCCAGCCGTGCCAGAAGGTCACTTCGACGGCGGGACCGTCGTAGTCCTCGCCGGACACTCCGCCCTCAGTGGATCCCGAGGCGCCGCACGCGCTGAGTGTGACGGCGAGCGCCGCCGCGACGCCGAGGCCGAGGCCTCGCGAAAGTCGCGTAGTCATGTGATTGCTCTCCTTTGAGTACTCCCGCCCGGCACCCGAGCGCGCTGTGTGAGTGCGTCGAACTTACAGCGCTAGAAATTTCATGTCAACGGGGTCGGCGGCGTGATGGCGAGGAGCGCGTGTCCCGCGCTGTACTGTGGCCGCGAGCCGTTGAAGGGAGCCACATGCGAGGACCGCGCCTGCAAGACGTGGCCGACCGCGCCGGCGTGTCGATGAAGACCGTCTCCAACGTCGTCCGCAACTACCCGCACGTCTCGGCGGCCATGCGGGAACGTGTCCAGCGCGCGATCGACGAGCTGGGCTACCGGCCGAACGTCATGGCCCGCCGCTTGGCGACCGGCAGGACGGGCTTCGTCGCGGTCGCGTTCGCCGATGTCGCGATCCCCTACTTCGCCGAGCTCGCGCACGTGGCCTCTCGTCGCGCCATGGACTTCGGTTATCGCGTGCTCCTGGAGGAAACCGACGACACCCTCGACGGCGAGCGAGCGCTCATCGCGAGCTCGGAGGCGGGTCTGGTCGACGGGATGCTCTTCCAGCCCTCGAGGATGAGCCCGTCGGAGATCGCTCAGCACCGTTCCGAGATCCCGATCGTCCTCCTCGGCGAGACGCCGGCTCCTCTGACGATGGATCACGTCATGATCGACAACGTCGCGGCTGCGCGCGAGATCACGACGCATCTCCTGGACTCGGGGCGACGCCGCATCGGGTTCGTCGGGCATGAGACGACCGCGCTGACCGAGACGTCCCGGCAGCGCATCCTGGGGTATCAGGAGGCTCTCACCGCGGCCGGACTCCGCGGCGATCCGCGGATGCTGGTCGCCACAGCGTCCATCGACGCGGCGGACACGGCGGCCGCGGTCCGCGCCGCCCTCGCCGCCGGCTGGGACGTCGACGCGGTGGTCTGCCGCGACGACCTCGCCGCGATGGGGACGCTGCGGGCACTGCACGAAGCCGGCATCCGCGTACCGGAGGACGTGGCGGTCACCGGATGGGACGACACCCGCCTCAGCGCCGTCACATTCCCCAGCCTCACCAGTGTCAGCCCCGACGTCGACACCCTGTTCACCCGCGCGATGGGTCTTCTGCTCGAGCGCATCGCGGGGTACGACGGGGTCGGGCGGCACGAGATCGCTCCGCACCGGATCGTCGTCCGGGAGAGCGCACCTCTCACCCCTCCGGCCTGACGATCATCGCGCGAGGTTCGCGGTTTACAGCGCTGTACGACATGCGGCATGCTGGACGCCATGATCGATGACGACCACGGCGCCGTGCGTGCCAGCACGCAAGACGGCACATATCCCCGGCCCCAGCTGATGCGGACCGCCTGGGCGGACCTCTGCGGCACCTGGTCCTTCGCGCACGACGATGCCGACAGCGGCATCGAATCGGGATGGCCGGCATCCGGCGTCGCGCAGCGCGACATCCTCGTTCCCTTCCCACCGGAATCCTCGGCGTCGGGCATCGCGGACACCGGAATGCATCGCGTCGTCTGGTACTCCCGCGATCTCACCGACGCCGACCTGACGGCCGCCCGCCACGAATCCGGTCGGCGTCTCCTGCTGCACTTCGGGGCAGTCGATTACCGGTGCCACGTGTGGGTGGACGGCGCGCTCGTCGGCTCGCACGAAGGCGGACACACGCCGTTCGCCCTCGACGTCACCCATGTCGCGCGCGACGGGGCCCGCGTGGTCGTGCGCGTGGAGGACGATCCCCTCGATATCTCGCAGCCTCGCGGAAAGCAGGACTGGCGAGAGGATCCGCACGTCATCTGGTACCACCGCACCACCGGCATCTGGCAGCCGGTCTGGCTCGAGAGCGTTCCGCCCCTCCACGTTCGCGCGCTGCGGTGGACGACGGATCCCCGCGTCGGGACCGTCACGGCCGACATCGAACTGTCGGAGCGGCCGGTGGCCGGCGTGAGCGTCGAGATCGACCTTTCTCTCGACGGTCGTCCGCTCGCTACCGCCCGCGCCGTCGTCACCGAGAGCGAGCTCACCGTCGTCCTCGCCCTCGCCGAACTGCGCAACGGCCAGTCATACGAGGAACTGCTGTGGTCGCCCGAGCACCCGCGCCTCCTCGATGCCGAGGTGCGCGTCGGCGAGGATGCCGTGGCCTCGTACCTCGGCATCCGCACCGCCCACGTCGCCCGTGGACGCTTCTGGCTCAACGACCGGCCGTACTACGTGCGCTCCGTGCTCAACCAGGGGTACTGGCCCGGATCGCACCTCGCCGCGCCGTCGGCGCAGGCCCTGCGCGAGGAGGCGGAGCTGATCCGGGCGATGGGGTTCAACGCGACGCGTGTTCACCAGAAGTTCGAGGATCCGCGTTTCCTGCTCGCCGCCGACCAGCTCGGCCTGCTCATCTGGGGCGAGGCACCCGGAACGTACGCGTTCACGCAGACGGCCATCGAGCGCACGACGCGCGAGTGGCTCGACGTGGTGCGGCGTGATGTGTCGCACCCGTCGATCGTCACGTGGGTTCCGCTCAACGAGAGCTGGGGCGTGCAGCACATCGCGAGCGACCCTCGGATGCAGCACTTCGCGCGCGCGCTCGTCTCGTTGACGAAGGCGCTCGACCCGACTCGCCCGGTGGTCTCGAACGACGGCTGGGAGCAGGTCGACACCGACATCGTCGCGATCCACGACTACGAGTGGCGCCCCGATGTCGTGCAGCGTCGGTATGCGACGGATGCCGACGTCCGCCGCCTCATGGACACGGTCGGCCCCGCGGGGCGGGCACTCATCCTCAGCGGCGACGTGTCGGATGCGCCCGTCATGCTCACCGAGTTCGGCGGCATCTCGTTCGACACCGAGTCCGCGGAGAACGCCTGGGGGTATTCGACCGCGACCTCACCCGACGACTTCGCGGAGCGCTTCGAGGGCCTGATGGCGGCCGTGCACGCGAGCGAGGCCCTCGCGGGCTTCTGCTACACGCAGCTGAGCGACACCCTGCAGGAGACGAACGGGCTCGTGACCGAGGACCGCACCCCGAAGATCCCGCTCGACCGCATCCGTGCGGCGATCACCGGCGAGGCCGCCGGGTAAGGGCATCCTCGAACGCCCCGACGCGAGCGGATGCCGTCAGTCGCGGCATCCGCTCGCCGTCAGCCGATGCAATGCATCCGGGCCGACACGCCGACCGGCCACCACGACCCGCGGCATGTCGCGCCCGATCCCTTGCATCCGCGCACGCGGCGGTGCGAGCGGATGCCGTCAGTCGCGGCCGTGGCGCGGTTTGCGCGCGGGGCGGTCGTCGTACGTGCGCTCGGGCCGGTCGCCGTAGGAGCGCTTCGGGCGGTCCTCGTAGGAGCGCCTCGGACGCTCGCCGCCGGGGCGGCCGCGGTCGGGACGGATCTCGATGAGCTGGCCCGAGATGCGCGTGCCCTTGAGGCGCTCGAGGACCGAGGCGTCCATCGACGTCGGCAGTTCCACGAGCGAGAAGTCGGGCCGGATAGTGATCGCACCGAAGTCGTCGCGGCCGAGGCCGCCCTCGTTCGCGAGCGCGCCGACGATCTGACGCGGCTCGACGCGCTGGCGGCGGCCGACCGCGATGCGGTACGTCGTGAAGTCGCCCTTGCCGCGCCGCTCGCGCGCGCCGTCGGTGCGCGCGGGCCGGTCCTTGCGGGTGCCCCGTTCGGCGTCCGCGGCGATCGCTTTCGCGAGCTCGTCGCGCTCGGGGTCGAGCAGCAGCGGGGTCTCGCCCTGCGCCACGACGGCGAGCGCGGCGGCGACATCCTGCTCGGGCACGTCGTGGTTGCGGACGTAGTGCGCGATCACGTCGCGGAACGCCGTGATGCGCTCGGTCTCGGCGAGCGCCGTCGTGATGGCGTCGTCGAAGCGCGCCAGACGGGTCGAGTTGATGTCCTCCGTCGTCGGCAGCTGCATCTGCGTGGGCGCCTGACGCGTCGCGCGCTCGATGTGCGCCAGCAGGTAGCGCTCGCGCGGAGTCACGAAGCTGATCGCGTCACCCTTGCGACCGGCGCGACCGGTGCGGCCGATGCGGTGCACGTAGGACTCGGTGTCGGTCGGGATGTCGAAGTTCACGACGTGGCTGATGCGCTCGACGTCGAGACCGCGCGCGGCGACGTCGGTCGCGACGAGGATGTCGAGCTTGCCGTCCTTGAGCTGCTGGATGCTCCGCTCGCGCTGCGGCTGCGGGATGTCGCCGTTGATCGGCGCCGCGCTGAAGCCGCGGGCGCGAAGCTTCTCGGCGAGGGTCTCGGTCTCGTTCTTCGTGCGGACGAAGATGATCATCCCGTCGAAGTCCTCGACCTCGAGGATGCGGGTGAGGGCGTCCACCTTCTGCTGGTACGACACGATCAGGTAGCGCTGGGTGATGTTCGTGTTGGTGGAGGTCTTGGTCTTGACAGTGATCTCCTCCGGGTCGCGCAGGTACTGCTGCGCGAGGCGGCGGATGGATGCCGGCATGGTCGCCGAGAACAGCGCCACCTGCTTGTCCTCGGGGGTCTGCGCGAGGATCTGCTCGACGTCCTCCGCGAAGCCCATCTTCAGCATCTCGTCGGCCTCGTCGAGGACGAGGTTCTTGAGCGCCGAGAGGTCGAGGGTGCCCTTCTCGAGGTGGTCCATGATGCGACCGGGCGTGCCCACGACGATGTGCACACCGCGGCGGAGCGCCGACAGCTGCACGCCGTAGCCCTGTCCGCCGTACACGGGGAGGACGTGGACGTTCCTCATGCGCGCGGCGTAGGACTCGAACGCCTCGCAGACCTGGAGCGCGAGCTCGCGGGTCGGGGCCAGCACGAGTGCCTGCGGCGTCTTCTGGGTCAGGTCGAGGTTCTCCATGATCGGCAGTGCGAAGGCGGCGGTCTTGCCGGTGCCGGTCTGCGCCATGCCGACGACGTCGCGGCCGCCGAGGAGGACGGGGATGGTCGCGGCCTGGATGGCCGAGGGGGTCTCGTACCCGAGGTCTTTGATGGCGGCGAGGACGGGACCGGTCAGACCCAGCTCGTCGAAGCCGGGGAGGGCGGGGGTGTCTGCGGAATCGGTCGGGGTCTGGGGGTCACTCACCTACCCACCGTAGTGGAGCCGGGCTGGGAACCATCCGGGCAGGCGTAGGATGAGAGGTCGCGCCTGCCGACCGGAACGGACTGCCTGCCTCGTGATCGAGATCCTCACCCCCGAACAGATCGACCGTGCCCGCACCACGGGCGGGCTCGTCGGCGACATCCTCCACGGCATCAAGGAACGCGTGAAGCCGGGGACGAACCTCCTCGAGATCGACGCCTGGGCCAAGGACATGATCCTGGGCGCGGGCGCCGAGTCCTGCTACGTCGACTACGCACCCTCGTTCGGCCGCGGTCCCTTCGGCCACTACATCTGCACCGCCGTCAACGACGCCGTCCTCCACGGCCGTCCCCGCGACCAGCGCGTCGCCGCCGGCGACCTGCTGACCCTCGACCTCGCGATCAAGACGGGCGGCGTCGCCGCCGACGCCGCGATCAGCTTCACCGTCGGGGGAGCACCCCACGCCGAGAACGACGCCCTCGTCCGCGCGACCGAGGAGGCCCTCGCCGCCGGCATCGAGGCCGCCCAGCCCGGTGCCCGGATCGGCGACATCTCCGCCGCGATCGGCGACGTGCTCACCGGCGCCGGCTACCCGGTCAACACCGAGTTCGGCGGGCACGGCATCGGCACGACGATGCACCAGGACCCGCACGTGTCGAACACCGGGCGTGCCGGCCGCGGCTACCGCCTGCGCCCGGGGCTCATGCTCGCCATCGAGCCGTGGGTCATGGTCGACACCGACGAGCTGAAGATCGACGAGGACGGCTGGACGCTGCGCAGCGCGACCGGATGCCGCACCGCGCACACCGAGCACACGGTGGCCATCCTCGAATCGGGCAACGAGATCCTCACCCGCCCGACGCGCTGACCCCCGACACACCCCTCACCCGCGCGGCGCCCGACGGTACGCTCGGAGGGTGACCGAACGCGCTCCCGTCTCCGCCAAACTCTCCGCCATCGCCGAGTCCGCGACCCTCAAGGTCGACGCCAAGGCCAAGGCCCTGCAGGCCGCCGGACGGCCGGTCGTCTCGTATGCCGCCGGAGAGCCCGACTTCGCGACGCCGCAGTTCATCGTGGATGCCGCCGCCGAGGCCCTGCGCGACCCCGCCAACTTCCGGTACACCCCGGCGGCCGGCCTGCCTGTGCTGCGCGAGGCGATCGCCGCGAAGACGCTGCGCGACTCGGGTCTCGAGGTCGCACCGTCGCAGATCATCGTCACCAACGGCGGCAAGCAGGCCGTCTACCAGGCGTTCCAGGCTGTCGTGAACCCGGGTGACGAGGTCCTGCTGCCCGCACCGTACTGGACCACGTACCCCGAGGCGATCGCCCTCGCCGACGGCGTGCCCGTCGAGGTGTTCGCCGGTGCCGACCAGGAATACAAGGTCACCGTCGAGCAGCTCGAAGCCGCCCGCACCGACAAGACGACCGCCCTGGTGTTCGTGTCGCCCTCGAACCCCACCGGCGCCGTCTACACCGCCGACGAGACGAAGGCGATCGGCGAGTGGGCCCTCGCCCACGGCATCTGGGTGATCACCGATGAGATCTACCAGAACCTCGTGTACGAGGGCGCCCGGGCGGTGTCGATCGTCGAGGCGGTTCCCGAGCTCGCGGGCCAGACGATCCTCGTCAACGGCGTCGCGAAGACCTACGCCATGACCGGGTGGCGCGTGGGCTGGATGGTGGGCCCCGCCGACGCCATGAAGGTCGCCGGCAACCTGCAGTCGCACCTCAGCTCCAACGTCAACAACATCGCCCAGCGCGCAGCCCTCGCCGCCCTGTCGGGCCCGCAGGACGAGGCGGAGAAGATGCGACAGGCGTTCGACCGCCGCCGCGGGCTGATCGTGTCCGAGCTCGCGAAGATCCCGGGCGTCACGGTGCCGAACCCGCTCGGCGCGTTCTACGTCTACCCCGACGTCACGGGTCTGCTGGGCCGCGACTGGGACGGCGTCCGCATCGACACGTCGCTGGAGCTCGCCGACTACATCCTCGAGCGGGCCGAAGTCGCTGTGGTCCCGGGTGAGGCGTTCGGCCCGTCCGGCTACCTGCGCCTGTCGTACGCCCTGGGTGAGGACCAGCTCCTCGAGGGCGTGCAGCGCCTGCAGCGCCTCTTCGGCTGAAGGACGCCGGCTGGGCTGCGGCCCGGGTCACAGCTCGACGTCGAAGAGCACCGGCTCGGGCTGCAGCAGCACGCCGAACTCGGACTGCACGCGCTGCTGGATCAGTCGCGCCAGCGCAGCGACCTCCTCCGCGCGGGCCCGCCCGCGGTTGGTGAGCGCGAGCGCGTGCTTCGTCGACAGCGACGCCTGCGAGCCCGGCAGCCGGAATCCCTTGCGCATGCCGGCGTGCTCGATGAGCCACGCGGCGCTGATCTTGACGGGAGCGGGTCCGCCTTCTCGCGGCGGGATGAAGCCGTCGAACCGGTCGAGCGGGATCACCCGGTCGGCCTCCTGCTCCGGCGCCATCGACCAGCGCGGCGCCTCCGGCGGCAGGGTCGCGGCGAACTGCGCCGAGACGATCGGGTTCTGGAAGAAGGACCCGGCGCTCCAGGTGTCGTGATCGTCCTCGTCGAGGACCATGCCCTTGCGACCCCGGATGTCCAGCACCGTCTCACGGATCCACGAGAGCGAGACCGTGGCATCCGCCTCGAGTCCGAGCGCGGAACGCAGCTGCGCGCCGCGCACGGGCACGTCGCCGTGACCGACCTGGGCGAGTTCGAGCGTGACCGACAGGACGACGGCGGAACGTTCGGGGACCGACCCCCAGTGCTTCTTCAGCACCGACGTGCGCAGCCCCAGTCCCAGATCGGATGCCGGGACCACCGAGACATCCCCCGTCGCCTCATCGATGAGTTCGACCTCGACGAGCGTCTCGACGATCTCCTGCCCGTAGGCGCCGACGTTCTGGATGGGGGCGGCGCCGGTGGTGCCGGGGATGCCCGACATGGCCTCGATGCCGCTGAGACCCGCGGCCACCGTCTGCGCCACGAGGTCGTCCCAGGGGTGACCCGCCTGGACCTTCAGCCGCACGTGCCCCGGGTTCGGGGACGGCAGCCGCTCGACGCCGCTCGTGCGGACGAGGATCACGGTGCCGTCGAACTCTTCGTCGCCGAACAGGAGGTTCGAGCCGCCGCCCAGGACGAGCCAGCGCTCCCCCGCCTCCCACACATCGCGCAGGGCGTCCACGAGCTCCGCCGTCGTCGTCGCCTCGATCATCCGGCGCGGAGCACCGCCGACGCGCAGCGTCGTGAGCTGCGCCAGGGGAACGGGGGCGATCTCGGGCATCAGGATGCCGCGCGGACGCGCACCTGCGCCTTGCCGAGGACCGTGGTGCCGTCGTGCGAGACGGTCAGGTCGAGGCGCACGGCCTCGTCGTCCACGGCACCGATCTTCGCGACGACGGTGACGTCGGCGCCGGACTCTGTGTCGACGACGACGGGGCGCGTGAAGCGGACGCCGTAGTCGAGGATGCGGCCGGAGTCGCCGAGCCATTCGACGATCGTCTCGACCGCGAGACCCATGGTCAGCATGCCGTGCGCGAGGACGCCGGGCAGCCCGACGCGTTCGGCGACGGCGTCGTTGTAGTGGATGGGGTTGAAGTCGCCCGACGCACCCGCGTACCGCACGAGCGAGGCGCGGGTCAGGTGCACGGTGCGCTCGGCGACGACAGCGCCGATCTCGAGGGTCGTCATTCGTCGCCTCCCACCAGCAGGACGGATGTCGCGGTGACGACGTGGTCCCCCGCGGCATCCGTGATCTCGGCCTCACTCGTCACCATCGCGCCCTTTCCGAATGCGCGGATGCCGGTGACCGTCAGGCGTCCCGTGAGCTCGTCGCCGGCGACGATCGGACGCGTGTACCGGAAGCGCTGCTCGGCGTGGACGACGCGCTCGAGGACGATGCCCGATCCCGGTTCGCTGAGCAGCTGCTGGAGGGTGACGTCCTGGATCACCATGGCGAACGTCGGCGGCGCGACGACATCGGCATAGCCGAGGGCGCGGGCCGCGTCGGGGTCGTCGTGCTGCGGGTCGGTCGCGAAGACGGCGCGGGCGAACTCGCGCACCTTCTCACGTCCGACGAGGTACGGGGTGGTCGGCGGGAAGACGCGACCTTGCAACTCGGGATTCACGGGCACCGGTCGATCCTACCGTCCAGGCCCGCGGCGGGTCCGGGTCAGCGGGTGCGACCGGCGCGGTGGGCGCGGACCGCTTTGATGGCCAGCTGCACGGCGATGAAGGTGAGGTAGACCGCGAACAGCACGTTGGCGGTGAACGGGTCGACGAGGGTCGCGAGCCACGCGCCGAGGGCGGTGGTGGTGCACGCGGCGACACCGATGACGCCCGCGGCGACGAGGTCGACGTTGTGACGGCGGAGGTTGCCGATCGTCCCCGAGATGGCGGTCGGGATCATCATGAGCAGCGAGGTGCCCTTGGCCACGAGGTCGCTCGTGCCGAAGAGGAACATCAGTGCGGGCACGACGATGACGCCGCCGCCGACGCCGAGCAGGCCCGCCATGACACCCGTGAAGACGCCGAGCACGGCGAGCCCCGATCCCGTCAGCCACGACAGCGGCAGCTCGGCCTCGCGGGAGGGCACGACGATGAAGAGCATCACGATGACGACCACGAGGAAGGCGATGAAGCCCCAGCGGATCGCGTTCTGCGGCAAGCGGGCGAGCAGCCACGTCCCGATCTGCGCGCCCACGACGGCGGCGGCCGCGAGGATCAGCGCCGGCACCCAGGCGACCGCTCCGACGGCGGCGTATGAGACGACGCCGACGGCGGCGGTCGGGACGATCGCGGCCAGCGACGTGCCCGCCGCACGCTTCTGATCGAAGACGAGCAGCGTCAGCAGAAGAGGCACGATCACGGTTCCGCCGCCCACGCCGAACATGCCCGACATGAGGCCGGCGAGCAGACCGATGCCCACCGCGCTGAGGTAGTAGCGGGGGGTGCGGGTGAGGGGGGGTGTCGTGGTCACGAGGAGGGGTCCCACACGAAACGCATGTCTCGACCCTACTCCCGGGCCGCGGAGCGCCCGGCCGGGGCGGCCTACGATCGAGGTATGTCCCCTTCGCTCGTCCTCGTGGCCAATGCCGGTGAATCGTCGATCAGCACGTTCCGTGTGACGGAGGCCGGTCTCGACCGGCTCGCGGTCACCGCCGGGACCACCGGCTGCTCGAACTTCGCCGTCGATCCCGAGAGGGGCCTCGTCTACGCGTCGGTGAAAGCGGATGACGAGAATCCGGATGCCGGCATCCTCACCCTGTCGCTCGATCGTGAGACGGGTGAGCTCACGCCGCTGACGCGGGTGGCACTGCCGGACGGCGCGATGAACTACCTCGCCCTCACGCGGGACGGCTCAGTGCTGCTGGGTGCGGCGTACTCCGGCGGGTACGGGATCGTGTGCGCCGTCGACGCCTACGGAGTGGTCAGCCCGCCCGCCGCCGAGCTCCGCTTCCCGCGGCTGCACTCGGTGCTCGCGAGCGGCGACGGCCGCCACGTCTACTTCGTCTCGCTGGAGAGCGATCTCATCGCGCAGTGCGCCCTGGGCGACGACCTCACCCTCGCGCCGCTGGACCCGGGTACGGCGGCGGCGCCCACCGGCAGCGGCCCGCGTCACCTCGCGTTCAGCGACGACGAGGAGACCGTGTACGTCCTGACGGAGTTCACCGGCGAGGTGCTGCGCTACCGTCGCGACCCGGCGGCGGGGACGCTCGAGCTGCTGTCGTCGACTCCCGCGCACGACCCGGCTGAGAAGCTGCGCCACAGCGTCATCGACGAGGATCCGCGCGAGAACCACTATGTCTGGGGCGCCGACATCCACCTCACCGACGGCGTGGTCTGGGCGTCGGAGCGGACGGCGAGCACGCTGGCGGCCCTCCGCATCGGCGCCGACGGCTCGCTCTCGGAGCCGACGGGCTTCGTCGTGACCGAGGATCAGCCTCGTGGGTTCGCCGTCAGCGACGACCGCACGCTGCTCGTCGCAGCCGGCGAGCAGTCGACGTCGGTGTCGCTCTACCGCGTCGACGGCGCCGACCTGCACCTGCAAGGTCGGTACGAGACCGGTCGCGGCGCGAACTGGGTCCGCTTCGCCTGACCACGCTCAGCGCAGGAACTGCTCCGGGTCGAACTCGTCGATCGGGATGATGCGCACGCGGGGCAGCTGCGCATCGAACGCGCCCGCGTCGTACTCGAGATCGAAGAAGCGGATGCCGGGGATCTGCCCGAACCCGGCGTTGCGGAACTCCTCGAACGCGAGCACCCCGATGCGGCGCGACCCGTCGGCGAGGACACCGAGGTCATCGACGAAGTCCCCGTCGTGGCTGACGAGCACGACGTCGTCCCCGTGGTCCTGCAGGGCGCGCAGCGTCCGCTGGATCGCGAGGTCGACGACCTTCTCGTCGGCGTCGCCCGACAGCGGCACGGGCTGGTAGCCCAGGGCGAGGAGGGCCTGCACGAACGACATCGGCAGGTTGGTGGAGGCGTTGAGGAAGAAGAGGCCGCGCGCGTCCTGGTTCCAGCGTTCCGCGACGAAGGAGAGGATCCGGTCCCACCGAGGACGCTCGTCGGGCTGAGGACGCCGTCCGAGGATCGACCCGCCCAGGGTCGCGTCGATGTTCTCGCCGTCGACGAGCACCCAGGTCCTGCGATTGCCGGCCATGCCGCCTCCTCCGCGCGCCGCCACCGTCCGGCCGGTGCGCCCGACTCATCCTAGGCGGCGACCCGGCTCACCAGCCCGGCTCACCAGCCCGGCTCACCAGCGGCGGCCGAACACCCCCGCGAGCACCGCGTGCGCGAGCGGCAGGAGCGACCCCGTCATGAGGACCCCGCCGAGAACCGGATCGTCCGGCCGGATCACGGCGCCTCCGACGAGGAGCCCGGCGAACAGCATGCCCGAGAGGGTCCGCCGGCCCAACTGCTCGAGGCGCGCGACGCGACGCTCCAGCGCAGGGTCGGGCAGCGTGATGCGGTGGTCCTCCACCCGGGTGATCAGGTCGTCGACACGGCCGGGCAGGCGCGAGGCGGTGGTGAGGGAGGTGACGGCACGACGCAGCACGTCGGTGACGGCGTTCCGCCCCTCCTCGCGGACGAGGCGGGACGCATAGGGCTCGACCGCATCCCACAGGTTGAATGCCGGATCCAGCGCGCTGCAGACGCCCGACGTGAGCGACATGGCGCGCACGATGAGGAGGAAGTTCTCCGGCAGCTGGAAGGGCAGCGACCGGACGACGTCCTGGAACTCGATCGCGAAGGCGCGGAACTCACGCGGATCCACCTCTCGCAGCTCGGCGAACCCCATCCCCCCGAACCGGGCGAACAACTGGGTCATGGCGCGTTCGAGCTCGCTCGTGTCGGCGCTCGGCAGCAGGACGCCCACATCGCGGATGCTCTGCACGAGAGCGACGCCGTCCCGTGCTGCGACGGCGATCATCAGGCGACGAAGACCCGCGCGCAGGCTCGGCGGGACCTCGCCCATCATCCCGAAGTCGATGAACGTGAGTCGCCACGGCGGGGTCGCAGGATCCGCGGCATCCGCCGGCTGCATGGGGGTCACGAAGATGTTGCCCGGATGAGGGTCGGCGTGGAAGAACCCGTGCGTGAAGACCTGGTCGAACATGACGGAGGCGAACACCTGCGCCACCTCGGCGGGATCGATGCCCGCAGCCCGGAGAGACTCGTGGTCGGTGATCTTGATCGCGGTGACGTCTTCGAGGGTCAGGGTGCGCCGGGAGGTGCGCTCCCAGACGACTGCCGGAACGGCCACGCGGGGGTCGCCCGCGAAGTCGGCGGCGAATCGTTCGCCGTTCGCTGCCTCGTGCAGGTAGTCGATCTCCTCCAGGCTCGTCTCCGCGAACTCCTCGACGAGCTGCGGGGCGTCGACCCGGTCCGAGACGATGCGCACGTGGCTGAGCCACCGACCGACACGCCTCAGCGCCGCGAGGTCGGTGTCGACGATGTCCTGGATGCCCGGGCGCTGCACCTTCACGACGACCGCGTCCAGACCGGTGAGCTGAGCGTCCTCCGCGGACAGTCGGGCACGATGCGCCTGGCCGAGGGACGCCGCGGCGACCGGGACCGTCTCCATCGTGGCGAACGCCCGATCGAGGGTGACACCGAGCTGTTCCTCGGCCTCCGCCGTGATGAGAGGGAACGGCACGGCGGGCACCTCGTCCTGCAGACCCTCGAGCTCCTTGGTGATCTCGGGCGGGAGCACGTCGAGCCGGGACGACATGAACTGGCCGACCTTGATCATGAGCCCGCCCAGGTCGATCGCCAGCGCATGGAACCGCCGGGCGATCCGCTGCATCCGCGCCGATCGGCCGCGCACACCGATCCAGCCGAGGCCGATCCTCGGCAGGAACAGCTCGAACCACCACGTGACGATCAGGGCTCTCGCCGCGAACCGGAGGATGCGTCGATAGCGCGCTCGCGCGTCGCGGCCGTCGGGGAGGTCGTCGCCTCCCCGACGCCGTGCTGCCACGCGGGTCAGCCCTGCGCGAGCAGGGCGTAGAGCCGGCGGCGGGCCTCATCGAGGATCTCGACGGCCTGCGCGACCTGCTCCGGCGAGCCCGAACGCGCGACCTGCGCCGCGGCCTGCGCCAGCTCGACCCCCGCCTTGGGCAGAGCGGACGCGCGGTGCGAGCGCTCCTTCTGCGGCGCCGAGGTCTCCCACGGAGCGGATGCGGCGGCTTCCTCGGCGACCATGCGACCGGCGTCCGTCAGCGAATAGGTCTTCCGCCCGTTCGCCTCTTCGGCGACGATCAGACCCTCGTCGGCGAGCAGCTGCAGGGTCGGGTAGACCGAACCGGCGCTGGGCTTCCATGAACCACCGCTGCGGGTGTCGATCTCCTGGATGATCTGGTAGCCGTGCATGGGCTTCTCTGCGAGGAGGGCGAGCACGGCGGTGCGGACATCGCCGCGGCTCATCCTCGGCGATGCGGGGCGCTGGTCGAACTGGGTGCGGAACTGTTCGAACGCCTCCATGAGATTGGCGCCGAGACCGCTGAGGTCGAAGCCCTGCGCCCCGGATCCGAAACCGCGCCCGCCGGTGCCGAAGCCGCTCGAACCGAAGCCCTGCGAGCCGAATGAGCTGTTCATGCTGTCTCCTTCTGATGGTGACCGATACCCAACGATATATCGTTCACGGCACGGCAGACCCGGGGTTAGGAAGTTCCCAGCGACGTTGATCAGGTCTTTTTCTCCGGCTGCCCGGGCGGGCGTTGTCCAGGTAACGTTCGGGTAACGCTCAGGAACGTCGGCCAGAGTGGGCGACTCGTGCCCGCCCGAACGGTCACGCGCGCTCCGTCGGAGCGTGTTCTCGCTACACGGAACCTTTTTCTCTGCATGCCTACAGACACGTCATCCACCCCCACCCGCCGCTCCATCCGCACCACACGCGCCGCCGCCCGCCGGCTCCGGCGCCGTCCGGTCCTCGTCCTCACGACGTTGACCACCGCGTTCGCCATCGCCGCGAGCGCCACCGCGATGGCCCCGGCACCCGCCACCGCGCAGGCGGAGCCGACGCCGGCGATCGCACTGGCCTCCTTCACGAAGGCCCTGCCCGATTCGCTGACGGAGGGCGTCGCGACCTCGGTGCCCGCCGCGAAGATCGAGTCGACTCTCGACCGCGCCGACGATGCGGTCGCCGCGTCGAAGAAGGTCACGACCGACATCGCGGCGTCGAAGCTCGACGTCGGCACCAAGGACACGACGGTCGAGACCGATGATCTGGCGCAGGCGGTCTCGGACCTCGAGAGCGTCTCCGCCCTTCCGCTGCTTCTCGACACGCGGGACGCGACTGCCGCCGTCGAGGCGGAGGTCGCCCAGGTGAACGAGCAGACCGGCGCCCTGCAGGGCCGCCTCGATGCGGCGGTCCAGAAGGAGAAGGAGCGCCTGGCCGAGGAGAAGCGCAAGGCAGAGGCTGCCGCCAAGGCCGCCGCTGAGAAGAAGGCCGCCGAGGAGGCCGCCGCCGCCGAGGCGCGCTCGAATTCTTCCAGCTCCTCCTCGAGCTCGTCGAGCTCGTCGAGCTCGTCGAGTTCCGCAGGGACGTCCAAGCGTGCCGCCTCCGGCACGTCCGCAGGCGCCGCGCAGGCGACGGCCCGGAGCATGATCGGCAGCTACGGCTGGGGCGACGACCAGTTCTCGTGCCTCGTCTCGCTCTGGAACAAGGAGTCGCACTGGAACTACCAGGCCTACAACTCTTCGAGCGGCGCCTACGGCATCCCGCAGGCCCTGCCCGGCAGCAAGATGGGCAGCGCCGGCTCCGACTGGAAGACGAACCCCGCCACGCAGATCGCCTGGGGTCTCGGGTACATCGACGGCCGCTACGGCAGCCCCTGCGGCGCGTGGAGCCACTCGCAGTCCAGCGGCTGGTACTGACCCGCCAGCGACCCCGGATGCCGCGGGTCCCCGACACCTCGTCGGCGGACCCGCGGCATCCGTCGTCTCACGCGGTGAACACCGCCTCGGCGACGCGGGCGAGGTCGTGCAGGTCGCTGACGCCGGCGAGCTCCCGCGCCGAGTGCATCGACAGGATGGGGATGCCGACGTCGACCGTGGCGATACCCAGCCGGGTCGCCGTGATCGGCCCGATCGTCGAGCCGCACGGGACGGCGTTGTTCGAGACGAACTCCTGCGAGCCGACTCCGGCGGCGTCGCACCAGCCGTGCCAGGCGGCGGCACCGGCGCCGTCGGTCGCGTACCGCTGGTTGGCGTTGATCTTGAGGATCGGACCCGAGCCGAGTCTCGGCTGGACGACGGGGTCGTGCTTCTCGGCGTAGTTCGGGTGCACGGCATGGCCGACATCGCTCGAGACGCACCACGATGAGGCGAGCGCACGCAGCTGCTGCTCGCGATCGGCGCCCAGACTCAGCTGGATGCGTTCGAGCACGTCGGCCAGGAACGGACCCGCCGCACCCGACCGGGTCGCGGACCCGACCTCCTCGTGGTCGAAGACGGCGAGCATCGCGATGCGCTCCCCGTCGAACCCCTCGGCTGCGCGCGCGAGTGCCACGACACCGGCGTGCACCGAAGCGAGGTCATCGAGGCGGCCCGAGGCGAAGAACGCGTCGTCCTTGCCGAAGACGGCGCCGCGAGCGGCGTCCGCCGTCACGACGTCGTACCCGCGGATGCGGTTCGCATCGACACCGGCCTGCGCTGCGAGCTCGGCGAGCAGGTCGGCGGCGTCGGCGTCGCCGAGCCCCCAGACCGGCTGGGTCTGGCGCTGCCGATCGAGCGCGAGGCCGTCGTTCGCCTCGCGATCGAGGTGGATCGCGAGCTGCGGGAGGCGCAGGAGCGGGCCGGTCGCGGCGAGGACGCTCGTGCCGTCGTCGAGGACGAGGCGGCCCGCGAGGCGCAATTCGCGGTCGAGCCACGAGTTCAGCAGCGGACCGCCGTAGACCTCGACGCCGGCCTGGAGCCAGCCGTGGCTTCCGGTGGTCGGCCGGGGCTTCAGCTTGAGAGCCGGAGAGTCGCTGTGCGCCCCGAAGACGTGGACACCGGTCGCGGCATCCGCTGCCGGGGGGACGATCCAGGCGAGGACCGCGCCGTCCCGGACGACGAGGAACCGGCCGCCCGGCTGCGCCGGCCACGCGTCGCGCTCGTCGAGCTCGATGAAGCCGGCCTCGCGCAGCCGACGGGCGACCTCCGCGGCGGCGTGGTAGCTGGACGGCGACGCAGCGACGAAGTCGGCCAGGTCGGCGGCGTGGTCGAGTGCGGCCGTGCCGGACACGGGCGTGGACATGGGACCTCCAGGAAGGATGCCGGACAGGACCCTCCGATCGTAGACACCCCGCCCGGGCGCAACCCCGTGGCGACCCCGCCGCCGAGCGGGTAGACCGGGCGTATGGCGAAGAAGGACGACGCGGTCACGCTCGAGGTCGACGGGCACGAGGTTCGGCTGTCGAGCCCCGACAAGGTGGTCTTCCCCGAACCCGGCATCACCAAGCGGGACCTCGCCGACTACTACCTCGCGGTGGCCGATGGCGCCCTGCGGGGCGCCGCGAATCGGCCGATGGTGCTGAAGCGGTTCGTGAAGGGCATCGGCCAGGAGGCGTTCTTCCAGAAGCGCGTCCCCGAGAATCGCCCGGATTTCGTGTCATCGGCCACGCTGCACTACGCCTCGGGGACGAGCGCCGAAGAAGCGGTGATCCAGGATGCCGCGGGCCTCGTGTGGGCGGTGGGGCTCGGATGCCTCGATCTGAATCCGCATCCGGTCCGCGCGGACGACCTCGACCACCCGGACGAGCTGCGCATCGACCTCGATCCGATGCCCGGCGTGGAGTGGTCGCAGATCGTCGACGTCGCGTTCATCGCACGCGACGTGCTCGCCGACGTGGGACTCGTCGGCTGGCCGAAGACGTCGGGGTCGCGCGGCATCCACATCCTGGTCCGCACCGACCGCGCGCACGACTACCCGCAGGTGCGGCTCGCCGCCCAAGCGTTCGCGCGGGAGGTCGAGAACCGGGCGCCCGGCCTCGCGACCGCGCACTGGTGGAAGGAGGAGCGCGGCGAGAGCGTGTTCGTCGACTTCAACCAGAACGCGAAGGACCGGACCGTGGCGTCGGCGTACTCGGTCCGTCCGCTCCCCGACGCGCGGGTGTCGATGCCGATCGAGTGGGACGAGCTGCGAGACGTCCGCCCCGAGGCCTTCACGGTGCGCACCGTCCCGAAGCTGTTCGCGGAGCGCGGCGACGCGCACGCGGGCATCGACGAAGCCCCGGGGTCGCTCGACCGGCTGCTCGACCTCGCCGAACGCCTGGGGCCTGCGGAGAAGGCGCCCCGGGGCGGCGACGGGACGGGGCGGCGGCAGTCGACGATGCCGCTCGTCGAGATCTCGCGCGCCGCCACCAAGGAGGAGGCCCTTGCCGGCCTGGACCGGTGGAAGGAGCGGCATCCGGACGTCGTGCGACGCCTCTCCCCCGCCGATGTCCTCGTCGACGGCATGCGCGGGTCGAGTTCGCTCTGGTACCGCGTGCGCGTGAACCTGCAGCACGTGCCCGACCTCGAGCGACCCCCGCAGGAGCCGCTCGAGGTCGACTACGACCCCTGGACGCGCTCCGCCGGCCGCGACTCCTGAGACTCCTCGGGCCTGCGCGCGGAGCCGAGGGCGAACGTGGCACCGAGGCCGACGACGAGGAAGCCTGCGGCGGTCAACGCCGACGCCCGGGTGCCGTCCGAGAACGCCGTACGTGCGGCATCCGCCACCTGCGCCTGAGACGGGTCGGCGTCGAGCCCCGCGATCGCCGCACCTGCCGAGTCGACGACGGCCGAGACGACGTTGTCGGCCTGCGCGGCGGGCACACCGGCATCGTCCAGCGAAGACGCGAGCAGGCCGCCGGTCGTCGTGAACAGGACGGTGCCGAGGATGGCGACGCCGAGCGCTGAGCCGACCTGACGGGCCGTGGACTGCATGCCCGAGCCCTGGCCGGACTTCTCGACCGGGACGTCCTGCAGGATGACGCCCGTGAGTTGTGCGGTCGCGAGGCCGACGCCGAACCCGTAGACGGCGAGCGCGGGGATGAGCCAGCCCCAGGCGGCATCCGGTCCGATGATGAACCCCGCCCAGGCGATGCCGATGATCTCGGCCAGGATGCCGACGCGCACCACGACGACCGGGGGTACCTTGCCGCTGAACGCTCCCGCGGCACCGCTCGCGACGAATGATCCGCCGGCGAGGGCGAGGAGCAGGAACCCGACCTGCAGCGCGTCGAAGCCGAGGACGAACTGCAGCCAGAGGGGCAGCGCGAGGATGAGACCGAACTCGCCGAGCGACACGACGAGGGCGGCGATGTTGCCGTTGCGGAACGACGAGATGCTGAGGAGCGAGAAGTCGATCAGCGGGTCCTGTCCGCGGCGGCCGCGGCGGAGGCCCCACCAAACGAACAGCACCAGCGCGATGAGGGTGATCGCGAAGGCGAACGGGATGGGCGAGACGGGCAGCGGCCATTCCCAGCCGCCGATCGTCAGACCGTCCTCGGCCGTCCACCACCCGAAGGTGCGCCCCTCGATGAGACCGAACACGAGCGACCCGAACAGGATCACCGACAAGAGGGCGCCGACGCCGTCGATGGATCGCTTCCGCGTCTCACGCGACTCCCCGACGGTCAGCAGGACGCCGATCACGATGATGATCCCGAGCGGCACGTTGATGCCGAACGCCCACCGCCAGGAGAACGCGGTCGTCAGCCAGCCGCCGAGGAGCGGCCCGAGCGCGGCCATGCCGCCGATCGTGGAGCCCCACACCGCGAAGGCGATGCCGCGTTCGCGCCCTCGGAAGGTCGAGTTGATGAGCGAGAGGGTCGTCGGCAGGATCATCGCACCACCGATTCCCTGCACGAAGCGGGCGAGGATCAGCAGCTCGCCGGTGGGGGCGAAGCTCGCCAGCACCGACGAGGCGGCGAAGATCGAGACGCCGAGCAGCATGATGCGCCGCCGACCGAAACGGTCCGCGAAGGCGCCGAACAGGAGCAGGAACGACGCGAACACCAGGGTGTAGACCTCCTGCACCCACTGCACCTCGGTCGAGCTGATCTTCAGCTCCTCGACGATCGAGGGCACGGCGACGTTGACGATCGTCGAGTCGACGATGATGAGCGAGACCGCGACGCTGATGAAGACGAGACCGAACCACCGCCGGGAGTCCTTCGCCATGAGATTTACCTCGCTTTTCTAGCAATTCGACAGCGATAGTACTCCTCGGAGCGCGAAGGGCAAGCCGTCAGATGCTGTGCAGTCGGACAGAACGGATGCCGCCGTCCGACAGCTCGACCGTCATGAACGTGTGCTCCGGCTGACGCCGGCGATCGGTCGGCGAGCCCGGATTCAGCAGGCGCATGCCGCGCGGCGTCGCCGTGTCCCACGGGATGTGGCTGTGACCGAAGACGAGCAGGTCGGCATCCGGGAATGCGGCGTCCATCCGCTCCTCGCGGCGCTGCTTCTGGCCGGTCTCATGCACGACGGCGATGCGGACGCCCTCGATCTCTCGACGCGCGATCTCCGGCAGGACGGCGCGCAGATCCTCGCCGTCGTTGTTGCCGTACACGCCAAGGACGTCGCCGTGCGTCGCCAGTTCGTCGAGGACGGATGCCGCGACCCAGTCCCCCGCGTGGACGGTGAGGTCGGCGGCATCCGCTGCGCGAAGCACGACGTCGGGAAGGCGCCGGGCACGACCGGGGATGTGCGTGTCGGAGATCAGGAGCAGCCGCGTGGTCATCGCGGCAGGGTAGCCGAGGCGCGCAGCGAGCGACAGCCCGTGCGAACGGGCACCGGCTGGGCGCAGGGTGGAGGGTCCGGCGCGACCGTGCCGGGATCTGTGACGGAAGGACCGCGACATGAGCACTCCCGAGACCAGCGACAACGACGGCATCCGCCTCGATCCGGACGACGCGCCGCTCGGTGACACGACCGTCGGCGACACCGCCGCAGCGGACGCGGAGTTCGAGGGCGTCCCGCTCGACGACGCCCCCGCCGAGGATCCTGAAGAGACATATGCCGCGAGCGACATCCAGCCGGAGTCTCAGGGCGAGGATCCGGTGATCGTCGAGATGGGCGAGGACGGCGAGGGCGACCTGGCGCCAGAGGACCTCTGACCCGTTCGCGGATGCAACGGATCCGGCTCGACACGCCGCTTCGAGGCTGTGCTCGACGGCGTGTCGCCTCGAATCTCTTGCATCCGCGCTTAATCCGAACGTCGCGATAGCGGGAGCCGCGACCGCGCGCAAGCCCCTCCGACTCAGGCGACGACGGCCCCACTCTGCGGGGCATGAGCCGGAGGCGAAATCTGCAGGACGCGACGGTCGTCGTGACCGGAGCCAGCAGCGGAGTCGGTCGCGGCACCGCGATGGCCCTCGCCGCGCGAGGGGCGCGAGTCGTCCTCGCCGCGCGGCGAGCGGATGCTCTCGAACATCTCGCTCGCGAGCTGCGGGCCCGCGGCGGCCGGGCTCTCGTCGTCCCGACCGACGTCTCCGACGCTGCCGCCGTCGCCGCGCTCGCCCGACAAGCTCTCGAATGGCATGGCGGGATCGACGTCTGGATCAACAATGCAGCGGTGACCGCCGTCGGGCGCTTCTGGGACGTCCCATTGTCGGACCACCACCGCGTCGTCGAGGTGACGCTGGGCGGGGCCCTGAACGGATCCCACGCGGCGCTGACCGCCTTCATCGGACAGGGCCATGGCACCCTCGTCAACGTCGGCTCGCTCGAAGCCGCCGTCCCGCTGGCGTACCACTCGTCGTACGCCGCGTCGAAGGCGGGGCTGGAGACGCTGACGCGGGTCCTTCACCAGGAGGTGCGTCTGACCGCTCATGCGGACCGCATCCACCTCGCCTCCGTCCTGCCGTGGGCGCTCGACACCCCGCTCTGGCGGCATGTGGCTAACCGTCTCGGCCGGACGCCTCGGATGGCGGCCATGGAGGATCCCGCCCGAGCGGTCGCTGCGGTGCTGCGTGCCTGCACGCGTCCGCGCCTCACGCGTCCGGTCGGCGTCAAGGCGACTCTCGGGGCTCTGTCGGCGCGTGCGCTTCCCCGGCTGACGGATCATCTCGCCGCCTCGCTGAGCGAGGTCGAACGTCGGCGGGGACACCGGCGACCGCTCACGGCGGGCTCACTCCACACGCCCCGCGCTGACGAGCCCGACATGCGGGGCGACATGCGCGCCGTCATGCGCGCCGAAGACCACACCCCATCCCTGACGACGGAGGAACTCCCATGACTGTCCGCCTTCCCGCCGCCGAGGCGCTGCGCCGCGCCAAGCGCCCCCGATCGCCCCTCGCCGGACCGTACGGCCACCCGTTCCACGCCACCGCGGTCACGATCCCGATCGGCGCGTGGACGGCAGCTCTCGTCTTCGACCTGATCTCGTTCTTCGTCGACGATCCCGAGCCCTTCGTGATCGGGGCTCGCGTGCTCCTCATCATCGGGATCGCCGGCGCGGCCGCGGCATCCGTCCTCGGCTTCCTCGACTTCCTCACCCTCGAACGCGGCACGGATGCACGGCGCACCGCTCTCGCGCACGTGGGGTTCAATCTCGCCGCTCTCGTCCTGTTCGTGGTGAGCGCGGTCCTGCGTTTCGGCACGCCCGACGACATCAACGTCGCCGCGTTCGTGATCGCTCTCGTCGCGTTCGCCGGGATCGGGGTCTCGGGCTGGCTGGGCGGCGAGCTCGCCTATCGTCACGGCGTCCGGGTGGCGGACGAGAGCACCCAGATCGACGCCTTCCGCTGACCCGTCCGCCGGGTTCCGGTGGCGCTCAGGGGTGGCGGGGCGGGGCGAACACGAGCGCTCCCAGGCCGAGACCGGCGGCGACGGCGATCGCCACGCGCAGGTCTGCGAGGTCGGCGACCCATCCGATCAACGGCGAGCCGAGGGCCTGACCGAGGGCGAGCGCGAGGAAGGCGGCGCCGACGCCCGTGGCGGGGCTCTCGACGAAGATCCGCGTGCTCCACACGAGCAGCACCCCCGTGACCGCGATGTAGACCGCGCCGAAGACGCCGCTCGCGAATGCCGCGATCAGGAAGGACGACGGCGCGAACGCGAGCACCGCTGTCGCGACGGATGCCGCGACCACCAGCATCCGCCAGGTCAGGACGATGCCGGCCCGCCCGATCACTCCTCCCGCGAGGGCGCCGCCGAGCCCGCAGGCGCCGAGGACGATCCACACCACGGCCGCGGCTTGGGCGCTCTGCCCGCCCGTGCCCTGCAGGAGGTCCTGCCCGAAGGTCCATACCGCCCCGGTGCCGAGGCCGACGACGACGGCGGCCGACACCATCGGGGTCGCTCCGGCCGGAATCCGCGGCCGGGCTCGCGGTTCACGCTTCCCGGCGTCCGCAGCCGACGGGACGACCGCGCCGACCCACACCGCGGTGGCGGCGCACAGCACCGCGAATGCCGCCCACGCGAGACGCCACTGGTCGCCCGCGAGGAGGGCGACAGGTCCCGAGACGAGCACTCCCAGGCCCGTGCCGGCGTTGATGATCGTCTGGACGCGGTCGCGGCGCTGCTCGCGGACCCGCCGGGCGACGACCTGCGCGAGGGGCGGTGAGGCCACGCCGGTGCTGGACCCGGCGACCGCGACACCGAGGGCGAGGATGCCGGGGGTCGGCGCCGCGGCGATGAGGGCGCAGCCGATGGCGCCGAGCCCGCCCGCCGAGACGGAGACGAACCGCGCGCCCAGACGAGGTGTCGCGACGGTCGCGTAGAGGATGCCGGCGCCGTAGGCGACGTAGCTCATCGCGGCGATCGCTCCGATGGTGGCGCCGTCGAGCTCGAAGGTGGACCGGAAAGCCGGGACGAACAGCCCGTAGGCGAATCGGGCGAGTCCGTAGCAGGCGGCGATGAGCGAGATGCCGGCCGCCGACAACGCCACCGTCCGCCGGGCCGTCAACGTGGCGTCACTCATAGGCATCCTCACTTCACAGATCTGTGAAGTAGCCTAGGCGCATGATCAGTGCGACGGAACCGGCCCCCCTGACGCCCGGAGCGACCAAGATCCTGGATGCCGCGACGCGGCTCTTCTACGCGCGCGGGATCGCGTCGGTCGGCGTCGACACCATCGCCGACGATTCCGGCGCCACGAAGCGCACGCTGTACGACAGGTTCGGGTCGAAGGACGCCCTCGTCGTCGCGTACCTGCAGGGCCGTGACACCGCGTGGTGGGCGCGCTGGGAGGAGCGGATCACCGCGGCATCCGCTCTGCGCACCCTCACCGTGTTCGACGCGTATGCAGAGGATGCCGATCCGTCAGGACAGGGATGCGCGTTCCTCAACGCCGCGGCGGAGCTGCCGCCCGGGCACCCGGGTTGGGACGTGATCCGCGTGCACAAGGCCCGCGTCGCCCACCGGATCGGCGAGCTCGTGGCATCCGACCTCGGGAGGCCCGCGCCGGACGTCGCCGAACACGTCTTCCTGCTCGTGGAGGGCGCGATCGCGCATCAGCGACTGGACGGCGACTCGCACCGCCTCGATCGCGCGAAGCATCTCGCGGGGGCGTTGCTCGCGGGCTGAGGCGCTTCCCCGGTCGACGCCCGGGCGACAACGGGGGGCCCTGCGCGAGCAGGACCCCCCGGTGATCGCCGACTCAGAAGTCGAAGTCGCCGATGTTGTCCGCGGTGAAGACGAACGGGTCTCCGAGCAGAACGGTGGCACCGTCCTCCACGGTGAACTCGCCGAGCTTGCCCGCCTCGAAGGTGTCGCCCGCTTCTCCCGCGATGTCGCCCTTCGCGAGCGCATCGGCGGCGTAGGCGGCGAGGTAGCCGAGGTCCGCGGGGTTCCACAGGGCGAACGCGGTCACGGTGCCATCCTCGACGTACTCGCGCATCTGGTTCGGGGTGCCGAGGCCGGTCAGCGCGACCTTGCCCTTGTACTCCGAGTCCGACAGGTAGCGGGCGGCCGCGGCGATGCCGACCGTGGTCGGCGAGACGATACCCTTCAGCTCCGGGTAGGTCTGCAGGAGCGCTGCGGTGCGGTCGAACGAGGTCTGGTCGTCGTCGTCGCCGTAGACGACGTCGACGAGCTCGATGTCGGGGTGACTGGCTTCGAGCTCGGACTTCATCAGCTCGATCCAGGCGTTCTGGTTGGTGGCGTTGGCGGATGCCGACAGCACGGCGATCTGCCCGGCGTCACCGATCTGCTCGGCGATGAGGTCCACCTGGACCTTCGCGATACCTTCCGACGTCGCCTGGTTGATGAACAGGTCGCGGCACTCCGGGTTCGTGTCCGAGTCGAACGTCACGACCTTGACGTCGGCCGACCGCGCTTCGTCCAAGGCGTCGCAGGTGGCCTCGGGGTCGTTCGCCGACACGATCAGGGCGCTTGCCCCCTGCTGCGCCGCGGTCTGGATGTACTGCACCTGGGAGGTCGGGCTGGCCTCCGACGGGCCGACCTCCTCAAACGAGGCCTCGAGTTCGTCGGCGGCGGCCTCGGCTCCCGAGGTCGAGGTGTCGAAGTAGGGGTTGCCGAGGTTCTTCGGCAGCATCGTGATCGAGACGTCGCCGCCTTCGCCACCTCCCCCGTTGCCGCCGGTGTCGCCGCCGCCGGCGCTGCAGCCGGCGATCACCAGCGTTGCTCCCAAGGCCAGCGCGGCGACGGCGCCTGCGCGGCGGGTGCGCGTGAATCCGAACATCATTGTTTCCTTCCGTGGTGCGATGGGTGTCGCGGTGGGTGCTACCGGGTTGGGCCTCCGGCGACGCCGTCGTCCGCGCCGCGCCGTCCCGTCCTTCGCCCGAGCGCTGCAGCCCTACTCCGGTGCAGCCAGGCGAGGAAGCTTGCCGACACCACGGAGAGGATGAGGAGCACACCCGTGATGACGTTGATGATGTCGCTCGTCACGCCGGCCAGGCGCAGTGCGCTGCCGAGCGTGCCGATGAGCAGGACGCCCGCGATCACCCCGTGGAGGGCGCCGCGGCCGCCGAAGATCGAGACGCCGCCGAGGAGAACCGCGGCGATGACCTGCAGCTCCATTCCCATGGCGTTGTCGCCGCGGGCGTTGGAGTAGAGGAGCGTGAAGTACACGCCGGCGAAGCCGGAGACCGCGCCCGAGAGGACGAAGAGCGTGAACTTGCTGCGCGCGACGTCGATGCCCGAGAAGTGGGCGGCTTCTTTGTTGAGACCAATGGCGTAGAGCGCACGGCCGAACGGCGTGAAATGCAGCAGCACCGCGAAGACGATGGCGAGCACGATGAACGGCGCGATGATCGCCGGGACGGGTGTGCCCGGGATGTTCGCCTTCGCCAGGTCCGTCCACTCCTCGGGGAAGTCGGTGATCGCCGTCGTCCCGAGCAGACCGACGGCGATGCCGCGGAAGAGGGCGAGCGTACCGATGGTGACCGCGAGCGAGGGCAGCCCGACGACCGTGATGAGGAAGCCGTTCACCGCCCCAGCCACCGTACCGACGAGGATCGCGACGACCGCGGCGAGCGGAAAGGGCAGTCCGGCCTGGGTCAGGATGCCGGTCATGACGCTCGACAGACCGACGATGCTCGCCACCGAGAGGTCGATCTCCTCGGTGATGATGATCAGGGTCATCGGGAGCGCGATCAGGAGGATCGGCGCGATGTCGCGCAGCAGGTAGGTGACCGTCAGCGGGCTGTCGAAGTTGCGGACGGTCCCGAGGGCGACCGCGATGACCAGGACCAGGATGCCGATGATCGCGGCCTCGCGCGTCAGGAGCAGCCGGCGCCACAACGGCCGCGCGTGGTCTCGGTACGTGCGCACCGTTGCGGTGCCGGTCGTGACCGCGGTCATCGGTCGTCCTCCCGTTGTGCGATGAGCCGTCGATGCTGCCGGACCGCGAGGACGCGGTCGAGCACGATCGAGCCGAGGATGAGCACACCGACGACGGCGCGCTGCCAGAAGTCGTCGATGCCGAGGATCGGGAGCGCACGGTTGATGGTCAGGAGCAGGTAGGCGCCGATCGCAGCGCCCCACACGGTCCCCACCCCGCCCGAGATCGCGACGCCGCCGATGACCGCCGCGCCGATGGCCTGGAGCTCCCAGCCGAAGCCGGCGGCCGAACTGACGGTCCCGTACCGGGCGGCGTACAGGACGCCGGCGAGGCCCGAGAGCGCGCCCGAGACGATGAAGGCCGAGATGATGCGTCGGTTGACCTTCAGCCCGTAGAGGTGGGCTGCCGCCGGGTCCGACCCGATCGCGTAGAACTCCCGCCCTCCGCGGATGTTGCGGAGGTACCAGGCTCCCGCGATCAGGACGACGACCGCGATGATCGTGAGGACGGGGATGCCGATGAGTTGCTGCGTGCCGAGTCCCCGGAACTCCCTCGGGAGGTCGGAGGCGTTGATGCGGTCGCTGCCCGCCCACGCGACGTTGATGCCGCGATAGGTGTACATCGTGCCGAGCGTGATCACGAGCGCCGGTACCTTCGCCCACGCCACGAGCAGGCCGTTGATGGCCCCGAGGACGCCGCCCAGCACGATGCCGGCCACGAAGACGAGGATGACCGGGGCGCCGTCGATGTCGATGAACAGGCGTCCGGTGAGGTACGCCGTGAGGCCGACCGTCGACCCGACCGAGAGATCGACGTTGCGGGTGATGATGACGATCGCCTGCCCCACCGCGACGAGCAGCAGGAGCGACGGGGTGAGCAGCAGGTCGCGGAACCCGTCCGGCGAGAAGAGGAAGTTGCCGTTGGCCGTCGTCGCCGCGATGACGACGACGATGAGGGCGACGGCGATGCCGCTCTCGCGGGCCGTCGCGACGGAGCGCAGGAAGCCGGATGCGGTGCGCGTCGCGCGCGTGGTCGTCGCCGAGGTCATGCTGCGGCCTCCGCATCCGCCGTCGCGGCGAACATGACCGCTTCCGGTGTCGCCTCATCCCGGGAGAACTCACCGGTCAGGCGGCCTTCGCGCATCACGAGGACGCGGTCGGCCATGCCGAGGACTTCGGGGAGTTCGGACGAGATCATCAGGATGGCGAGGCCCTGCTGTGCGAGCTCGCTCAGCAAGCGATGGACCTCCGACTTCGTGCCCACGTCGATGCCGCGTGTCGGCTCGTCCACGATGAGCACCGTGGGTTCGGTGGCGAGCCACTTGCCGAGGACGACCTTCTGCTGGTTGCCTCCCGAGAGCGTCCCGGTCTCGGCATCCAATGCCGCGGTCTTGACCTCGAGCCGGCTCGACCACACGCGCGCTGCGGCGTTCTCGAGCCCGGTCCAGATCAGGCCCCAGCGCGCGAGCTTGGAACGGATCGCGAGTGTCACGTTGCGGGACACGCCGTCGTCGAGGACGAGCCCCTGCTTGCGCCGGTCCTCGGGAACAAGGGCGATCCCTCGGGCGGTCGCCTTCTGCGGGCTGCCCTTGGGGAGGGAGTCGCCATGCAGCGTGACGGTTCCCGACTCATACGTGTCGACTCCGAAGACCGCCCGGGCGACCTCGCTGCGTCCGGCGCCCACGAGACCCGCGAGACCGACGATCTCGCCGGCCCGCAACTCGAAGCTGATGTCGCGGAAGACGCCACGACGAGTGAGGCCTTCGACGCGGAGGACGACGTCGCCGACGGTCGCGGGGAGCTTCGGGAAGAGCTCGGTGACGTCGCGCCCGACCATCTGGCGCACGAGGTCGTCCACGGTCGTCTCCGCGAGCGGTGTCGTCTCGACGTACGACCCGTCACGCATGACGGTGACCGTGTCGCACAGCGCGAAGACCTCGTCGAAGCGATGCGAGATGAACAGGAGCGCTCGCCCCTCGTCGCGGAGGCTGCGCGCCACGGCGAACAGACGCTCCACCTCCACACCCGACAGGGCGGCCGTCGGTTCGTCCATGATGAGCACGCGCGCGTCGAGGGAGATCGCCTTCGCGATCTCGATGATCTGCTGGTCGGCGATGGACAGCCCCTCCGTCACCCGGTCGGGGTCGAGGGCGACGCCGAGGCGCTGGAAGATGCGCGTCGCCTCGTCGCGCATGGCCTTGCGGTCGATCCGGCCGAGGCGGCTCGTGGGCTGGCGACCCATGAAGATGTTCTCGGTCACCGACAGGTCCGGGAACAGCGTCGGCTCCTGGTAGATAACGGCGATGCCGGCCGCCTTCGACTGCGCGGTGCTCGTGAAATCCACCGCCTCTCCGTTCAAGCGGAAATCCCCCGCATCGCGGCGGTACAGGCCCGCGATGATCTTGACGAGCGTCGACTTGCCGGCGCCGTTCTCGCCGATGAGGGCGTGGATCGAACCCGATTCGAGCACGAGACTGCCGGACCGCAACGCGACGACAGCCCCGAAGGACTTCATGACGCGGGACAGTTCGAGCGCCGGGTGCGCCGTCGGTGGTTCGCCGTCGAGGACCACGGGTTCCTCCTCATCGAGGTCGGCCGAGCAGGTGAATGCCGGTGACGATTGCCTGAATCGATTCAGGATGATTTCACGCTACTGTATGGACATCGACCCGCGCGGGTCAAGCCGAAGTGCCAGAGAGATCGAAACGTGACCCCGGTGGGACAAGGAGGTGCCATGCCGGTCCGCATCCGCGACGTCGCCGAGCGCGCCGGCGTCTCCGTGGGCACCGTCTCGAACGTGCTCAACAGGCCCGAGGAGGTCTCTCCCGACTCGGTCGAACGGGTCACACGCGCGATCGAGGAACTCGGTTACGTCCGCAACGACGCGGCGCGGAAACTGAGGGCGGGAGACTCCCGCACCGTCGGCTTCGTCGTCCTGGACGGGCAGAACCCGTTCTACAACGACGTCGTGCGCGGCGCCGAGGACGAGGCGACCAAGCACGGCATCGCCATCCTCTACGGCAACACCGACGAGGACGTCTCCCGCGAGCGGCTCTACCTCGACCTGTTCCAAGAGCAGCAGGTGCGGGGACTCCTCATCGCGCCGTACGGCGACGTGACCGGACGGCTGCAGCGGCTTCGCGCCAGCGGCATCCCCGCGGTGCTCGTCGACCGCTTCAGCGGGGACGGTCGATTCTCCTCGGTGTCGGTGGACAGCGTCGCGGGCGGGCGCCTCGCCGTCGATCACCTCATCGAGACCGGGCGCCGTCGCATCGCCTTCGTGGGAGGTCCGTTCGACATCCGCCAGGTCACCGATCGCCTCGCGGGGGCGCGCGCCGCCGCTGAGAACGCCGGGGACCACGTCGACCTCGAAGTCGTCGCAACGAACGCGATGACCGTCGACGAGGGCGTCGCCGCGGGGGCGAGGATCCTCTCCCGCCCGCGTCGGGACTGGCCCGATGCCCTCTTCGCCGCGAACGATCTGCTCGCCCTCGGCCTGCTGCAGTCGATGACGATGGATGGACGCGCGACGATCCCCGGCGACATCGCCATCATCGGTTTCGACGACACGCCTTTCGCCGCAGCGGCTGCGGTGCCCCTCTCGTCCATCCGTCAGCCGAGTCGCATGATCGGACGCACCGCGCTCCGCGTGCTGCTCGAGGAGGCGGAGGACCCGGACAGCATCGCGCGCCAGACGGTGTTCCCGCCGGAGCTCGTCGTCCGGAAGTCGACCGCGGGCTGACCCGGAGACAACGAAACCCCCGAGTGGAGCCGGGGGTTTTGCGTAGCGGGGGGCGCGAACCCGCGACCTCACGATTGAGGCCAACTATGTCAGCCACGCCGCTTGGCAGGCTGCACGTCGCACCCCATCAGGTCGCTACTGGTCTTCACGGGTTGCACACAGGACCACGAGCGTCCTAAGCGCCCCGACCTGCCCCAAGGTTCAAGAGCTAGCGACGCGGACCACACGAGTGAATTCTGCACTCTTCCGCATGCCCACCTCTGGCGCGAAACGGCGACTTCACCAGACAGCAGGAGCGGGCGAGATAGGGGGCCGTCATTTGCTAGCGAAGAGCAGCCGCTTGGTGACCAACTCGTCCCTCTCGATCGGCCCGATCTCCCGACCAAAGCCCGAACGACCTACTCCCCCGAAAGGTGGCGGCGAGTCGCGGGCGGTGGCGGTGTTCAGCTGTTGGCGGCGGCAGTGGCGGTCAGTGCCTTCTGGGTGAGGGCGACGGCGTCGTCGGGGCTGATCATGGTGCCGGAGGAGATGACCCAGTACCCGTTGTGGAACGCGTAGGAGAGTCCGTATCCGATGCCCTCCTCGAATGCATAAGAGAACGTCATGGCGGGCGGCCCGTCGGGGCCGACGTATCCGTCCTCGCGGGAGGTGTACTTCGAGGACGACTCGAGGGCGGATACGAACGGGCCCAGCACGTCCGGCGCAATGGTGTGGATGGACACGGTGAAGACACCGTCGGAGCCAGGGATCCCCCACGCGCACGCTCGGAGCGTCTCCGACTCGTCTGCGGCTCGCTGCGCGGCGGGACCAGGCAGGCCCGCGCCGCTGAACTCGTACTCGTCCGGTCCGTCGATCTGATCGTGGAAGTTCTCCTGAAGCCATTCGAGGGTGACGATGTCGGTGCACTCTGGTGCGACTGCTGCCTCCGGGACGGGGGTGGCGCTCGGGGTTGGGTCCGCGACTGGCGCCACGGGCGTCCTCGTCGCGTCGGGTGCTGGGGCCGACGGGGTGACCTCAGCCACCGGCGACTCGGGATCTGTTCCAACGAGCCCGCCGTCGGTCTCCCCCTGACTGCACCCGGTGAGCAGCGCAACGCTCAGAACGATGACAGGGACGGCGAGACGTCGATGCATGCGGTCAGCGTATCGACGGGACCGGACGGTCTCGATCTCCATTCGGTATCAACTGAAGCTGGCGCCCCGCCCCCGGGAGGGTCGCCTCCTGATGCTCTTCGAGGCTCGAGTTGTTGCTCGTCGCACTCTGACGACGTGGTGGAGCTTCACGGCCATCGCTCTCGTGACCTCTACGGTTGCGATCTTGGTCAACTCCTGCGACGACCCGGACGCACGAGCGAGGGCTGTCATCGCGACCACCGTCGCCGTGGGAGGCGTGGCCTTCGTCCTCTGCTGGGTGTTCGCGCCCGTTGCATGGCTGCTGGGGCGCGCCCTGAAACGTGCCCCCGGGGCGGCCACCGTCGCAGCGTTCGGAGCACTGGGCTTCGTGGTGTGCTTCGCCCTCGCAATGATCGTGCCCGGCACGGATGTGAACGCGTGACTCCTGCTCCTGTGCACGGTCGCAGGGGTCTGCTGCGCCGTCGGTCGGTGGGACTCGGCCCGCGCGACCGCGCGGCGCCTAGCTACGGAGAAACGAGCGAAGCCTCACGAGCGGCATCGAACACGCGGGCGTTAGTTGTTCTTCTGGCATAACCGGTGACAACAGCTGTCGACGTCCGCGGACACGGACGGCGAGCGGATAATGCCCAATTGTCGGCCGTGAAGGCGATGATGAGCACCTCGCCCACAACAAAACCCCCGGGTGGAGCCGGGGGTTTTGCGTAGCGGGAGCGGGGCTTGAACCCGCGACCTCACGATTCAGTTCGGCGGCAGGGAGCTCTCCGTGTGCTGGGCGGGGGAACGCGTCGGCGCTGGTCAATACGGGACACGACGGGCCCGGAACAGGACTCAAACCGCCCGAACCGTCCCATTTGCGCCCGTCGTGGCAGGAGATCATGAACGCCACCGCACTGCCTTTGCGGATGATCGCGCGTCCGCGTGAATGTCGCACAGCGCGCTGCGGAACCTGCCTCGATCCGGTCTCACGCGTGGAGGGGAGGCTCGCGCGTTGACGGCTGGCTGGCCATCACGGCGACAATCTCCAGGCTGCCTAGCCTCCGAACTGGGCGAGGAAGTCGGGCCACAGGGGTGATCATGATACGGATACCGTTCGCTTCGATAGTTGAACGATTTGAAGTTCGGTTGAAGGTCTTGCTCCTCAAATTCCGTAGGATGCTCGGGCGCTGTAAGGATCGTTTTCGGTGGCACACGCACACGAAGATGCGCTTCTTGCCTAACGCTAAACGTCAGGTCAATGTGCTCTACATGCGTTCAGTTCTCGATGACTCTGACGTGGCAGCTCGGGGCCGGATAGTGAGTGCCGCAATCGAGCTGTTTGCGAGTGGTGGCTTCCGGGGAACGACCCTGCGCTCTGTTGCCGAGAGTGCGGGCGTGAGTGCTGCTCTCGTGGTTCACCACTTCGGCGGTAAAGACGGCGTGCGCCGAGAGTGTGATGTTCGAGTGATGCGGTTCATCTCAGAGAAGGTGGATGAGGACCCGGTTGACGTGCTGGCAGCAGCGGCGGATGCGTATGGCCCGTACCTCGCGCGGATGCTATCGGAAGCCGGTCCGTCTGCCGATGCGCTCTTCGATGAGCTGATCGGCTTCTCTCGCCGCGCCATCGATCAGGCAGTAAGCGACGGATCGATGAGAAGACCCAGAGATATTGACGCGCAGTCCGTCACACTCGTGATGCTGGGGCTGGCACCGTTCTTTCTCGAGCATCAGCTCACCCGATGGTCAGCCGGAGACACGCATGGGGGGCTCCGGCGCATCGCCTAGCGGATGGACGAAGTTCTTGTGAACGGTCTCTGGAAAACGCCCCCGCCCAGAGGGGGCGAGGGGTGAAGATCCTCCTGGCTACGGCTGGGTCGCGCGGCGACGTGGAGCCGTTCGCCGCCCTCGCCCGCCGAGCCAATGCAGAAGGGCACCACGCGCTCCTCGTCGCGCCGGACAACTCGGGCGCAGACCTTTCGGGAATCGACGGTCGGAGCCTGGGGGTGGACTACTCGCGCATGATCGAAGAGCAGGGTGTCTCGTTGATGGCGACGCTTCGTTCATACTCGTCGGTCATCCGCCCGATCATGAACGCGGTGATTGTGGAACCGGCGCGCATCGCCTACGAGTATCGACCAGATGTGATCGTCGCCCACCCAAAAGTGCTGTCGACTTCACTCATAGCCGAAGCGCTCGGCGTTCCTCACGTGTTGGTCGAGATGGTTCCGGCCATGACCCCCACCAGCGTCTTCCCTGCTGCAGGGACCATCACTCGCACCTCGGCTTCCTGAACAAGGCGACCTACCGTGTCTCGGCTGCCGGCACGGCGATGTTCGGCAGCGACCTGGACGAAGCCGCGGCGGTGTTCGGGGTGCAGCGTCGCAGGACCGCGGGACCCGCGGCGACTCTCATGCCCATCAGCTCAGCCATCCTCGAACGACCCTCGGACTGGCCGGAGACCGTACACCTGACCGGCCCTTGGCTCACAGACACCCCCGGTCCAGATGTGAGCGATGACGTGCGATCGTTCATCGCTGACGGCGATTTCGTTTACGCAGGGTTCGGATCGATGAAGGCCGGAAACGCCGAGAAGCGGACCCGAGAAGTCCTCACCGGTGTCCGCAGCTTCGGTGCGCGCGCGTTGCTGGCCACAGGGCTCGGCGGACTCGCGGCAGCGCCGCAACTGCTCCGCGACGATGTTCTCATCTTGCGATCCGTCGATCACGCTCAGGTACTGCCCAAAGCATTAGCCGCGGTACATCACGGCGGGATTGGCACGTTGCAAGCAGCAACCGGTGCAGGGGCCGTGTCCATCGTCGTCCCCTTCATAGCCGATCAGCCGTTCTGGGGCGCCCGGGTCCACGCGGGCGGCCTCGGCCCCGCCCCCATTCGCCAAATCGACCTGACTGCGGCTCAGCTCCGCGCCCGCCTGACCGAAGTCGAGAACTACCGCCCGAGGTTCAACGAGCGGCACTCGCCATGACACACGAAGACGGGGTAGGAACCGCCCTGACAGTGATCGCCAGCACATTGTGAATGACAGGGAACCGAAGACGCCCGCGGAGACCAGCTTCTGCATCCCGTTTCCGACGGTCACCAGGGCCCCCTCTCGCGACGACGCCGAAAGCGATCGCTCTCGGCAGGTTGAGGTGAGCGACGTGGGGCCGGTTACCCGATGATGGGGCGTTCGTTGGCGTAGGTGTAGAGGACGTTCCGGTGCCGGATGGCGAGAGCTGCCGCGAGCCCGATGGGGCCGATGCGTCCGGCGAGCATCAGGACGGACAGGACGATCTTGCCGAACGCATCGAGCTCGGCGGAGAGCCCGACGGAGAGTCCGCAGGTTGCGAAGGCGGAGATGACCTCGAAGAGGATCCGGTCTAGCGGGGCATCGTTGGTCAGAGTGAGCAGGGTTGTCGCGGTGAGAACGAGTGAGGCACCTAGGAAGGTCACACTGATGGCGACTCGGAGGATGCTGTCGGGAATGGTGCGTTGAGCGACGCGGACGTCCTTGGTGCCGCGAGCTTCAGCGACGATCGCGAGGAAGAGCACGGCAAGGGTGGTGACTTTGATGCCACCGGCGGTGGATGCGGAGCCTCCGCCCACGAACATCAGTGCGTCGCTGAGAAGCAGGGTTGTGGTGGTGGAGGCGGCGGTGTCGGTGATGGCAAACCCGCCCGAACGCATCATGGTCGAGGCAAACAAGCCGTGGAAGATTTTGGCGACAGGGTCCATGTCGCCGATGGTCGCGGGATTTGACCATTCGAATGACGTCCACGCACCGGTCCCGAGGAGCAGGAGGATCAGCGTTGTTGCCAGAGTGAGCTTGGTGTGGAGAGTCCAACGGGTGCGATCCCACCTGTTCTTGATGATGTTCAGGAACACGGGAAACCCGAGCGAACCGATAAAGACCCCCACGACGATCGGGCCGAGGATGAACAGGTTCCCGTCAAAAACCGTCAGCCCTCCGGTGTGTGTGGTGAAGCCGGCGTTATTGAACGCTGACACGGCGTAGAACACGGCATGCCAGGTACCTGTCGCCCACCCTTCCGCAGCGATGAAGGGGGGCGCGAGCAGCAACGCGAGCGCACCTTGGATGCTGAGGGTGGTGACGATGACGATGGTGAGGAGCCGGCGCACCTCACCGAGTTCGGGGGAACCGATGCTTTGTTGTGCGAACACTCGGCCGCCGAGACCGAGGCGGCGCGTGACGGCACGCGCGAGCAACAACGCGATCGTGATCACGCCTAGCCCGCCGACCTGGATCGCAACGAGAATCACTCCGAGTCCGAAGGGAGACCAGACCACGGCGGTATCCACTGTGGTGAGGCCGGTGACGGTGATGGCTGACACCGCGGTGAAGATCGCGTCCTGCAGGGGCATCCCCCGTCCGTCTGCTGTTGCGATGGGAAGAGCGAGAAGGGCGGAGAACAGTGCTGCTGCGAGGACGAAGATGGCAACCGCGGCCTGCGCCTGAGACTTTCGCAAGACTGTCTCTAACGCGCGTAAGGAGAAATGGGGGCCCCTCCGGGCACGCTTGCTCTTCTGGGACCCAATCGGCATCCGTGCTCCGTTGTTCATCGTCCCGGCGCGCTCCGCACCGGCGCCGACCAGACTTCCCGGCACACCAGGGATTTACGGTAATGCAGTGACTCCCACGTGCATAGCCCTCTCAGGGGTGCCCGATAGGCTGGGAGTGGTGCGTCGGGAAGCCTGGTCGACATTCTGTCTATCGACCCCCCGGAGGCCTCACCGTGACCGTGCCTACCAGCGACCGTACGGAAACCCGCGCCCCACGTTGGCAGGGCTACGCCGAAGTCGCGCGAGTATCCGAGATCCTCCGAAAGGAAGCTGTGGGCGGCGCCCTGCTCGTAATCGCCGCGATCGCTGCCATCATCTGGGCAAACTCTCCCGCCGCGGACAGCTACTTCGCGCTCCGCGACTTCCGCTTCGGGTACGAGCCGTGGCACCTGGAACTCTCACTAGGAGCATGGGCGGCCGATGGCCTGCTCGCGATCTTCTTCTTCCTGGTAGGCCTCGAGCTCAAGCGTGAAATCGTCGCCGGCGACCTTCGACGTTTCAGTACCGCAGTCGTCCCCGTCACTGCTGCGATCGGTGGAGTGGCCGTCCCGGCGCTTATCTACGTCGCTGTGGTGCGCGGGCAGGACGGGCTCGCACAAGGGTGGGCAATCCCCACAGCCACCGACATCGCGTTCGCCGTCGCAGTCCTGGCCCTCGTCGGCTCGCACCTTCCCAGTCCGCTCAGAATCTTCCTCCTGACTCTCGCTGTCGTGGACGACCTGATTGCCATCGGCATCATCGCCATCTTCTACACCGAAGAAATCGCCGTGATTCCGCTTCTCATCGCGGCAGGGGTGATCGCGGGCTATGGGTTCATCGCCCAGCGCTACCGCGCGCTGTTCGCCGACCGCCCGTCGATGGCCTGGCTGGTGTTGCTTCCGATCGGATTCATCGCCTGGGCGTTCCTCCACGCGTCGGGGATCCACGCCACCATCGCCGGTGTCGCTCTCGCGTTCACGATCCCTGTCAAGCCCGCCCGTGGCGTCACCGAAGGACCTCGCGCGAAGGACCTCGCACACGAGTTCGAACATCGCTTCCGGCCGTTGTCCGCCGGGTTCGCCGTACCCGTGTTCGCATTCTTCGCAGCCGGCGTCGCCGTGGGCGGCACGGACGGGATCCTCCGCGCAGCGACCGACCCGGTCGCGCTCGGTATCGTCGCAGGCCTCGTCCTCGGCAAACCGATCGGCATCCTCCTCGCCGTTCGCACTCTCACCCTTGTGACGAAAATCCGCCTCCACCCCGCGCTGCGGTGGGTAGACATGCTCGGCGTCTCGCTCCTGGCGGGAATCGGGTTCACCGTGTCGCTCCTGATCGCTGAACTCAGCTTCCCGTCCGGCTCGACGGAAGGCGACGACGCGAAGATCGCGATCATGATCGCATCGCTCCTCGCCTCCCTCGGCGCGGCAGGCATCCTCCTGGCTCGTAACGGTCAGTACCGCCAAATCTCAGCGGCCGAGGCCGTAGACGAGGACGCGGACGGAACCCCCGACATCTACCAGGAAAACCGTGGTGCCGGACCAGACAGGGAGTAAGGTCGCAGGGCAAGTCATGGTGAGCCGGGAAGTCTGGTCGGCAACGGTCGTCGACCGTTCCCTCACACGGAAGGCAAACCATGAGCCACAGCACTGTGCTGCTCGGTGACATTGACACACCCCTCGCCCGAGGGATGTCTGCTCTCGACCACGCGTCGCGCGCATCGGCTGCAAACTCCGCACCCCGAGCCGTGCTCGCATTCGCTGACCTTCGCAACGATGACCGCCACACCGGACCGGAGCGACTCCGCGCGCTCGGGACACTCGCCCTTGCCGAAGCGGCCCGAACAACATCCGTCAGACACATCCTGTTCGCCGTCATGCTCGCTCCCCGCCACGCTGGGAGGTTTGATCGCATCGCCTCAGGACTCGGCGCTCGGCTTCACTCGAACCTCGAACGCGAGAAGGCGCGCGATGTCGAGGTCACTTTCCTCAACGTCAGCGACTGCACTGATGTGTCAGCGCTCACAGAGCGACTTCTCGACCGATGCGACGACCTCACCGGCCTTCACGGCGTCGTGGTCCTCGACTGGGACGACATTCGCGATCATTCGATCGCCTACGCAGCACGATCTGAGTACCTCTAGACGCGCGTCCTCCAACGCGCCGCGGCACTATCAGTGCCGCAGCCGGCGAGTTACTTCGCAGACTCCGCCGGAGGTTCGGGTGGGCTCTCCCCCCTGGCCCACCCGAACCACTTGCCGGCAGTCAATAACCCGCCGAAAACGCCCGCCGAAACCAGGTTCTGAACCACGTTTTCGGCGGGCGTTTCAGCGTCGTCCATGCGATGCGCTCCAAAACGATCGTTTGCGGCGCAGGTGCGCCCGCCGGGCCAGATCGCTCACCAGAAACGTGGTGCCTAACCACCTTTCGGCGTGCGTTTTCGGCTGCCGGACTCGGGGCGATCTGCTCGGCACCTCTCGGTCAGGTGTCGTTTGGACAGTTTCGTGTTGGTCGGACATGTACGGGGTGAGAGGCATCCCGAACAATGGAGGCGAAATGAACCCGAACCGGCTTGACGAACTGCTGACGCGATCAGCACCCTCGACCTACACGACGATGGCTGCCGACGACGTTCGGGCTGCCGTTCAAGAGGCTCGTGCTGAGGGGCTTCCCCGCAGTCCGCGTAGAAGGCGCTTCGGGCTGGCGGCCGCGGCCGCGTCGGTTGCGGGGCTGACGGCGATCGGCGGTGTCGCATGGGCCGCGAGCACCATGCCGCAGGGCTTCGATGACCCGTGGGCTGCCGCCGACTACAGGCACTCGTTCGAGCTCCCGAGCGGGCGCGGCTGCGAACTTCGAGTAATGGTCGTCGACGACCAGGGCGGCCGCAAGCTCGATGTGCAGAGCGAGGCCGTATCCCGGTGGATCGCGGCCGCTGATTTCTGGGGTGCTCTGGATTTCGACGCTGCACGAGCCAAGGACGCCGAGGATGCAGCCACTAACCCGGCGCAGACGCTCGTCCTAGACGCCAACGGTAGGCTCGGTGACTCCCAGACCGCGCCGGCAGACCGAACCGCAGATGACATCTTCGCCAGCGTCGTCTCGCTCGCCAGTGACGCGGCCCTGAACGCCGGGCTCGCTGAGCAGGGAGCCCGGCGGGGCGAGGTCATGGTGTGGGATTCGGTGCGGTGCGATGCGGTGACCGAGTGAGCAGCCGACGGGAGCAGGCGCTCACGGCCGCGATCGTTAGAGCATCGCCGGCTCTCCTCGGCTACTTCCAGCGCCGGATTGCGGTCGACGATGCGCCGGACCTCCTAGGCGAGACGATGGTCACAGCGTGGCGTCGAGTCGGAGACGCACCGTCGCGCCCAGAAGAGGTGCGTATGTGGCTCTTTGGCATCGCTCGGGGCGTACTGCTCAATTACGGGCGGGGGGAGCGTCGTCGGTGGGCGCTGATCGACCGGCTGCGAGGTGCCGTCCCAACTCGCGACAGTCACGCTGGTGCCGATGACGGGATCGAGGCCAGAGACGCGATCGCGCGTCTCCCAGCCGAAGGACGCGAGCTGATCGAGTTGGTCTATTGGGAAGGGCTCACCCTCGCCCAAGCGGCAGCGATCGTCGGCATACCGGCCTCGACTGCGCGCAGCCGATACGCCAAAGCGAAGGAACGCCTCAAAGACGCGCTTCTTGCTGGTGAGCCGACACGCGGGTTCTAGTCGGCCTGCCGAAAACGATCGCTTACGGTGACGACCGAGCCCGCCTCGCCGCCGCCCGCGTTCGACAAGCGACGTGGCGGCGACGCGACGGGCATCCGTCCTACCTATGAGATTGACGGAGAGGCATTGGTATCTATGGACGCTTTCCGAGAGGAGCCCCGCGCGTAGCCCCGGACCGGCGGGCGTCCCGGAGGACCCCCGCCTCATGGAGCTCCCGTCGCGCGGACGCGATGTCCTTGGTCTCGAACTCGAAGGTGTTCGCCTGCTTGCCGCGGAATCCCAGCCACCCGATGAAGCAACCCACCGCGACCACGGCTCCAATAAGCCCGTAGAGCAAATGAGGCGTAGTGAGGAGCGCAGGAGTGAACAGAGCGAGGATTGCTGCCGCAACGCGAGCAACGGCGATGATCGCGCCTTGTGCTGATGCGCGCAGGAGGGTCGGGAACGCTTCCTGAGCCCAGACCTTCATGATGCCCTCGAAGGCAAAGGCTGCTCCGATGATTGTGAGCGTAGTCTGCACGAGAATCGTGATGAGAGAGAATCCGAAGACCGCCGGAATGAGGTAAGCGATACTCATGAGGATGCCCCCGGCGACGAAGTAGGCCATGCGGAACCGCCCGTCGGAAATCCTCATGAACCACACCGCGAAGACGACAGCGACGGGCAGGCTGATGAGCCCGATAATCGAGAACGTGGGCACATCCACTCCTGCGAGGTTGACGGCGACGTAAGCCCCGAACTGCCCGCCCGTGTTCGCGCCAAGGTTTGTCAAGGAGTAAAACCCGACCAGCGCGAGGAACGGAACCAAGTAGATCCTCTGAGAGAAGATGTCGCGCAGGCCCGCCCGCTGCGCTCGGACGGTGTCCGCTCCCGAGCGCCTCTCAGCTTGCGCCGAACGCCAAGAGGCGGACTCAGGAATCATCAGTCGCAGCAGTAGGACGACGATCGCGGCGACGCCAATGTGTGCGAAGAGGATCTGTCCCCCGAGATATCCCAGGGATCCGGCTCCGACGGAAATCGCAGTCGTCGCAATGATGCCCGCGTACCACATCACCTGAGTGAAGCCGACGAGCTTGCCCCGGTTGTGATCCTCAGCCGCCTCCGAGACTGTCGCAAGGGAGACAGGCAGGTCAGCGCCAGCGCCCAGACCAACGAGTACCGTGCCGAGAAGAAGCGGGAGGAACGCTCCGCCGAACGTGAGTGCGGTGCCACCGGCTGCAATCATCACCATGGTGACCAAGAAGACGCTCCGCCGACCAAATCTGTCACCCAGCCGCCCTCCCACGAGGGCTCCAATGGCGATCGAGAAGGTGAGCGCAGCTGAAAGGACTCCAATCTGATCAGGCTGGAGGCCGATTGACTGCTGGAAAAGGACGAATGCTGTGCCGGAACTGACGATCGCGGCAGCGTCGATATACGACGCCATCCCCGCGATGATCGCGACGTGCCACGGTCGTGGTGCGCGGCGGGTTGAGGTGGCCATGGTTCTCCTTTGAATGACCTGATCGGGCTACGTCGCCGTAGGCGGACAACGTTCGAGAGTGATGATTGCACACGATCGTGTCTTGAGTAAAATACTTGATACGTTTGCGACACTTTGCGCGGAACCTCATGCGCTTTGTTCAGAGGAGAACCATGAGTCAGTTCGACGACCACCGCGATGCGCTCGCCCACCCCCCCATCGAGGTCCGCCCCGAGGTTCGCTGGTGGCTGGCCGAAGGACTGCATACCGACGCGACGCTGCGTTCAGAGGTTGCCTCCGCTCACCGGCTCGGCTTCGGAGGCATGGAGTTTTTGGCGATGGAAGAGGAGGGAATCGACCACAGCCGATACGGCTGGGGAGCAGAAGAGTGGATCCACGATTCGGCTGTGGTAGTCCGGGAGACCACGTCGCGTGGAATGGCAGTCAGCTTCACGTCCGGCACGAACTGGGCAAACGCCAACCTCCCAAGCATCCACCCGGACCACCCTGCGGCCGCCCGCGAATTGAACTTCGTCACTATCCGAGCCACACGCAGCTCGCCGTTCTCTGGCACTCTCCCTCGCATCGATCTGCGGGAGGACCGAGGCGCTGGACCCGCTTCCGCCCACAGGGTGCCACCGACGCAGCAACACTTCGAAGGCGCCGTTGCTGTAGCGATGATGAACGACGGAAACCTGGACGAAGGGTCGGCCGTTGATCTCACAGACCTCGTTGATGATGATCGTCTCGAATGGGTCCCTGACGATGATCAGACCTGGCTGATCTTTGTCTTCTGGTCACACGGAACCGGCCAAACTGCTGCGCCCTCTGCCACGGTCAATTACACCGTCAACTACTTGGACCGTGACGGCGTCGAAGCGGTGATGGACTACTGGTCCAAGACCGTCCTCACCGATGAACTCCGCTCGCTGATCGCGAAGAACCCCAGAGCGCAGATGTACATGGATTCCCTCGAGCTTTTCACTTGGGGCGCCGGCGGCATGTTCTGGGGCCATAGCTTGCGCTGGGAGTTTCGCGAGCGTCGCGGGTACGACATTCTGAGATGGTTGCCATTCCTCGTCCGCGAGGTGCGCATGATGGCTGCGGATACTCGCTATCACTACTCCCCCCTCCCTTCTCAGGTAGCGATCGTTGAAAAGGTGAGACACGACTACGTCCGCACACTCACCGACCTCTACATCGAAAACATGTTGCAGCCGTTCTCAGAATTCCTTCACGGGAACGGCCTCACTCTGCGGGCAGAGATCAGCTACGGGCTCCCCTTCGAGCTGACTCGCCCTGGAACCGCAGTCGATGGGATCGAGACGGAGTCGCTGGAATTCGGATCTCAGATCGACGCATACCGTCTACTCGCGGGGCCGGCGCATCTGTTCGATAAGCAGTACTCGTCGGAAACAGGTGCGACCACGCGATCGCACATGCTCGATCATCGGTTCTACGACCAAATCATCCGGACGCAATTCGCTGGCGGCGTGACCAGAACCGTCTTGCACGGCTGGGCCAGCACGGCGGGCGGCGAAACCTCCACAGAATGGCCCGGTCATGAGGGTATGTGGTCCATGTTTTCCGAGCGCTTCGATACCCGACAACCCGCATCCGAGTTCTATCCGCTGTGGAACGACTCGGTGGGTCGCTACCAGTACCTGCTGCGGCAGGGCAAGCCGCGGATCGACGTGGGCATCCTTCGCACTGACCACTTCGTCGATACGCTCTCCGGGCTGACGCTCCTCGACGGGGATGGCAACCGCATCGCCGATGAGGACGCTTACGGGCACCGTTGGATGCGGGCTCGCGACAATCACTGGTGGCAAGATCTCGGCATGCAGGACGCGGGCTGGACATATGAGTTTTTCGATGCCTCCCTGCTCGCGCACGAGGACGTTTCCTTCGCGGACGGAGTCGTTCAGCCTGACGGGCCTGGTTACCAGGCACTCGTCATATACCAGGAGACGCTCGATGCAGACGCGGCGGCCCTTCTTCTCGATTGGGCGCGCAAGGGGCTGCGCGTTCTCATCGTCAATGGCGCGCGAGAACTGAAACTGCTGCGCAACGGTGACTACACGACTCACCTCACCGCCGCTTCGCGGACTCCCGGGCTCGACGGGCGGGACGCTGAGCTTGCCGCGACAGTCGAGGAATTGCGGGCGCTTCCTTCGGTCCGAGAGATAGCGGACCCGTCGCGTACGGTGGAAGCTCTGCGAGACCTGGGGGTGATGGGGCGAGCTGAATTTGCCGCCAACAACGAGAACATCCTTACCGCTCTGCGGGAGGATGGCGACCTCCTCCACCTTTTCGCATACCACTTCCTTTACGAGACAGGCAGGGAAGCCACGGTCGATATCGTTCTTCCGCGCCTCGGCAAGGTCTATCAGCTGGACGCCGCAACCGGCCGCATGTCTCCTCACCTCGGCGTACGGTCCGTTGGGGACCGAACTCAGGTCACGGTCACCCTCACGCCGGGCGAGTCGACGATGTTGACTCTCGACGGATCTGCCGAACCGGCAGATAGCCCGCCGGCGATTTCCGAGGTCATCGCGGAGATGTCCACGTGGGATATAGCCGTCGAGAGCTGGGACGCTGGCGACAATGAACTCATTGTCGAAGACCGAGGCCTCGGCTACGAGTCGCGGGAGATCAAACCCCGAACGAGTATCACTCGCCTCAACACGCCTGACACATCGCTTCGGCCTTGGAGAGACCTTCCGGGGATCGGGCCGGAGGTCTCAGGTATCGGCGAGTACCGGGCTTCGTTCACACTTCCGCCGCAGGAAGCATCGGCTCGCGTCGTCCTCGATCTCGGCTCTACCGGCGGGGCTCTCGGGTCGGTAAGCGTAAACGGCGGCACTCCGACCGGCTTCGACACATCTCATCCCATTGTCGACATCACGGAATTCGTCGCGGAGGGAACGAACAGAGTCTTAGTGAGAGTTGCCAGCTCTCTGAACAACCGCCTCATCGCGCGAGGCTATTACGATCACGTTCCGGATGCGATCTTGATGATGGCCGGCCGGGAGGGCACGCACCGGACCGTCGTTCGAGACTACGGCCTTCTTGGCCCCGTGACAGTGAGTCGGCTCAGAGAAGAAGTGGGAGGAGATGAACCAGGAGCGCGACTCGGGCCAGTCGGGGGCGTGTGAGATAGTTTCGCCTAGGAGGAGTCCATGTCTGAATACACGTCCATCAATCCGGACATCTCGCCCGTCATTCACCAAGACCCCCATGATCTCCGCCTGACGATGGCATCGCTCGTCCACTGGGCCGACAGCCGCGAGGTGCGTGAGACGACAATGAAGCGGGTGGATTTTCCAGTGGACGACATGCAGATGTTCCTCGTCGTGAATCAGCTCGCCTATCGCGGCGCTTTACGGCCTACCGATTTAGCCACGACCCTCGGAACCGGCAAGGCCAACATGAGCAAGATTGTCAAGCGACTCGAGGCAGCTGGCCTCGTTCAACGCGCCAAGTCGCTCAAGGATGACAGGAGCACGCTGATCGCTCTTACACCGGACGGTCGCGTTATCGGCGAGCGTATCTCGGAGGAGTCGAAGAAACACCTCGAATCCGAGATCGAGGATTGGAGCCAGGAGGACATCCTCGAGTTTCGACGCTTGCTACGTCGCTTCTCCCGTCGCGCGATGCTCGAGATAGCAAGTCGTTCTCCCGCCCTCGCGACGAGCGAAAGTGTGGGCGCTCTTGTGACCAAGCGACGCATCAGCGACGTCAGCACTCAGGATGCGTACGGAAGCTAGTCGGTGCATCCCTACGCACTGAATAGTTCCCCCTCGAACTGACACTGTTCAGGCGCTGCGGCCGTACCGGCCGCGCGCAACGCACAAGAGACAGACGTTCACTCTGGGTTGCTGAGCTGCCTCGGGATGAGACCAAGAATCACATCCGTCAGCTGATCGGGCGTGACAGCATCAGGATCATCGAGCCAACGCAGGATGGCGCGCGACGTCCCCGCGCTGAGAAACTCCGCGACCAACAACTTCGTCGCCTGATCGCCCTCGTAGACAGCCTCGACGATCGGTAGCGTGTTCGTGCGGAGAATTTCGGCGAGCGTGTCACACACAGCAGCGCGCGAAACCGTGTCAACCGCGAAGGCAATCTCTTCTCGCGCACTGAGCACCACCTGCACCAACTCGGTGAGGCTCGCGCGCGTGATTGCCTCCCACCCCGTCTGATCCGCTCGACGCATCTCAACCTCGAGACTAGAAATATCCTCCATCCGCAGCAGCACGGCAGACAAGCTCACATCGGCGATGGTCGCGAAATGCGTATAGAAGGTGCTTCGCCCGACTCCGGCAAGTCTGCACAGTTGGGTGACGCTTGGCCGAGCACTTGGTTCAGCGCCCGCAGCTAAGTAGGCGTCGATGATCCTTCGGCGCGTCTCGCGGCTCGCATCGTCGGTGGACGCGGACAGAATGGTTCGGCGCTGCTCCTGCTGAGAAATCATCGGGGGCTCCAGTAGACAGTGTCCATCGACGTGGTTATCGTAAGACGAGCTTGACACGGGCGCGAGCCCGAGTCCCTCGCCACTCGATGAAGGAGCCTGATGAAAGCCTGGATGTTCGACGGAATTGCTGCTCCATTGAGAGCCGACGAGATCGACCGTCCCACTCCGGGCCCCGGTGAGGTTTTGATCAAGGTCAAGGCGGCGGGCCTGTGCCACAGCGATGTCGGGTATATGGAGGGTCAGATTCCCGCCCGGCTCTCCTTCCCCTACGTTCTGGGCCATGAGGCGTCAGGAGTAATCGCATCCCTCGGGAGAGACGTCGTCGGTTGGAGCGCGGGCGATCGGGTGGTCGCCTCCATCTCCATTGACGACTGCCCCGGGGTCACGCGAGACGGCGCGTATGCGGAGTACTTCGTCGCGAGTGCGTCCAGCCTTGTTCGCATTCCCGAGGGCATGTCATGGGAGCAGGCGGCGGCGGCGACGGACGCCGGCCTGGTCTCCTACACCGGCGTCGTGGTATTCGGCGAGACGTCGTCATCCGATCGTGTGGCGATCGTCGGTCTAGGCGGGCTCGGTATGACGGGCGCGCAGATCGCTCTGGCGACGGGCGCGACAGTGATCGGGGTCGAACCGCGCGAAGTCATGTGGGACCGCGCCCGTCAAGTCGGCGTCCAAGAGCTTTACGCCGACGTAGCCGAGCTCGAGGGTCGCGACCTCGACGTAGTTGTGGACTTTGCGGGATTCGGATCGACAACGACTGGCGCCATCCGTGCAGTGAAGCGCCAGGGCCGCGTGGTACTTGTGGGCGTTGGGCGATCAGAGTTCACCTTCAACTCCATCGATCTGGTAAGCCGGGCGATCGAGCTCCGCGGGGCGACCGTGCTGGGCAACAAATCCCACCTCGAAGAGGTGCTGGAGCTGATGGGGGCCGGAAAGGTTTCAGTTCAAACCGAAACCATAGATTTCGCGGCCATCCCGGACGGGCTGGAACGCCTGAAAAACGGGACTGTATCCGGTCGCCTCGTCGCTCGTTTCGCGGATTGACTCCTTTTGGAATGGAACCTCAGTAAAGGACCGAGCCCGACCTCGGCAGATCGAAATGGAAAACCTGATGACAAAGACGTCACATCACACCGGCCCGTCCGAGCACACGAAGGGGGATCATTTCCCGCCACCCCCCTTCGACCCAGAGCTCGCCCCCATCCTGGCCGAGGCCTCCCAATGGATCTCGCCGTCGATGACCTACGAGCAGATACATGAGAACCGGGCCGCATCAGATAATTGGGCGCCCCGGCTGGACCACGAGACACTCAGCCGGGGGGGCGCATTCGCTGTCGAGGAGCGGCTGGTCCCCGGGCCTGAAGGGGCTCCCGAAGTAGCACTGCTCATCTGCACTCCCGTGGGGGTCAGCGCTCCCACCCCTGCCATCTATTTCACACACGGGGGCGGGATGACGAGTGGACACAACACTGCGGGGATAGGCCAACCGCTGGACTGGGCTGAGGAAGTCGGCTGCGCAGTTGTGAGCGTCGAATATCGGCTCGCTCCCGAGCACCGGCATCCCGCTGCAATCGAGGACTGCTACGCAGGCCTGAGATGGACTTCGGACAATGCGAGCGATCTCAACATCGATCCGAGCAAGATCGTTGTGGCAGGAGCTAGTGCCGGGGGTGGGCTAACGGCCGCCCTCGCACTCCTAGCTCGTGACCGGGGGGAACCGGGCTTGGCGGGCCAGATGCTCCTGTGTCCGATGCTGGACGACCGTAATGACTCGCCGTCCGGGAGACAGATGGCCGGAGTTGGAATCTGGGATCGGACGAGCAATGAGACAGGGTGGACCGCCTTGCTCGGCGCCAGCCGCGGGGGACCGGAAGTCTCACCCTACGCGTCGCCGGCGCGAGCTGACGACCTTTCCGGGCTCCCACCGACGTTCATCGATGTTGGTTCCGCGGAGACATTCCGAGACGAAGACGTCGCCTACGCCAGCCGCATCTGGGCAGCGGGTGGAGAAGCCGAACTTCACGTTTGGCCCGGCGGGTTCCACGGCTATACGGTCGTCGCACCTCATGCTCGCCTCTCGCAAGACACCGTAAAAGCGCAGGTGCAGTGGCTGCGTCGCCTCCTGCTGTAACCGCTACCGCGATTTGCTTCCCGGGAGGCATTACGCCCTTTGGGACGAGCGCTCGCGCTTGTCCCAAAGGGCTATTCGCGCAACGAGCACTGAACACGGATCAGTCAAGCGATATGTGATGGCGTTCGCCCCCGAGAATCGCCGCGACGTCGCGGAAGCCGCGCCTCCACGCAACGTTATCGACCACCAGGCCCCGGAATGAGGGCGATCCGCTCCGCGCAGACTTCATGACCTTCTACATCGAGGAAGGCGACTCGAACCGGTGTCTCATCGTCTTCCTTGACGTACACGACCGACGCACCTGATCCGGTAGGGCGATGGACATCGCCCCACGTCACGAACGCCGCGAGCAGCAACTTCAGTTCAGCACCCGCCTCGGTGAGAACGTACTCGTATCTTTGACGCTGCCCCTCGGCTCGATACGGTCGGCGGTCGAGGACTCCCCCGGCTACCAGAGTTTCCAACCGCGCTGTCAGCACGTCCGGCGCTATCCCGAGCCGAGTACGGAACTCAGCAAACCGCGTGGCGCCGAAGTGTGCCTCACGAACAATGAGCAGGGCCCATTTTTCTCCGAGGATTTCGAGGCTACGAGCTATCGAACACCGTGCGTTCACGTCTTGGGCAGCACTCATAGGAACAGGATAGTCGAGCTGAGTTGCCATATCCAACTCAGTTAGCTAGGTTGGTGATACCAACTCAGCTCCCTGTGGATTCGGAGCTAAAGAAAGCGAGACGCCAGCATGCCCTCTTTAACGGATTCTGTAGTCCTCATCACCGGCGCCAATGGCGGTCTCGGACAAGCCTTCGTCGCAGAGGCGCTCGAACGCGGTGCCAGCAAGGTCTACGCGACAGCCCGCACGCCGAGGGAGTGGACGGATGCTCGCGTTCAGGCCCTCCCCTTGGACATCAATAGTGCTGACTCAATCGAACATGTCGCCAACCAAACTCGCGATGTGACAATTGTCGTGAACAACGCGGGCGTCGCGGGAGCGCAGCAGCCGGTACTGCAGACTTCATTGGACGACATGCGATCGCTTTTCGAGACCAACGTTTTTGCTCAGGTCGCCGTTACGCAGGCGTTCGCTCCGATCCTGCAGCGAAACGGTGGCGGGTCGTTCGTCAACATCCACTCGGCGGTGAGCTGGCTCGGTACCGGAGATTACGCAGCCACCAAGGCAGCCTTCTGGTCGCTTAGCAACGCGCTCCGGCTTGAACTCCTGGAACAGGGGACGCACCTCGTCGGCGCACATCTCGGATACACAGATACCCCATTCATCGCTGGCCTGGACGTACCCAAGAATGATCCGGGCGATGTAGTGGCGGCCATTTACGACGGCCTTGAGAATGGCGAATATGAGGTGCTCGCGGATGACACGAGTCGCCAGATCAAGCACGCGCTCTCAGGTCCCCTCACAGCGCTCTACCCTCGGCTGGAGGCAGCCAATCTGAGCAACTGATCGGCGGAGCCGTGTCGGTGAGGGCAAAACAACCTTGCGCCCCACCGACACGCTCCTCTGACAGCGACCCAATCGGCTTGCACCCTCAAAAGATCGACCGCAGAGGTCTAGGGTGCCGTGAGGCCGACCGACGGATATTCGCCGGGATGCGGCTGATTCGACGGTCAGCCGGAACGCCGCACACTAATCGCCATCGGCGAACGACATCATCCACCCCGGCTGTCAGTTGAGAAATGTCACGTTCTCGACTCCCCAATACGCCTGAACGTCAGTTATGCGGCCGTCTCCGTCGAAGGTCATGACGTCGACGATGTCGATGGTAGCGTCGCGCCCGTCCAGATTGAGCCAGAGCTTGAAGGGCACGGCGGCTTGATTACCGAGCGACACGCTGACGGGGCCGTTGAGTTCGGCTCGCGTCAGTTCCGTGGGCATATCGATCAGCTGAGCGACTACGGCGGCGGATTCAATGCCATCGCCGAGTGTCATCGGCTGCGTGCCCACGGGATCCGCGAAGACACGCTGCGAAGCGAAGTGGTCGTCAGCAAAACTCGTATCGGATCGACCGATACTCGCAACGTACGCTTCGAGAACATGTCGCATGTGTTCTTCGCTCGGCACCCCGTCGGGCCGGGTGAGGGGCGCACCGTTCTCGAGGTGTCGAATCATTCTGGCAAAGCTGAAGTCGGCGTACATGGAAACTCCTGTTCGTGGTAGGGGCGGTATCGAGATCTCAGTGCTGTCGGTGTTGCCCGACAGGGCCCGCGACGGGAGCCAACAGTTCCAGCGCTCGAAGCCCGTACGCTTCGTCGTGCGCCATGTTGACCAGGATGAATTCATCGGCTTTGATCTCGGCTGCGAGGCGGTCGAGGCCATCGGTGACTGTATCGACCTCACCGACATACGACTGACTGAGCATGGCGAGGACCTGCTGTCCCTGCGGATGGTGTCGCACTGCGGCGAGTTGGTCTGCATCTAACTGTTGAACGCGGCCGAGCGCACTCTGCAGCCACTCATCCTCGGTCTTCGCCTGCTGCTCGCGCGCGTCGTCGGCACTATCCGCTGCGATGACATTGACCGCGGCCATGAACCAAGGTGTGGCGCCGGCCGGGGCGAGTGGACCCTCGGTGTCGAAGTTCTGCCGGTAGACGCGTGCAGCCTCGTGGAGCATGGCCGGAGCGAAGTGAGATGCGAAGGCGTAAGGCAACCCAAGTTGCGCGGCAAGGTGTGCGCCGAACATTGACGACCCCAGGATGAACAGAGGGACCTCGCTGCCCGATCCGGGATGCGCTTCCACCCCGGGTATCGGCGAAGACTGGCTCAGCAGACCGTGCAATTCAACGACATCGTCTGGGAAACTCTGCGCCTCACGGCCCGTACGCCGCAACGCGCGGACGGTGGCCAGATCCGTTCCGGGTGCTCGCCCTAGGCCTAGATCGATGCGCTCAGGGTACAACGCCGCTAACGTGCCGAATTGCTCGGCGACGACCATTGGAGAATGATTCGGCAGCATGATGCCACCGGCGCCGACACGGATTCGGTTCGTAAGCGCAGCAACGTGCTGGATCACCAGCGATGTTGCCGCCGAGGCGATACTGGATGTGTTGTGGTGCTCAGAGAACCAGACACGGTTGTAACCGAGAGCATCCGCGGCTTGCGCGAGACGAACACTTCTGGAGATCGAATCGGAGACGGTTTCGCCGGGCCTAATCCGGGAGAGATCGAGGATCGACAGCGGTACGGAGATAGTCAAGATTGGCCTTCCTGCGAGCTATGAGTGGTCAGACGAAGATCCAGGCCTAGCTGCTCCGGCAGACCCAGATGATCTCGGAGCGTGGTGCCGACGTAGTCATCGGGTCGACGGCCTCGGTGTCGGAGTTCGGGCACAACTAGGTCGACGAACTGGTCGAGGCCGTCGTGTAGTGCATCGGGGACCACGCTGAACCCGTCGGCTGCGCCAGCGTCGACCCACTCCTCCAGCAGGTCTGCAGCTTGCGCCCCCGTGCCGACAACCCCTGGATTGCCTTCGAGCATCCCGTGCGAGAGAAGATCGAGCGGGGACAGCCCTTCCCCTGCGAGCACAGCAGCATTGCGCGCTCGGTGAGCGCCGGGATGAGGGCGGATCGCGGCAATCTGCTCCGCAGTCAGTGGTAGATCTGCCTGGGTCTCGTCGATTCTGATACCGAGGACTGCTGACAATTGCCGCACACGAGAGGGCACGTCTGCTGACTCCTCCATGGTGCGGCGGCGAGCAACCGCGGCTTCAGGGGTGGCGCCGAGGCCGAACGAGACGAAGGGAAGGTACTTCATCTCATCTGGGTCACGCCCCGCTTGTTCGGCTAGCGACCGAATCAACGCACGTTGTCGCCGTCCTTCTTCAATGGTGCTCGGCATCGCGATCATGCCGTTGCTATAGAACGCTGCCGCCCGCAGCCCCAAACCGCTGGCGACAGGCATGAAGATCACCGGCTGCCCCTGCTCTGACGGCGGTACCTGAAGTGGCCCTCGCGAACCGGCGTGCCGGCCCTGCAGGTTGACGGGGCGGATGAACGCGGGGTCTGCCCAGATCCCGCTGGCTTGATCCGGTTTGCCCGCTTCTCTCCCCCAACTGCCCCACAGAGCTTGAGTGATTTGCACGACTTCGTTCAATCGGTCGTACTTCTCTTCGCGCGGGAACATCTCGCGTCCGTAGTTGGCGAACGCTTCCGGCTCATAACTCGGAATGGCGTTCCATCCCGCACGTCCGTGGCTCATCACATCCAGAACGCGGAACTGACGCGCGAGCGTGTATGGCTCTGTGAAGGTGGTCGACCCGGACGCCACCAGCCCGATCTTGCTCGTCGCCGTGGCGACAGCCGCTAACACCATTAGTGGGTCCATAGAGAACATCGGTGGACCTGACTTCAGATCGGCTTTCAGGAAGACGCGGTCGGGGTAGAAGACATAGTCGAGTCCACCCCTCTCCGCGCGCTGGGCAGCGACAACCTGTACGTCGACGTTCGTGTACGCCAACGGGTCTACTTCAGGCAATCGCCAAGCCCCGGGGTGCGTGCCGTAGCTCTCGCCTAGCGCGGCTCCGAGAATCATTCTTGTTTTGCTCATCCTTGCCTCCGTGATCGGGTTCAGCGTTGTAGGGAGCGAAGGATCCACCGGATTATTCGCTCCTGAAGGCGGGAAGACGTCATCGGCTTGCCGTGTCCGCGACCTGACGCAGGGCGCTATCGAAAAACACCAAAGGCCTGCCGTCGAGGCGTCTCCGCGCATTGATCACCCGGAACAGCGCGATCGAGTGATCCCCGGCGCTGAACTCATCAACCGGCGCAACAGTGAGGGTGGCCAGCGCACCTACGAGATGCACAGCACTTCGGTCGGTCCTCACTTCGAGGCCTCGGAACCGTTCAGCGGACGGGCGCCTCAGCTGCTGAGAGATGTCCGCCTGGTCCTCGGCGAGGACGCTGATGCCGAGTACTTCGCACTCTCGCAACCGCGGCCACGTCGTAGACGTCGACGCAAACGAAAGGGAGATGAAGGGCGGCTCCAAGGACACGGAGGTGAACGAGTTTGCCGACAGCCCGGCGATCTCACCGTCGACTGTTCCTGCGACAGCGACGATCCCGGTTGGGTAAGCCGCAAACACCCGACGGAGACGCAGCGTTGAGGAGCCGTCCGGAAGATCGGTGTGGAATTCTGTTGATGACACTGTGTTCCTTACTGGGCGGAGATGTTCTCCACTTAGCCCAACGGACGCCGTCTCCGCTTATTCCTAAGGAGCATGAAATGGCTTCCACATCATCAGGAGCGCCGCTTCGGGCTGACGCGCGAAGGAACTACGCACGGATTCTCGACGCAGCTCGCTCTTTGTTCGCGGAGTCGGGTCTGGACGTGGCCCTTGACGCGGTCGCGAAGCGCGCTGCGGTGGGCCCGGGAACGTTGTATCGACACTTTCCAACCCGTGACGCGTTGATAGCGGCGGTCCTCGAACAACATCTGCCAGACGTCGAGGGCCAAGCAGCAAAGATCGAGGCGGAAAGCATCGACGAGGGAACCGCCCTCGCGCACTGGCTGGCGGCCCTGGCTGTCTGGATGCGCGCCTACGACGGGATGCCGGCACCATTGAAGGCCGCGGTGACAAATGGGGCCTCCCCCATCGCCCCCCTGTGCGAGGCCTTGATAAGACGAACAGACGCTTTCCTGCAGTCAGCACAAGAGTCGGGGCATGCGCGCCTGGACGTGCGAGCAGATGATCTCTACTTAGGCGCTCTCGCGGACGCATGGATGTGGAACGTACAAGGGGCCACCGCGCCGACGGATCCGATCGTCGCGACCTTGATGCGAGAAGGTTGGAGCCTCACCGGGAATGGTCAGAATCACGTCGGGACGTGACCGTTTGCACCTGTCCGACTGGCGGTTGTCATCTTGTGAGGTGCAGCTAAGGGCTCATGTGGCGAGTATCGATTTGATCTCACGCAGCAACGCTTCGGCTCGCGACGCTTCGTCGCTTTGGGTGACTTCCGCGTCCAGATCGAAGACGGTCCGCGGGTGGTGCCATGCCGTGAACACCTCGATTGCTTGCCCTGAGGTGTCGCGGGTCTCGCCCTCGAGCACAGTGACCGGGCTGCCGCGTTCGACACGAAGAAAGTCGGCAGTGACGTCACTCGCCGCAGCAGCATGAAGGTGCCGCGGGCCACCCTGAGGCATCACACCATTCGCACGGAGCCAATCGTGTAATGATCCGCCATTCAAGCGCTCGCGACTGAGTTTGGGCACGCGCGAGAAGGGAAGTCTTGTGATCATGTGGATCACCGGTTCACCATCGACGGATCTCACGCGCTCCAACCGCCATGCTTTGTCATCGGACAGCACTGCGGCGATGTTGGGGGGCGCATCTTCGACATCGAGTGAGACGATGCGCGTCGACAGTTCACCTCCGAGTGCCGCGATCTGCTGGCGAAGCCCGCCCGCCCGCTGCGCCTGGCGCCGGTAATGGTCGAACGGGAGAACGATCGTGCCGCGACCCTGCTCACGACTGATGAGTTTCCGTTGCGCCAGTTGATCCAGCGCTTGACGCACGACACTTCGAGACACGCCATAGATCTCCTGCAGAGCCTGCTCGGCAGGCAGGGGAGATCCCGGAGGACGGTTCCCCGACCGAATCTGCCCCTCAAGGTCTCCGGCGACCTGAACGTAGAGCGGCTCGCTCGAACGTCGGCTGACTGTGCCGTGCGCTGTTGTCATGATGCCCTCCACCCGCTCCCACCCATTCTGTCTTGACGGGCTATCCGTTCTCCACTAGGAATGGTACGTACAAATCGTCCGTACGACATCAATGGAGATGAAATGACGCAGTCACGTAATGAGGGGAAGTCACGCTTCCCGATGTTCGGATTCATGAGCCGTGTTCCTGGCGGAGTGATGCTCATCCCCCTGGCGCTCGGGATCGCACTCGGCAATCTCGCGCCCGCCGCCCTAGGCATCGGCGGATTCACGACGGCCCTCTTCCGTGACGGGACGCTCACACTCATCGCCGTCCTCATCGTGGCGACAGGCGCCCAGATCACCGGAAGCCGAAGCGGAAAGGCCGCTGCGGGCACCACTCTCGTCGTCCTCTTTGCGAAGACGCTGGTTCCCATCGGACTCGCCGTTACCCTCGGACTCACGGTCGGGATCGACGGCATCCTGGGCGTCTCGGTCCTCGCACTCATCACGATCTTTGGCAATAGCAATGGAGCGCTTTGGCTAGCCTTCTCCGGTCAGTACGGCGACGAGCGCGACCGCGGCGCTTACGTCGCCAGCGCCTTCGACGACGGCCCCTTCCTCGCCCTCATCTTCCTCGGAGCTTCCGGACTCGGCGACATCCCCATCCTTGCCTTCGTCGCCGCGCTCGTCCCGTTCATCCTCGGTCTGATCATTGGCGCCGTTGATAAGGAGTGGACCCAGGTCCTCAACGGGGCCGCCGCGATCACCATCCCTTTCATGTCCTTCTGCGTCGGCACCGGCATCAGCATCAGCAACGTCGTCACCGGCGGGCTCGCGGGCATCGTCCTCGGCGTCCTCGTCGTGATTCTGACGGGCGGTCTGACATACCTCGGTTACCGGTTCATCCTGAAGCGCGGCAATCAGAGCGGTATCGGGTTCGCCGCAGGAACGACCGCGGGCAATGCTGTGGCAGTCCCTGCAGTCGTAGCTGTCGCCGACCCCAGCTTCGAGCCATACGTCGGCGCCGCTAGTGCGCAAGCCGCGGCCGCGGTGCTTGTAACTGCGATTCTTGCTCCTTTGGTCGCCGCCTTCGTGATGAAGGCGCAGGGCGGCCTCAAACAGGACGTCGCGGTGACAGGGTCAATCAAGACCTCGACCGCATCCGATTGACCTTCCCGCCAATGATCCGAGAGACGAGCACCACCATGCGTGACCCTCGGCGCCTCACCGCGCGCTACTACATCGAGTCCAGCATTGAACCTGACCGGGCCGCGGCCCTCCTCGCAGGCGAACAGTCCAGCGGGACCTTCGTCCAGGTTCCGGGCGAGTCGGACGAGCTGCGTTCGCGCCACGGCGCCGAGGTCACTGCCGTCCGCCAGCTCGGCGAGGTCGCTCCGGCACTTCCCTCACGTACTACACCTGAACGCGTCACTGCGGCGGAGATCGACCTCGAGTTTCCGATGGAGAACGTCGGATCGGACCTCGCGACGACGTTGACCGCCGTCGCCGGCAACCTCTTCGAGCTCGGGGATTTGTTCGCCTGCCGCCTGCAGAGCCTCGATCTTCCCGAGGAGTACGTCGATGCGCACGAAGGAGCCGCATTCGGAGTAGCCGGCACCCGTCGTCTGATCGGGCTCGGCGACTCGGATGTGGTCGTCGGCACGATCGTCAAGCCGAACGTCGGGCTGAAGGAAGCTGAGTACCGCACCGTTGTCCGCGACCTCGCGCGGGCCTCGATCGATCTCATCAAGGACGACGAGTTGATGACCGATCCGTCCTACCTCCCGCTCGAGACTCGCGTACGCGTGGCCATGGAGGAGATCGACGCAGCCGCCCAGGTGACCGGCAAGCGCACCATGTACGCGTTCAACATCACGGGCGACATCGCCGGCCTCCGGCAGCGACACGATCTGGTAGTAGATGCCGGGGGCACGTGCGTCATGCTCACGATCCCCGTGATGGGGTTGCCAGCGCTCGCCTACCTCCGCTCCTTCGCAGCGGTCCCGATCCACGGACATCGCGGCGGACTCGCGGCCTCGATGCGCCACCCCGCGCTCGGCGTCTCGTACGAAGCATGGCAGAAGCTCGCTCGCCTCGCCGGCACCGATCACCTCCACGCAAGCGGTCTCGGCAGTAAGTTCTACGAGCGCGACGAGGAGGTTAGCGGCAACGTCCGCCATCTGCTCACGCCACTCGGGCAGGGCGAGCAGGTGCTGCCGGCACTCTCGTCGGGTCAGAATGTGTTCACCCCCCATCCGACCTGGGATGCCCTGCACACGACCGACCTGCTCATGCTTGCGGGCGGAGGCATCGCTGCGCATCCCGGTGGTCCCGCCGCCGGGGTGCAGAGCCTCCGCGAGTCATGGGCGGCGGCCGTCGCCGGCGAGTCCCTCGACGATGCCGCCCGCAGGAGCCCTGCGCTGGGGCGGGCTGTCGAGTTCTTCGGGCCGGCTCCCCGATGAGTCGCATCGGATTCCTCGCCGACGATCTGACCGGCGCAGCCGATGTCCTCGCGCAGGCTCACGCGAGGGGTCTCGACGCGGCGCTCTCCCTCGATCCGACGAAGCCTCTGCCGGACGCCGCGGACGTCGTCGGCATCGCGGGCCCTTCGCGATCGCTCGCGGGGGATGCGCTCGAAGCCGCCGTGCGCGCGGGCATCGCCCCGTTCGCAGCCGCGGACCTCGACGTCTTCCTCTACAAAATCTGCTCGACCTTCGATTCATCGCCCACCGTCGGCAACATCGGGCGGGCCATCGAGATCCTCCACGAGCAATGGCCGAGCCACGGCGCCATCGCCGTCGCACCCGCCCAGCCCGAGTTCGGCCGCTACACGGCTTTCAGCCAGCACTTCGGCGCGTATCGGGGCGAGGTCCACCGACTCGACCGGCACCCGGTCATGAGTCGTCACCCCGCCACTCCGATGCACGAGGCCGACCTGCGCGCCATCATCGCGTCGCAGCAGAGCGGCGACGCGCCGATCGCAGCGATCCATCTGCCCGCCTACACGGACGGGACGTTCTCCGCGGAGTGGAAGACGCATCGCCGGGAGAGCGGATCGTTCGTCGTCGACGCCGTCGCTCCCGATCAGATGGATGCCGTCGCCGACGCCCTACTGGCTGATGGCCACGTCGCCCTCGTGGTCGGCTCGGGCGGCATCATGGCCGCACTCGCGCGCCGTCGCGCACGCGGCGAACGAACCGCCTCGGCCGCCTCGGTCTCGAGCGGGCCGACCCTGGCCGTCAGCGCCTCAGCGTCGTCTACGACGGCCGATCAGATCGCCCACGCCGTGGGCGAAGGCTGGGTGGAGGTCGCGATCCCCGGCGATGCGTTCACGCAGGACCGGCCATCCGGCGCCTGGGTCGACGCGACCGCCGCCGCACTCGCGGACGGACGCAACGTGATCGCGCACACTTTGCGAGGCACCGCCGATCCGCGCATGCTCTCCGGGACTGTAGACTCCGCCGCCGTTGGGGGCGCGATCGGTCGGCTGGCGAAGATCATGGTCGAACGCGGACTCACACGCGACGTCGCGATCTTCGGCGGCGACTCCTCCAGCCATGCGCTCCTCGCGCTCGGTGTGACCGAGCTCAGGGTGAGCGAGCAGTTCGTCACCGCGGGTCCGATATGCCAGGCCGACGCTGCATCCGCGGTCGCTGAGAGCCGCCTCCTCCTCAAGGGCGGGCAGGTCGGGCCCGTCGACATCCTCTCCCGCTTCGTCGGGAACCCCACATCCTCGAGAGGAACATCATGAGAGCCGTCCTGAAGTCCGCAGCCGAGAAGGGCCTCGACTACCGCGAGGATTACCCGGAACCTCAGGCGGGTCCCGGCGAAGTGCTGATCAAGGTGGCCGCCGCGTCACTGTGCGGCACCGACCGCGAGCTGTACGAATGGACCCCTTCCGCCCAGGCCTTCGCCCTCGATCTGCCGGTGGTTCTCGGTCACGAGGGCTCCGGGACCGTGATCGCCGTCGGCGACGGCGTCGAACGCTTCCAGGTCGGTGACCGCGTCGCAATGGAGAGCCACCTGATCTGCGGGCACTGCCACGCCTGCCGCTCTGGCGGTGCGAACGCGTGTGAGAACACCCGCATCCTCGGCATGCACATCGACGGCGTGTTCGCCGAGAAGGTAGCCGTGCCCGCCGACATCTGCGTGAAGCTCCCCGACAGCGTCTCGCTCGAGACCGGCGCACTTCTCGAAGGTGCAGGGGTTGCCATGCACGCCATCCAGCGGGCGGACTACGCCGCCGCGGGCCAGAATGTCCTCATCAACGGATGCGGCCCCGTCGGCCTGGTCATCGCGAAGCTCGCGCTCACGCTCGGGGCCGCGCACGTCGTCGCGGTCGAGCCGAATCCGTTCCGCCAGGAGCAGGCCCGCTCCCTCGGCGCGCAGGTGCTGCACCCCCGTGAGGACATCGCCGCGATCTGCCAGGAGATCTCCGGGTCGCGGGGCGGATTTGATGTCGCGTACGAGGTGTCGGGGGTCCGGGGCGTGCTGCCTCCACTGTTCGAGGCGCTTCGCCGCGAGGGGACGCTCATCACGATCGGTCACCCGAGCGAGCCCGCGCCGATCGACATCGCCAAATACATTAATAAGAAGGGCATCACCCTGCGCGGCATCTACGGTCGCAAACTCTGGCAGAGCTGGGACGCCCTCCTGCTGCTCATCGAATCCGGGCGAGTTGACCTCGACTGGCTCGTCACCCACCGGCTGCCGCTGCGCTCGGCCGACGAAGCAATTCACCTGCTGACAGGCGACGCCGGCAAGGTGCTGCTCCTCCCGGAGCTCGAGTGAAGAACATGCTCGTAGGGCTAGGTTGAGGCCGTCCCAGTTGTCATGAACAGTCGCGTTGGGCTTTCAGAGAAGGGCGAACAGCCGGCGCGTCATTGGTTGGGCACCCGTTTTTCGGAAGTCCGACGCTCGCGGGCTGAAAGGCTCCGATCAGTGGGACAGGCTCCGCGGTTACTCCAGTAGCAGAGCCACACCCCTCCCGGCGTGCGTTGGCGCCCTCAGGACCACCGGCCGTTCCGGTCGCGGGAGCGTGCTCACGGCTGCCGCGATGCGCGGGATCTCCGCTGCCGCCACCATCACTGGGTCGCCGCCATTGCCAAACCGATCGCCGGGGCCACCACCTTGACGACCGCCTTGCACCATTTCGCCTCTTCGACCAGACGCGGGACGGTGGCCACGGGCCGCTATACCGATTCGCGTTCGACGATTTGCAATCGGAGCGCCGTTCGCGCTCCCGGTTTCTGATGACCCGCCAAAATAGTCTCGATGATGCGGTCGATAGTCTCATCGAGGGCGTCTCCCCCCACGTCCACTGTCGTAAGCGGGGGATCAGCGAGCGGGGAGATCTCGAGGTTGTCGACTCCGATTACCGCGAGATCAGCGGGAGCCCGAAGGCCAAGATGACGCATTCCGGCGAGTACGGCGAACGCGTATTCGTCGTTGTACGCGCAAACTGCAGTTACGGGTGACTCCAGTGCACGCCAGTGCTCGATAGCCTGGACCGCGTCTACGGCATCCAGCCCGATCTGTTGGACCTCAGGCGACGCGAGTCCCGCGTTCCGGCAGGCTTCCTGGACCCCAGCCAATCGCTGCCCGGCCAGCTTGGCCTCACCAGGGTTCTGGGGCATGGCGTAGGCGATGACGCGGTGCCCCCGACTGGTGAGATGCTGCACCTGCGCTATCCCTGCCCGCTCATTCCATCGTTCATCGACCAATGCAATTGGGATCACTCCCGCTTCGGTCATGTCTTCTAGCTCGGCGCTGGTGGGCGGCGTTGCGGTGATGACAGCTACGGGGTTGAGTCCGGTCCACAGCGCGGAGAATGTCTCTCCCGGGATCTCGGTCCGCGAGATCAGGCTCAACCCAATTGCCTCGAGGCGGCTGGTCAGTCCATCCAGCATCTTCGCCGCCACCGGGCCGAGCGTCACGTGCGGGAACACTAGGAGCACCGTGTCGGTGCGCCCCAGCTTGAGCGCTCTGGCGGCTTGGGACGGCGTATAGCCCAGCTGAGCAGCTGTGTCCCGCACTCGACGACGGGTCTCAGGCGAGATCCGTTGCTCATGATCGTCTCGCAGCGCGAAGCTCACAGTCGTCTGAGATACTCCGGCTGCCTTTGCCACATCTCGCGAGGTGATTCTTCCCATCAACGTCCTCAGCTAGTTCTGCTCGTCCCAGTCCGCCCCGGATCAGACTAGTTCATTAATACGTATTGCTTGCCGTGCGAATACGAGTTAGCATCCCAGTGCAATACGTATTCGCGTGTTGCTCTACCCACAACGACGACGTTTGGACGGAATGCTATGAGGCGCACAGCCGCACCCGGGTTGCAAGTAGGCGTAGCCGCCCTTCTCCCACTCGTGCTTCTCGCCGGTTGCTCGGCTAACACCGAAGGGAGCGGCCCCTCAGCGGAGACCGTCACCTCTGACGAGATGGATGCCGCCGTGAAAGAGGGCGGCACCATCACGTTCTGGAGTTGGGTCCCGGAAATGGAAGCCGCCGTAGAGGCCTATGAACGGGCATACCCAAGCGTTGACGTGGACTTCGAGGTCGTGGGCCTCGACGTCGAGACCCAGCTCCGCACCGCGCTGGAGGCCGGCACCGGTCTGCCGGACGTCACGCAGCTCCAGCAAACGAGCGTCGCCAGCTTCGTTCTCTCCGACAGCCTGCTGGATCTGACACCGTACGGGGCCGCGGATCTCGAAGATCAGTTTGTGCCGAGTGCGTGGGACAGTGTCACGATCGGGGACGGCATCTTCGGAACCCCGCAGGATATCGGGCCGGTCGCTTCGATGTATCGCACTGACATCTTCGATGAAGCGGGGATCGAGTTTCCGACCACTTGGGAAGAATTTGCCCAAGCCGCGCAGATCATCAAGGACAAGACAGGCTCGTACATCACGAATTTCTCCGCCCTCGAGAATGCACCACTTGCGCAGCACGCATCGAAGGACAGGATGTTCAGCTGGGACGGTGGAGAGAACCTAACCCTTGCCGCCGACAATCCTGATGTGCTGAAGTTCGCCGAATATTGGCAGGATCTCATCGACCGCGATCTTGTCTCGACTGACCCGATCCTGACCGACCCGTGGTACCAGGGGATGGCCTCAGGAAAGTATGCGTCCTGGATCGGCGCTGCGTGGGGACCCCTCTTTCTCAAGTCGGCGGCGGCCAACACAGCAGGGTTGTGGGCCGCGACTGACGCGCCTCAATGGGACCCGGCCGCTCCGTCGTACCCCAACTCGGGTGGATCTGCCATCAGCGCGCTCGCCACAACAAAGCAACCGCTACTGGCGGCGCACTTTGTTCAGTGGCTGAACGCCGACCCGGAGGCCGTCGGAGTGCTGAACACCGAGGTCTCGTTGTTCCCCGCGACCGTCGGCCTGTTGAACGATGAGGCCTGGCTCCAGAAGCCGGATGAGTTCTTCGCGGGGCAGTCGATCAACAAGGTCTTCGGTAAGGCAGCCCTCGACATGGAGCCACCGGTGGGTGTTCCGTTCTCGACGTATTACACCACCTCACAGAACGACACGATCGGGGCAGCCCTCGCCAATGGGACCAGTCTTCCCGAGGCATACAAGGCGTGGCAGCGAGAACTCGTTGCGTACGCCCAGGAACAGGGCTTCACGGTCAACGAATAGCGGATGGGCGGCGCTGCCCGTCGCGGCGTCGCCCTCGCCCAGCCACCATCGAGGAAGGTGCACATCATCTCTGCCACATCCACGCGAAGCCTCACCGTCCCCGCGTCCGAGCGAATCCGCGGTCGCCGCGACCGCGGCAAGTTGGCGCGACAGCAATCAGCGACCGCCTACCTGCTCGTGGCCCCGTTCTTCACGATCTTTGCGCTCATGATCGTGCTGCCCCTTCTCTACGCGCTGGGCGTGAGCATGTTCAGCAAGAGGATCATCGGTGGCACCACGTTTGTCGGCCTCGAGAACTTCGTTCGCGCAGTCACAGACCCGCAGCTTCTGGAGGGGTTGGGTCGCGTGGGCGTCTATATGCTCGCGCAAATCCCTCTGACTCTGGGTCTTGCTGTCGTTTTCGCGCTCGCTTTCGATAGCGGGCGCGTGAGGGGCTCCAAGACCGCGCGACTCCTGATGTTCTTGCCGAATGCGATCCCGGCTGTCGTGGCGACATTGATGTGGGGCTACCTTTACGGCAACGAGTTCGGCCCCATCGCTCAACTCACGGCCGCTCTTGGACTCCCGTCGCCCGATCTCTTGGCGCCGTCCAACATCATGTACGGCATCGTGAACATCGCCTTCTGGGGAGCCCTCGGCTACAACATGATCATCTTGTATGCGGCTCTACAAAGCATCCCGAGCGAATTGTACGAGGCGGCAGAGCTCGACGGAGCTAGCGCGCTGCGGACCGCGTGGAGTATCAAGATCCCCGCGATCCTGCCGGCGATCACGCTGTGCATCCTGCTGTCCTTCATCGGGGGGTTCCAGCTATTCAACGAACCGAACCTTCTTGCACCGCTCGCGCCAGGGGCCATCAACTCGAGCTACACGCCGAACATCTACATCTACAACACGGCGTTCGCCTCCCAGGACGTCGGGTATGCAGCAGCGATGTCGTTTGTGCTTGGCCTGCTCATCGTCATCATCTCGTACGTCGTGCAGCTCTCTACCACGCGGAAGGAACGAGGATGACTGTGACCATTCAGCCTGTCGAAACCGAGGCCGTTCGGCCGGTTCGCAGGTCCCGGCGACACGAGCGGCGACGTAATCCCAGGGCCTTGGCCACCACTCTTATTTGGATATGTGCCGCATACTTCGTCATTCCCCTGATCTGGTTGGTTTTCGCCTCAACGAAGACCAACACGGGACTCTTCACATCGTTCGGCTTCTGGTTCGCAGATGACTTCGCACTTTGGGACAACCTGGTAGCCGTCTTCTCGTACAAGGAAGGGCTGTTCGGGCAATGGATGTGGAACTCTGCGTGGTACTCGACCGTAGCCGCCGTCGGGGCTGCGCTCATCGCAACGATGGCCGGTTACGCTTTTGCTAAGTATCGCTTCCGAGGCGAACGGCTCCTGTTTGCCATTGCGCTCGGTGCGATCATGATTCCAGCGACCGCTCTTGCCGTCCCTCAGTTCGTCCTCGCTAGCGCTTACGGAATGACGGACTCGCCACTTGCGGTTATCTTGCCCGCCCTGGCCAGCCCGATCGGCGTGTTCATCATGCGGGTCTACGCCCAAGACGCGATTCCCGACGCTTTGATCGAGGCTGCTCGGGTGGACGGTGCCGGGGAACTGCGGATTTTCGCACAGATCTCGCTTCGCCTCCTCGGGCCGGGCCTGGTCACGGTACTCCTCTTCTCACTCGTTGGTGCGTGGAATAACTACTTGCTCCCGCTCCTCATGATCCGCAGCGAAGAGCTCTATCCGGTCACTGTCGGACTGGCGCAGCTCAACTCTCAACTAGCCGGCGGCAGTGGCGCGGATGCCCTGTTCTCGCTCATCCTCACCGGTTCGCTCCTCTCTGTAATCCCCCTGTTGCTAGCGTTCGCCTACCTCCAGCGCTACTGGCAGAGCGGTCTGACCACGGGCAGCGTGAAAGCGTGAAGGGGATACGCACGTGAGCGCGCTTGATGCCACGCTCAACGCTCGCATTGGCTGGATGCGAGGGCTTGATTTGCACACCATGATGACTGACCCGGACCTGGCGACCCGGGTGTTGCAGTCCTATGTTGGGGACAGCACTTACGTGGGCCCGGACGTAGCCTTCGTAGAGCGCCTCATCGACGGGCCTTTAGGCCCGGCGTCCCTGCGAATTCGCATCTACGACTCGGCCTGCAATGCTGCCGGACCGCGACCGGCACTGTTGTGGATGCACGGCGGCGGCTTCATTTCGGGCGGACTCGACGATATCGAATCCGACCTCGTGGCCAGGGAGATCAGTGCGCGCAGCGGCAACGTCGTGATCGCAGTCGACTACCACCTCGCTGACGGCCGAGTGGGATACCCGACGCTGCACCGAGAGGTGGCATGCGCGTTTCGATGGTCACACGAGCATGCAGACGAGTTGGGAATCGACGCAGGCCGCTTGCTTCTTGGCGGCGCGTCAGCGGGAGGTAATCTTGCGCTCGCGGCAGCTCTCCAACTTCGTGATGCGGCGGAGCCAGCGCCCTCTGGGTTGGTGTTGGTTTATCCGTTGCTTCACCAGGAGCTGCCGCCGTGGCGGGATGGTCCGCCCGACTTCGACGAGGTCCCAGCGTCGTTCCGCTTCCCCGCCGCGATGTTCAACCTCATGTACGACACCTACCTCGCGACGTCGAGTTCCGGGGGCGCGCGTTACGCGTCGGTTGAGGGGCACCTCCTCAACGATCTTCCTCCCACTTTGGTGATGGTCGCCGAATTCGATGACCTTCGCGCATCCGGTGAGTTCTTCGCTGATTCGGCGCGGCTCGCGGGGGTAGATGTTTCAGAGTACCTAGCACGTGGGGTCGTTCACGGACATCTCGCCATGCCCGCTGACATTCCAGAGACCGACCGCTCCCTCCAAGTCATTGCTGATTACTTGGGCAGGGGTCCTGAACATCGTCCTCGACAGTGACGCCACCGTCGCCTGACGGCATTCCACGTCCGCACTGGCGACCCGCGTCGACAGGCTTACGGTCGCACTTTTCGATCGATCTGGTCGAGCGTCGGGGCGTATTCGTAGAGTCACGTTGTCCCACCGGGTACGACGCGCCAGGCGACGGGGGGCACGGTGAAATCCACGTCCGATTCCTCGACGACCGCTTCAACGACGGGGTGGACGAATGGAAGTACGTCGACCTCGACGGAACTCAGGCGTGGGGTGGTGTGGGTCGCAACAGACGAGTCGTCGACGCCAACGAGACCTAGCGCGCCAGGAACCAGGATCCCTATGGATTGCGCCGCCGCCAACGCGGCCGCAGCTGCGACATCGTTGTATGCCCCCAGGCCCGTCCCCTGCTCCAGGAGTCGAACGACGTCAACAGCGGTCTCCGATCGCGCGTCGATCGAGACGCTGTCCTCGACGGTGACGCCAAGTTCGAGCGCCCTCGCACGAAATCCCGCCTCTCGGGCCTGCTGCATGACATCGTCCCGTGCATTCGTGAGTCGTAGGTACCGAAGCCGCTCGAACCCCCGGCTGCTCAGATGCTCAGCTTGGGCGCACCCTACCCCCCAGTTGAAGCCGCCCATCGTGGATGTGGCGCGGGCGAGGTCGATGATTTTGGTGCCCGCCTGCTCGAGCATCGATGTCTCGGCGGCGGAGAGTGCGGTCCAAGAGACTACCGCTCGTGGGCGCACCGCCGCTATGACACCGCGAAAGGATTCCAACGACGACGTTGCCGACCGCACGAGCAACGATATTCCGGCGGAAGATAAGTCCGCGGTCAACCTGTCGACGCCTTCCCAAAACTCGTCGTATGCGGCAAGCGGCATCACAAGGACGACGATGTCGCTGCGACCACGCGCGAGCACCTGGGCGGCAGCGGCCGGACGATATCCCAGCTCTTGGACGGCCGCTTCGACTGCACGTCGGGTCTCTTCGGTGAAGCGGTGGCCTTGACCGTTGAGTACGTAGCTCACCGTCGAACGCGAGACACCAGCGCGGCGCGCGACGTCAAAGCTGTTCACAGGCATCCGTTCCTCCTACACCGAGCCTAATTGACAGCTGTGAACTAGCGCCACATAATCGTTCACACGTGTGTTCACACCTGTGACTAGGAGAGCCTCAATGTCGAGCCAGCTGACCCCGAATGACCGCTTTGCGGCGATCGCCACTCCGCCCGCGACGCCGACGTCGCTTCCCGGCACGGATAGCACCGCGCCCGCCCCGGAGACGATTTCCGATCCGTCGCGCTGGTTGTGGGTGATCTACCCACTCGCGATGGTGGCGATGAACGCCGTGTGGGGCGGAGTTATGCAGATGCTGCTTGGCAAGCAGGTCGCACAGCTCCTGCCCGAGCCCGCGGCGGCAGCCGGAGTCCTTGGTCTCACGCTGACCGTCGCAGCCGTCTCAAGTGTGATTTCGCAACCCATTCTCGGTCGACTGTCCGACCGCACTCGGACGCGGTTCCTCGGGCGACGCAACATCTGGATCCTGATCGGAGGCATCGTCAGCGCCATCGGCCTGATCGTGATGTCCCAGCTGACGTCCATCGTTGCCATCGCCGTCGTGTGGGCCATCATGATGTGGCCGCTTAACGCCACTCAGGCCGGACTCACGGCCGTTCTCCCGGAGCGCATTCCGCTGCGACGGCGCGGAACAATGTCCGGAATGGTCGGCGCGTCCACCCTCGTTGGGTTGTACGCCGGTGTGGCTCTGGCCGGCCTCTCGCAAGAGGTCTTCAAGGGTTACCTGTTGATTGCCGCGGCCTTCCTCCTCACCGCCGTCACATTCGCGTTGACCACGAAGGACCGTCCGGCGCCAGACCTTCGGGCCCTGTCTCGCGAAGAGCGTCGAGAGCGCACCAGGATGCCCAGCTTCCGCACGGCCCCTGACTACTGGTGGACATTCGCCGGCCGCGCCTTCCTCATCTTTGGATACTTCTCCGTCACGAGCTTCCAGCTCTACATCCTGCGCGACTACATCGGTGTCGGTGACATCGACCAGGCCGGAGTAGCCCTCGTCGCGATCTCGGGCATGAGCACCCTGCTCAGCCTCGTCTTCGCCGCAATCGGCGGGTGGGTATCTGACAAGTTCGGACGGCTGCGCATCTTCGTCGCACTTTCCACCGCGATGTTCGCCCCCGCCGGCCTGGTGTACCTGCTGATGCCGACCATGACCGGGGCGTGGATCGCATCCGCCATCGTCGGCGCGGCCTTCGGCGTCTACATGGCGGTAGACCAGGCCCTTATCACTCGCGTGTTGCCCAACCTCGACAACGCCGCGCGTGACCTCGGCATCATGAACATCGCCAACGCCGGCCCCCAGATCGTCGCTCCCGCCGTGGTCGGCGCCATCGTTGGTGCTACGGGGAACTATCAGGTCATCTTCATCATCCTCATCGCCTCCACCGTCCTGGGCGCGCTTTCAGTGCGATTCATTCGAGGTGTCCGATAACTCCTTGCTGCACACGCAGCGAACTAGACGAAAGAAGCACCTATGATCCGCCAATTGTTCAACGACGGCTGGACCGCCGGCCCTAAACTCGGTGTCTTCGGTACGCAAGACGACGGCACCGTGCGAAAGCCGGTGCGCCTCCCGCACGATGGGGTCCGCGACCTGCATCGCACTGCCGACACCCCCAACGGCAGTCACACGGGCTACTACCCCGGAACTCATCTGTCGTACGAGAAGACGTTCGAGGTGCCCGCGGACTGGCATGGCAAGGCGGTCATGCTCGAATTTGAGGGCGTCTATCGCGACGCCATGGTGTTCGTCAATGGCGATCTCGCCGGGCAGCGGCCGAGCGGCTACTCCGCGTTCGAGCTCCGGCTGGAACCATACCTCCGCTTCGGCGAAGCCAACACAATACGTGTCGAGGCGCGCACCCACCAGGACAGTCGCTGGTACACGGGCGGCGGAATCTACCGCAACACGTGGCTGGCCGTCAGCGAGCCTGTGCACCTTACCCTCAGCGGCGTCAGGGTGACGACGCCAGACATCGATCAGGAGCGCGCAGTCGTTCTCGCCCAGCTCGACGTAGTGAATGACACCCGTCACACCCGCACCGTCCGTGTCGAAACTCAAATCATCGGCCCCGACGGCAGGGAAGCGGCGTCCGCCTCGGCGCCGTTAACGCTCCTGCCGGCGCACACGGGCACGCTTCACCTCCGTCATTACGTGCGAAAGCCCGAGCTCTGGGACGTCGACGACCCGAACCTTTACACGCTGCAGACCCGGGTGCGAGATGATGAACTCCTCGACGAACACGTCACCGCATTCGGGATTCGCCGTCTCCAGCTGGACCCGATCCACGGCCTCCGCATTAACGGACAGAGCATCAAGCTCCGAGGAGGCTGCATTCACCACGACAACGGCCCCCTCGGCAGTGCCGCCATCGATCGAGCCGAGGAGCGTCGCGTAGAGATCCTCAAGGCCGCCGGCTACAACGCCGTGCGCAGCGCGCACAACACCTTGAGTCGCGCGTTCCTCGAGGCCTGCGATCGCTACGGGATGCTCGTGATGGACGAGCTCTCGGATGTGTGGACGGAGGGAAAGGCGCCCTTCGACTATTCCCTCGCCTTTCCGGAATGGTGGGAGCGGGACGTAGAGTCGATGATCGCGAAAGATTTCAACCACCCGAGCGTCATTCTTTACTCCATCGGAAACGAGATCTTCGAAGTTGGGCGGCCGATCGGCTCCACGTGGGGGCGACGCCTCGCCGAAAAGGTGCGAGCACTTGACCCAACCCGACTGGTGACGAACGCCATCAACGGGATGGTCGCCGCCTTGGACCTCGCCGCGTCGGCGAACCCCGGCGAGCCCCTCGACGTCAACGCCCTTATCGACTCCATGGAGGAGGGAATGAATACGCTCGGGTCGTCGGAAGAGGTAAGTCATCGGACTGAGGAGGCGCACGCCCAACTCGACGCGTCCGGCATCAACTATTCGGAGTCGCGCTACGCCGTCGACGCCGAACGACACCCCGACCGGATCCTGATCGGCTCCGAAACGTTCCCGGGAGCCCTCGACCGCCTATGGCCTCTCGTCGAACAGTACCCGACCGTTCTCGGCGACTTCGCCTGGACGGCGTGGGACTACCTGGGCGAGGCGGGCATTGGGCGAGTCGTCTATCAGGATGAGGAAGCGGGAGGCTTCGGCGCCGCATACCCCCACCTGACCGCCGGATCCGGGACCATCGATATCACTGGGCGACTAAAGCCGATCGCCTACTGGCGCCAGGTCGTTTGGGGCCTGCGCCGCGAACCGTATATCGCCGTTCACCGTCCCCAGCGCCATGGTCAGGAAGTCAAGATTGGCCCCTGGTCCTGGCACGACGCGCTCAACAGCTGGACGTGGAACGTCGAGCCAGGCAGCCCCATTACCGTTGACGTCTACACCGACGCTGAGGAGGTCGAGCTGCAAGTCAACGGCACGACCGTGGGCCGTGCCCGTGTCGGTGAGGACAAGGCATTCATCGCCCGTATCGAGACGACCTTCTCGCCGGGAACAGTCATCGCCGTTGCCTACCGAAATGGCGAGGAGGTTGGTCGAAGTACTCTTGAGACCGCGCGCGGCGATCTTCGACTGCACGCCTCCGCCGATCGACAGGAGCTCCGCGCAGACGGCACCGATTTGGCTTACGTCGAGATTTCGATCGGAGATGATGCAGGCGTCGTCCACAACGACGTCGAAGAGCAAATTCTCGTCGCTCTGGACGGGCCAGCTGTGCTCGCAGGATTTGCGAGCGCAGCGCCTGCTACCGAGGAGCGATTCGATGCGGAACGCCGAAGCACCCACGACGGGCGAGTCCTGGCCGTTATCCGGCCCACGGGCTCGGGGAATATCACCCTCACCGCCACCGCGGAAGGTCTTCTTCCCGCCACGGTAGAAATCACGGCGGCTCATTAGCGAGCCGGTGGGCTGCAGCCTGAGACTAGCTGGATCTTCGGAGAACACGTTCTGTGCCTACGGCAGGCACGAGGGCTGTTCGTGCGTCAGCGGACTCGTTCTGACACCGGCCGACGCGTTGACGACACAGCTAGAGCCTGCGATCTCGGGGAACGACGTGTACCGCAACCCAAGCCCCTACCCGACAGATTCAGAGCGCCGTCCGCACAAAAACACCCACTCGTATCCGGAAATGGAGCGCTGAGGTTCAGCGCAAGCGGAGTCCCGAATGAAGCAATTGGGATTCCTTCCCTCATTGCGAGCGCGATAACGATGACGGCGATTTCGGTGGGCGCCTCGAGGCGGACCCCCCACAAGATGCGGCAACTATCGACGCCATCACCGACAGTGGGGTGGCGACCGTCGAGAAGCTGACAACGATGATGCTAGCTGTCGGGTAGGTCAGTGCGCGATGGTCGTCGCCTGCGCGTCGTCGGCGGGCTTCCGGACGAGCGCCGCCAGCACGACGGCGACCGTCGCGATGACCGCCCCGACCGTGAAGGCGGTGTGGACGCCGGACGCGACTGCGCCGACGGCGTCGGCACCGGATGCCGCGGCCGCCGCACCACCGACCGACATGAGCGTGACGAACAGGGCCGTGCCGGCGGCGCCGGCGACCTGCTGCAGCGTGCTGACCGTCGCGCTGCCGTGCGAGTACAGCCGCTGCGGCAGCGAGCCGAGCGCTGAGGTGAGCAGCGGCGTGAAGACGAAGCCGAGCCCCAGGTTCAGTGCCATGTGCACCGCGACGATCCAGGCGACCGAGGTGCCTTCGCCGAAGGTCGCCATCCCCCACAGCGCCGCCGCGGCGACGACCATGCCGGGCAGGACGAGGGGGCGCGGCCCGAAGCGGTCGAAGAGCGATCCGACGATCGGCGCGATGACGCCCATCAGGACTCCGCCGGGCAGCAGCATCAGGCCGACGGCGAGGGTGTCGAGCCCGAGCACCTGCTGCAGGTAGATGGGCAGGAGGATGAGCGAGCCGAACAACGCCGACATCACCACGATGACGAGGACCACGGCCAGGCTGAACGAGCGCGAGCGGAACGTGCGCAGGTCGAGCAGTGCGGCATCCGTCTTCTGTAGCGTCAGCTGACGGACGACGAACAGCGCGAGGGATGCCGCGCCGAGGACGAGCGGGATCCAGACGGGCACGGGCGCGTGCCCCGACGCGGACTCGCCGATCGAGCTCAGCCCGAAGATGAGGCCGCCGAAGCCGACGGCCGAGAGGACGACGGACAGGACGTCGAACCGAGCGTCGCGGGTCTCGGTGACGTTCTGCACCCAGAGGGCGCCGAGGGCGATGGCGAGGAGGGCGATGGGGAGCACCAGCCAGAACATCCAGCGCCAGTCGAGGGCCGAGAGGATGAGGCCGGACACCGTCGGCCCGACGGCGGGAGCGACGGCGATGACGATGCTGATCACGCCCATCATCCGCCCGCGATGGGTGGGAGGGACGACGTTCAGGACGGTGGTGAACAGGAGCGGCATCATGATCGCGGTGCCCGAGGCCTGCACGACGCGGCCGACCAGCAGCATCCCGAACCCGGGCGCCAGCGCCGCGATCAGCGTGCCGATCGCGAACAGGGTCATCGCGGTGAAGAACACCTGACGCACGGTGAAGCGGGCCAGGAGCGATCCGGTGAGCGGGATCACGACGGCCATTGTCAGCAGGAAGCCCGTCGTCAGCCACTGCGCGGTGGCGGCCGTGATGTCGAGGTCGATCATCAGGCTCGGCAGCGCGACGCCCATGATCGTCTCGTTGAGGATGACGACGAAGGCGGCGACGACGAGCAGCGCGATGACCGGCCCGGTCTTCGGAGCGGACGCGGGGATCGTGGGGGCGGACGCCGTGTCGGGACGGGAGTCGCTGAGAGTCATGGGCTGCCTTCGAGGTCGGTGCGCGGCGCGAGGTTCGGTCGATTCTATCTGACAGTGACTGCCACATTGGCGTGAACTGCAGATTTGACGATGGGTGCAACAATGGGCGCATGGACCGGTATTCCCCCGACGAGGCGGCGCCTGCGGACCGCCCCACCGAGGGGCTGCGGGAGCGGCGGCGGCGCGAGACCCAGCGCGAGCTGTCGGATGCCGCGATCGAGCTGTTCGAGCAGCACGGCGTGTCCGGAACCACCGTCGACGACATCGCGCATCGCGCCGGCACCTCCCCGCGCACGTTCTTCCGCTACTTCGCGACCAAAGAGGCGGCCGTCCTGCAGCCGACCGAGGAGTCGGAGTCGATGCTGCGTGCGGTGAGCGAGGCGGTGGGCAGCGGAGAGCCGCTGCTGCACGCCCTCGAGAGCAGCTGGCTGGCGCAGATCGCGTGGTTCGACTCGCGTCCGGACGAGCACGACCGGGTGCTCCGCGTTCGCCGTCTCGTCGGCCACGAGCCGACCCTGCTCGCGCTCGTCCTGCGCACGGAGGCGGAACAGGTGGATGCGCTCACCGACACCGCGGTGGATGCCGCCGGTGCCGACGCCGACGTCCTCACCGCTCGCGCGGCGATCGGGATCATCTTCCTCATCGTCCGGCTCGCCTTCGACGAGTGGGCTCGTCGCGCCGAGCTCGGCACCTCGGCCAGCGTGCGCGAAATCTACCTCGAAATCCGGCGCAGCACCGTCGCGATGAGCGACCAGTTGGGCGATCCGCCCGCCTGATCGCGAGGAGTTCCAGCCGCTCCGTCGGGAAGGCGGTATCCGAGACTCGCTTCGCATCGCCACATCAGTATGGAATCTGATGGGCGTGTTTGAGCTCTTCATCGTGCTCGCTCTGATGGCCGGCGTCTGGCTGCCCGCGTTCGGCGTTGGAGGGACGGCGGCAGCGACAGTCTTGTTCGTCGGAGCCGCCGCGTCGCGGGCTCGCGTCGGCACCCGCACGCAGCGGACTGGGTTGCTGGCTACCGTAGTCCTGACGCTGGCAGCGATGGCGACGACGATATCCGCTATCCACCGCTAGGGAGTCTCGAGGCGGGGCTAATTACTGAAGCCCGAGTCGGCTCTCTGGACGAACGGATGACTGTCGCTCCACGTTGCCCTTCCCCGCGCGGCGTCGCCGGGGAAGGGTGTGGTCAGCGTCACATTGAGACGCGCAGCAACACGGCGCCCTTGAAGCTTTCGTCGTCGTCGAAGGGGCCGTCGTACAGGTCGATGAGGAGGAGGCGGAGGGTGGCACCATCGACCCTCAGCGTGTACGCGGGGAGGGTCTTGGGGTCGAGTTTGCGGCGGCGGGCTCGACGAACGTCGCGGATGAGCTTGTTGTCGCTGAGGTCCTCGATAGAAGGAACGAGGAAGGCGAAGACGAGTTTGAAGAGCGCGTCCACGATGTTGATGTCGCCGAGGTTGAAGTGCCACCCTTCAGCCCAGCGCTGCAGCACGTTCTCGTCGATGAACTCACCGAAGCTGCAGCCCTCCTCGAGGTCGTCGAGGCTCTCGAGGTCGCGGATGGCGTCGAGGTCCCACAGGTCCTGCAGCTGGAGGATGAGGTCACCGTTGTCCGTGACGATGCGACGGTCGTGCTCGACGGGCGCGGTCCAGGACCACTCCAAGTCGGAACCGATGTAACGGAATCGCGGGGCATCGGAAGCGGTGGTGTCGGAGATGACGGTCTTAGGCATGAGGTGTTCCGAGCGGTTGGGGTGTCGAGGCGGCGCCGCGAGCTGATACCCCTATGCGCGGCGCCGCGCCGACGGTGAACCGTGCGCGGATGAACCAGCCTGACGCGTCTGGGAGTCGTCGCATTCGGGTTTACGTGGGAAGCAGACACCAGAACCTCGGACACTGGGTCACGACTCAGGCTTTCGCCCAGGACATACCGAGGGCTTGAGCTTCGCCTCTCAGGAGGATTCCCTCCCCCAAGTCGACCGCGAAGCATTCCTCGAGCGCGGAGGCGGAACTCGTTACGTCGCCTCGCGACACTTCGATGATGAGCTCGTCGTGGGCGCAGAGCCACAAAGCCTCGGGGCTGAACGCCCGCGCCGCACGGCGCATCACAACGCCGAAAGCGTCTCTCGCGCTCCCCTGCACGAGGTAGTTCGCTGCCCGATAGGCGGTCTCCGGGGTGAGCGACGGGAGGGGTCGCCCTCCCAGCGTGACCAGAGACTCACCGCGGAGCGCTTGCGCTCTAGCGCGCTCGAAGAATTGCGAGATGACCGGGTAGACCTGGTCGACAGCGCGTCGGATTCGGGAGGCTCGGTCCGCGCCTAGGCGTGCGCAGAGAGAAGCGAAACCCTCGCCGTAGATGCGGGCGACCAGTGCTCGTTTCGCGGTATCGCGGTTCACGTCCGGTCCCGCGGCCTCGGCGATGCGTCGATAGGGGTCGGTACTCATTACCTCATCGGCGAAGGTGCGAGCCATTCTGAGGTAGGCGGCGTCGTCTCGCGGTACAGCGAGTGTCGGCAGCAGCGCTGCCAACACTCGCACCTCCGCGCTCTGCATATCGGCGGAGATGAGTTCGTTGCCCGCGTCGGCGAGGAGCAGGCCGCGCCGGCTTCGTTTGATGGCGTTCAGGTTTGGGGTGCGGATGAGTGCACGTCCGGTGGCTGCGCGGTTGATGTCCAGGGTTGCGTAAAGTCGTCCGGCTTGCAGGTGTTTGGTCACTTGGCGGATGGCATTCAACTCGCTTCCGAGAGCACGGACGTGGAGGAAGCCTTGCAGTTGCGGGTCGGTGGTGTCGTCGGGGATGCTGGCGGACAACTCCGCGAAGCCCGCTTCATTCGTCGTCAGTTCGGCAACGACGTGATGGGCTCGAAGCCATCCAAGGGTCGCCGCGTTGTTGCGGGTGAGGTCGAGTCCGAGGTTCCGCGCGGAGGCCCCGATGACGTCCTCGAGTTCCTGACGCGCGACGTGTGCTGCGTTGCGGTCGACGCGCCATCCACGTTCGCGGCGCGCCCGCCACAACGTATCTTCCTCGGCGACCGTGAGTGCGGCTCGGGCGCTGATGCTATCCGCCCCAGAACCCTGGGCGGCGGCGAGCAGCCTGTCAGCTGCCTGCGCGAGTAGCTGTGTTGAGATTTCCGGTGTGTTCAGCCAGGGGGTGGGCGTGCCGGGTTTGCGAGCTTGCCAGACCACGGCGAGGTCGAGGACGTTTGCCGGGGTGTCATGGTTGGTCTCGGTCGCGAACAGGAGTTCCGCCTGGGGTATGTCCTCGGGATGGGGGTTGTTGGCTACGACACGGTCGGCTGATGCGAGCACCATCGTCTTTCGAACTCGGTGGAGCACGAGTGCCGGGGCTGGTCCCACCGCAGTTGACGACCACCGTGTGGGACCTGCCTCCGCGAGTCGCTGGCTAGGCGTCTCGATGATGCCCGAGGGGCCTTCATGTGTGATGTACGCGGCGGGGAGCGAACTTCCTACGCCTTTATCAGAACGCATGCTCGTCGTCCTCCTCGGCGCCGACCGCGACGGTGACGTTCGTCGCGACAGCGTCGTCCTCGATGTCGGCGTCTTCAGCGTCGTCCTCCTGGCTATCGTCGCCGGCCCATGCCGCCGTGGAGATGACGATGCAGCGGACACGCTTTCCGCCTTCTCCAGGGCTGAGGCGTACCTGACGCATGGGGCGGGAGCCTTCTTTGATGACGATGTCACCGAGTTCCCGGGCCAGGTCGGTGGGGGCGAGGTCAGTGCGTCGGAGGACCTCGAGGGCGACCTCGGGGTGAATGGCGACGACCGAGCCGTGCTTCTGAATTGTGATGTGGCGGATGAGCACGGGACGGTAGGCGTCGTGGGGGTCCCGCTTGGCGCCGCTGACGATTTCGGCCACCCGCTGGTCCGCCACCGCTGCCCGGAGGGCATGCAGTATGGCGTTCGCGGGAGAGTCATCCTTCAGGTTCGCCCGCACGTGCCCTGCGAGGGTCCTCTTGATGCTGAGGTAGGCGCTCGCTTCTTCGGCGTCGCGTTCGGACGCGCTGAGGACGCCTTCCTGTTCGAGCATTTCCAGCCAGAGCCGCGCACCCGTCAGCGCGAGGGCGCCGATGCGTGCCGTCCGTCCGAAGTGCACCCCGAGGTCGCTCTCCAATCGCTTCCCGAGTCCCGAGCGGACTGCCGCCCACCTTTCTTGCCATGCAACGAGAGTGTCCTGGTCGAGCGACGCTGCAACGCGTTGGATGAAGGTCGCCATGGCCTGGGCGGGCAGGGGTGACAGCGCCTTCTCCATGAGCCCCTCGTAATCGTCGTCGCGGTAGATGTGGTGCTTGCGGACTTCGACGGGGAGGAGTCGCTCAGCCGAGGACGCACCGAGCGCTGCGATGCTCGGCAGAATCTCGGCGACCACGATGATGGCGGGCGCGGTCATCTCCGCCGGCGGGACCACCCATTCGTTCGTCGCTGCGTCTCTGACCATGCCGACGTGTGCCGCGCCGCGTTCGAACCCGCGACGGACGAGGTTCTCGGCGAGCAGCATCTGGGTCTCCATCGCCCGCGGGTTCGTCTTGCGACGGAAGTCGTCGACCACCGTGAAACCGCTCTCGAGGCCGGCGCCGATTTTCGCGCCGGCCGCGACGGTCTGGTCGATTTTGGTCATTGGACGCTTCGCCCACTCCTGCGAGAGGTGGGAGAGGAGCACGCTGGCGAGAACGGTCTTGCCGGACCCGTGCTGACCCCATATCCAGGGGACGCCGCCGATTCCGAGACCGGCGACGCTATAGACGGCGGTGCCGAGCATCGCCCACAGCGCTGCACGGTTAGTGACCTGTTTGGTCATGTCCCAGGAGTGCTGGAGCGCCGCACCCGCGTCGGCGACTGCGGGGAAGCTCAGCGGGTTGTATCCCGGGTTCTTCGTGAAGATGGTCTTTGTGGCGTGCGTCTCACCCGCCGCTCCGATTGCGCCGCCGGCGTGAAGGTAGACCCACCGTCCTTCCCATTCGGTCCATCCCGTGCGAGCGAAGTATTCGAAGCTCGGCGCTTCGGCGGCGCTCAGTCGGATGGCGTTGGCGATGTGGGCGGATGCGTTCAGCCCGGGTTGAACGATGACGGACGTTCCCAGGCTGTGCGGGACTCGCTTGAGCCACCGGCGCGGCGCGTCAAGGTCCTCGTCTCGCACCTGCGTCACGACAGCTTCACGCCGTCCCGGGCCCGTGCCAACTGCCACCTTCAGGTCGAAAGCGAGCTGGTACTGGGTTGGGTTCCCGGCCGCGTCGAGAAGGTTCATGTCGTCGGTGACCCGGTAGCTCGCAACCACCTTCACCGCGGCGGTCATGAGCACCTCCTCCTGTCCGGCGTAGGAGAGCGTGATGCGGGAACCATTCCAGTCGACGACCGGAGCGACCGCTCCCTTCGTGGTCTCCGCCGGCGGCTGAGCCGCTTTCACACGGGCTCGTTTCGTAAGGTGGGTGCTCAGCGAGGCGGGATGCCCGTCCAACCACTCCGGCCACGCGTCGAGTGTGCCCGCGACCGCCTGAGGCTTGATGCCTTGGAGCTGTCCGAGCGCGGAGACTGCTGCTTTTGCGCGCCGCCAGTTTCCGCGGTTTCGGTCGACGTCGCCGGGGTGAGCCAGCACGACGGTGATGTCTGTCGCAGAGTATGAGGGAGGCAGCACTCGCTCCGCGCGGGCGAGCTGCTCCGGGTTCGTGAACGCGAGAACGGTGTACTCGTGTGAGTCGGCCGCGTGCGCGATTGCCGCGGCGGCCTGCCAGGTTTCAACGGCGAGCAAGTGTGGTCCGCGCGCGTACCCGATGAGCACCGGCGCGTTGCCGGCGATGGTGCTTTCGTATGGGTCGTTCGGGTCCATGAGGACCTGGGTGCCGCCGAACGTGAACTCGTGGAGGCCATCCTCGAGCACGAACGGCTGGGGGTGGGTGAACTGCATAATGTCGTCATTTCATGCAGGCGAGGAGGGGCCACCTCCGCACCGGGCTCCGCCCCTGGTTTTCCAGAGCCGGAGGTGTCGCGTCGACTGCGTCAGCGCGACACCCGAGCCCCCTATGCGCGAGGTCCAGAGACCTCGAGCGCCCCTCCCTAACCCGCGCTCACCTGTCACCGCTGTCACCACAGTCACCGCTACGAAAAACCATGACGGACCTCGCTCATGAATCGACTCCTGGCCCAACACGAAAGCGAAGGCCCAAAGAGAAGGAACCATTTCTGAGAAATGGTGACGTTGGTGACTGAAGCCCGTCCGGGACCTGGAAGGCAGCTAAATCGGGTGCCAAGATGTCACGGCCGGCATGATGACCTGAAGGTGACCTGTCACCGCAGGACAGCGCCCGCGTCGAAGGTCGCAGTCGCGAGGCGTCCAGCGACAGTCACTGCCGGATCGACGTCTCTCCAGAGAGCAACCGGGTCGCTTTCGCAAGCGGGCTCGATCCTCAGCTGGCGCGCGCACTTACGACGCTGCACACGCGAACGGACCGGGTTGGGGGTCGGCGCGGGTGTCGGCCGTATTGACACTCGAGAACCCCCGCGATCCGCCGCATAGGGGGTTAGCGAGGGCGGGCACGAGACTTGCCCCGGGTCCTAGGAGAAGGCATGACTAACCAATACACCCCCTCGACGGTCGAGTTCGACGCGAGCGTCCCCGGCTACCTCAGCGAGGAGGGAGGGCTGACCACTGCCGGTGAGATCGCCCTCGACGAGCACTTCGAGCTCATCAACGACGCGGTTCAGTGCTGGGCAGCGCAGAAGCTCGGCGTCGTCGTCGAGTTCACAGACCACGTGGCTGTCACCGCCTACGGCCGCGCCGCAAAGCGCGGTGAGAGCGATGGCCTCTGGTTGGCTCCGGACCACTGGGTCGAGTGCGCCGAGCTCGCTCTCGTAGAAATCATCGAGCAGCTGACCCTACCCCTCGCGGGCGGCGAGCTCGCGCCCACCGACACCGGCTGGGAGCTGAACGGGACCGACCGTACCGTCGCAGACTTCCCTGAGGAGCTCATCAAGGATCAGACCTTTGAGCGCATCGAGGATGTCATCGACACCCTGGCAATCTACCGGGACGCAACCGCAGCGCCCCTGCTCCGCGACCTGGAAGACGCTCTCGACGGCGTCGACGATGTGGATGCTCTGAGTGCGGACTTCGATGGGGTCGCCTCGCTCGCCGAAGCCGAGGCCATCGCAGCCCGTGTCCGCAACCACTACCAGCACATCGAGCACGAGGCGGACGTCGCCTGGGACGCCCTGAGCGACCTCATCGCCCCTGACCGCCGCGCCCTTGCACTTGCGAGTGCGGCAACCCGGCGACGGGACTGACCAGACCCTCAGCCCTGTAACGCCGGATACGTGCGTTGCCGGGCGTGAGCTGGTCGCGGCCAGCACGCGTTGGGAGGAGATCGAACCCCCTCGAGGATGACTCACCGAGAGGCAAAAAGCTCTACCGGACTTAGCCCGCCTCGACGGTGTGCCCGGTCGCCTCGATGGCGGCCGCCATCGCCCACTGCATCCGGTTCGACGGATCGAGGTCAGTTCGCGCTGCATAGGCGTCGACAGCGCGCTGAATGCCTTCCCACTGAACATCAGGCTCACGATCTGCCCCACACCTGCGCGAGCGCCCGCGGCAAAGTCCGGACTATTGCCGTGGTCGATCGTGTCCGGGGCGTACTTCGCCTGATGCTCCCGTTCGACGTTGACCATCGCCTGCGCGATGGCGTTCTGCATCATCCGCTCGGCCATCTGGCGGATGCTGTCGTGGTAGGTCATGTCTCATCCTGGCGCTCCCCCTCGGACGTGCGCGAGGGTCGCTTTCCCGCGCTCAACCACTTCCGGACCGTGGCACCCGGTCGGCCGGGACGGTCGATTCAGCGACGCCTCCGTCGACGCGGACGATGACAACCGCGCTCCTCCGGATTGTGCGCACTGAGTTCCGCATCTGTGTTGCCATGCGAGCTCGAGAAGACGGTGACGCCGTTGAGACCGACGTAGCCGTGCCTCACGCCTTGGCGCGTGATGATGGCCAGGCCGCGACGGGATCGTCGAGTTTCCAGACCCGCCGCCCCGCCCTTGACGCGTCGAACCGTGAAGTGCACGGTCTGCGTCTTGCCGCTCGACAGAATCTCTATGACGGCAGCGTTCACCACCACGCCCGCGATCGCGACGACGCCATCCAACATGCGCAGATACTTCTTTGACGTGAGGCTCGCCTTGAGACTCCTGGTCCGCGTATCGCGGGCGCCGCACCCAACTCAGCGAGTCAAGAGGTGACGGCGCCGCCCGGTGAACGGGCTCGGCGCCTCGGGCACCGAACGACAAGATCGGGGTACGGGCGTGCACCCTCACGCCCGTACGTCGCTGACCGGCGCCGTAGCACCAGAGCGCCACCCACGACCGCGCGTCCGCGCGGCGGTGGATTGACGCGACAGCGTGACGCCCCGACGACGCAGGACGCAACCTCCATTCCGAGCAGCAGGAGAGGAAGTCGCGGGCTGGGACGAAGTCACATCCCTGAGCTGCGCGCGATAGGCATAGTAAGGAGAGTCATCGCGCCGCAGGCACGCCCGTAGGAGATCGACCAGACGCACCCGAAGCGTCGGGGTTCTCGACGTTTCACCATGCTCGACGGTACGGAGTACCGAGGTACTGAAGGTTCCACGTACCGAAGTACGAAGTCCCCCGGTTCCGAGATTCCGAGGTTTCGCGAAGTGCGCTCCAACTTGTGGTGGGCAGAAGCGCCGAGGGCGACCGTCACTCGTCTGCCGAGTTGGCAGGTTACGAATCGCAGAGGGGACGGGCGATGAGCTGCGAAACTCCCAGCGTCGTGCGCCCTCGCCATGTATCCAGTTGGCAGGTGCCACGTACCACTTTCGAAGTTGTAACGCGCAAGATTTGTAAATTGCAAAGCGCGAAGTCGCAAGACCCCGACCTGCGTGAGCGACTCGCTGTCACCCAGCGCGCACCGACGTTGGGGAGCGAAAAGCCCGGAAGTTGAGAGGGGTGAGATGCGTGCAGTTTGGGATGCCTCGTCGTCAATCCAGCCCGCAGCTCATCTGCGGGTGAGGCTCTCTCCACATGCGGGTGAGCTCCGCCGCATTTACGACGAGGCGTCCCGCATCCGGACGTCGTCAGAGATCCGATCGCGCGATTGAAGAACGAAGGCGGAGAAGGGCTCAGTGGAGTGAGACACCTGTGCTCGCTTATCGCGGCGCCGTACTGTCGCCGCTGATCTATGAAGGCGTCAGATGCCGATTCGCGCGTCGCCGCGAACAGTACCGCGCCGCGACGTCGAGGGAAGCAGCGGTCGGGTGAGGCGCGGTCGAAGGTCGCCCGATGACCGCGTAGGGATGTCCCTGCATTCACCGCTGCGAGGACAAGCGACCAAAGGCAGGGAGCGGTCGCCGTGCGATCACGGGCTCTGGATGGGCGAAATACGCGGTCGCCGCAGGGTATCTAGTGCAGTAAACCGCACCGCAATATTCGCCCATCTGTCGGAAGTCACCGCCGTCTATGAACATCCCTCCCACGATCGCGATCGGCCGGGTTCCGTCACGCACGCCCTTCCACCCGCGACGCATGGCCATACGCATCGACCCGTACTGGTCGAGCCTGTGGCGAGCCGGATCCGTCGGCGACTGGTTCAGCATCCGCGACTACCAAGCTCTCTCGAGCGCGGGGATCGCGAAGGCACCCGCCTGGCTCCGAATGGATCCCGAGACGGCACGGCGGACCCTCGAGCGGACACGCTTCCGCGAGTCCGCCATGCGCGCGATCGCAGCGCTCGATTCGTGGCGAACCCTGACCGTCGAACAGCTCGAAGCCATCACCGACATCGCCCAGGCGACGGAGGGGAAGCCCTCGCTGATCGCCGCGCTGTGGACCGTTGGCCTGATCGACTTATGTCTTCCGGCGGCCTCCTTCTCGAAAGTGGGGACGGAGCGAGACTCGATCCTCGTCCGGCCCGGGCGCGATAAGAAGGCGGCGAAGCAGTTCCAGGACTCGCTGTCGTGGGTCGAGTGGGTGTCGGTCACGTCCGGCCTCGGTCTCGACAGCGACCGTCAGTACGCCCGCCACAACGTTCTCGCCGCCGAGTTCGGGTTGCGCGTCGCAGAGACCGGACGGGTCGCCACGGTGCTGGGCGAGAAGCTATCAACCATGGCGATGCTCGCTTACTCCGGGGTGGGAGCGCCGGTGCCTTCGTCGGGAGCGAGCAACGGCTCAGACCTCACCCTCGTCCGCGACGATGGCCTTCGGATCGCGGTAGAGATCACCGCGTCAAAGGTCGGAAGGTGGTTCGACGACAAAGTCGAGAAGCTGGTCACCATCCTCGCGCGACGCTCTCTTTCCGAGACGGGCCTCAGCATTCTGTTCGCGACCGCGCCACAGCAGGATGCGAGCCGGTCGGAAGCGTCCGTAGCAGAGCAGAGGGTCAAGGCGGCTGTGCAGCGAGCGGTGTTTCGAAACCCGGGGACCTTTCGCGACCCGACAGCGCGTCGCGTTGCCGTTGCCAACTGGCGGACCCTGTTTCCTGCGCCCGGAACCGTCAACGCGAACATCTCCGTTCTCCCGGCGGAGCAACCAACCGGGCGCGGCTACTTGGGCTCAGACCGCGGACGCGACGTCTGGGAGCCAATCCACCTGCTCGACGCCGCGATGAATCCGTTCGAGGCAAAGTCGCCGAGCGCCCTGACCGCTGTCATCGACAACGCCGCGGGCCTACGAGGGGTGCCTCACATGCTGCGGGAATCGCAGAATCGACCAAGCCTGAGCGACCGCGCCATGGAACGACTCGACATGGCCCGCCTGCTCCATGTGGACGGGACATCACTCACCGCGGCGCGCGGCGCAAGCGGTCCCCGACAGATCCCGTCACGACTGCGCTACTGAACATCGCATCAAGCGGCACATGCACCGCTTGATCAACACGTGACACACCGCGGCCGCCAGACCGCGCATGTAGCTAGTGCGGCCGGGCTTGGCCGCCGCCGATGGGGATCGGCGAGGGACGGGCGATCACTTCGTCCGACCCTGGGAAGGGGCCAGTTCGGGAGGTGCTGGCTCCTTCCTTCACTCCCGGCGCCGGATCTCGGTCGTGTCAATCGATCGCGTAGAGGACCGCGCATAGAGGTTCTAACGCCCACCGCAACCGCACCGGGCCACACGAACGGACAGCCATGACCGCCTCCCAGTCAACGCCCGCACACAACGACCATGGCCTCTGGACCGTCGTCCACGAACACGTCAAGACGCCGACGACTCGAGACGGCTACCTCACGGTCAGCCTTCGCGACATCGGCCACATCGACTCCATCGCCGCGTCTGGTCTCATGCAGCAGTGGGCTCGGCAGGCCGCCTTCTCACTTCGTGGCATCCGACCGCGAGAGCTCGTCTGGCTCGTAATGAAGGACGCGCTCTTCATCGCCGACAGGGAGCTCGGATTGAACGGGGCGCTGAACGACAACGTCCTCGCCATCCTCGCGGGCACGTACAAAGGGGAGCTGCCCAAGTTCACGGTCGGGATGCACAGCTTCTTCGTGCAGTCGCGCATCGCGGCGTGGTTCGACCGAGCGCGCCCCAATCCCTGGGAGACGCTCGTCGCAGTTTCGAAGCGCATGACGTGACCATTCAGCCCCGCCTGCTGCTACGAGAGCCTCAGGCGGGGCAGTCCCTCGGTATCGACGGGCTCACCTTGGCGTAACAGCTCCCCAGGTCGTCGAAGAGGTCTACGAAGTCCTGGGTGCGCGGGCCCAGGTACACCAGCACAACTGGGAACGGAGCCTCTCCAGCCGCATCTCCAAACTTGAGCCGACCCTTCACGAAGCATCGAGGGAACTTGCTCAACGAGTCCATCCACACCGTGTTGGTTCTCGCCGGCAGCAAGCAGACCGCTTCTGTGACTCCCCCACCCTCGTATTCATCGAGGAGCTTCTTCACCCACGCGGCCGGTGACCCCTGAGCGTTCCAAGGGGGATTGAGAAATACCCGACCCTCCCACGGTCGGCTCAGCCCATCATCCGACTGGGTGTAGTGATGCTTCGCGCTCACCCAGGGCTCGCCCTCGTTAGAGGCCGGGTCCAGGTCGATCTCGCCGAACAACTCCGTCACAAGCCTGAGGATGCTCGGGGGCGAGTACCACTCCACGGACCCGCTCTGGCGTCGGAGGCGGTGGTACTCCGCCACCAACACCCGCTCTTTACCCGCCGACCTGATCAGCTCCGCAGCCGCGCGCACCGCGATCAAACCGCGCTCAACATCCTCTGCAAGCTCGACAGGGCCACGTTCGAGCACGAGCTTCCCATCCCGAACAGTGCGCTCCCCGATACCCAACTTCGCTGCAGCGGCCTTCTGCGTGTACCTTCCCGTCGGTCGCGACCGCGACCCGCCGTGCCGGAAGTCCGCCAGTCGGGCCGCAATCAAAGCCCGCTGGCTTTCAGAGAGGTGACGGCGAGCGGAATTCGTATCGACAACGTACTCGAGAGCGTCTTCGTCCGCGCCCGCGAACTCTACGAAATGGGGCTCGACACCTGCGATCTCACAAGCTCGGAGTCTGTTCCGTCCGTCCAGCACGGCCCCGTCGGCTGTAAGAACGATCGGTTCGCGCAGGCCATTTCGACGCACCGAGTCAGCGAGCTCCAGGAGGGATGCGGTATCCATCAGCGGGTAGAGCTCAGCAATCGGGCTGACCGGGTGATGCCGCACTCCACCATCATGTCGCTGACTCACTCCGCCGACCAATCGGCCCAGATCTGCGGCGCCGCGAGGCGATGGCGTGCTCGCATAAGTCGCCATCACAGATCCGACGTGTAGTCCCCGATCTCGTGAGGTGCTCACAGGCGCTACGGCGCGGCAGCCGCGTTCCGGTGGAACCCAAGCGGCAGGCTTCTTCCTCAGGACCAAACTCCCCAAGGTGGCGCTCCACTTCAGCTATTCCGCAGTGCGAGCCCCAACTGTTGCCTCCAGATTGGAAGCCGCGTCACGCGGTCGACTCGCCTGGCCTGTTGTCAAGGATCGAGTCCGTCAACTCCGCCCGGAGGGGCTCGCACATCAGCAGATGAAGTTCTAGAGGACTAGCCGGGCGGGAACCCCGCTGGCCATGCTCCGCCAAACTCCCGCAGGCGAACTCGTGGCCGCAGCAGAGGTGCGGAGATACGGGCGCCGGGCGAGCACTCGACGAGGCATCCTCTCGCGGGCTGGGGGTGCTGTCACTCGTTCGACTCGCGGACCGCGCATGGAGTTTGCGTGAATGAGTCTTCAGCCTTCGACAAGCTTCTCGCCGAGTACCTCGCCATCGATCCGACAAGCCCGGTGAGACAGAAATGGGCGACACGGTGCCGCGAGCTGTTCGTCATCAACTCGTCAGCATCCACTGATGAGCGTGTCATCCTCCCCCAAGCCCTGGTCAACTGGATCCACTATCAACGCACGCGCAAGCATCTGAGCAAGATGGAAATCGACTGCCTCAACGCCGTCCCCGGATGGTCGTGGGGCGAGCGCGAAGACAAGTGGCACAAGACGCTCGGTGAGGTCAGGGAGTTCATGGATACGCACGGCCGTCCTCCGCGGTCGGAGGGAACGCATCTCCTGCCGGGAGAACAGAGCCTAGGCGGCTGGCTCAAACGCCAGCGCGAAGCCCTCAGCAAACAGACCTTGACCGCCCGTCGCAAGAAGGCCCTCGACGAGCTGCCGTTGCCTTGGGCACGCCACCGGCCGCTTATTTGAAAACTCCGCCAGCCGTTCTCGCTAACCTCCCGAAGACAGCGAGAGGAGCTTCCATGCAGCAAGATGCGGGTCAAGTAGTCCGACCAAGCGAAGACCAGGGCCTCCTCGAGGGCCTCGTGATGGGTGCCCTCCAGTCGAGCGTTCGTTGGGCCACGGCAACAGGCATCGGTCCCGGCAGCGCCGGGGGTTTTCGCATCGTCGAAGTCGCGTCCGATAGGGCGGTATTCGAGATCGATCGAACGTTAGGGCTAATTCCTCTTATTTCGGTTCTGCCCATCTTCGGTCCTCGAGACACGAACTCGGTCCCTGGATTGCGTCTACGCGAATCGGAGTGCGGCGGCGTCACGATCTTCAGCGACGACCTCGAGGCTTCCATCCGCATCAGCAACACCCCCTTCGGGGAGTTGCATCAAGCTGCACGAGAAAGGCTCGGGCAGAGCCATGCGAAGAACCTGATAGCGCTCGCCAGTTCATCCTCCCCGAAGCCGCAGAAGCGGACCGAGCGGAAGACAACAGCCCTCATCAGCCTCGCTATGCGTTCTCTCAGTGCTGTCATGCCGGAGGTCGGTGGCAGTTCGAGGATGTGGCCTTACCCCACGAAGACCGATGAGCTCGCGGTAGAGATCCATCTGGCAACAGACGTCCTCGCCGCCGATGAGTTCATCTCGAGGTTCTCGTCGTCCCTCGAAGGAGAACCGCTGGCACTAATCTCCCACCCTCACCTTCGTCCACCCGCTCACTTCCCGCTATCGACGGGCTCGGGCATCATCGACCTCCGATTGGTACCCGCCGCAGCGTGGCAGGACATCAGCGACGCGCCCTATAACGTCCCCCACGCGGACCAGACGATCTCATGAGAGCGCTCGAAACAACAGAGTCGCTGATCCTCCCGGACACGCACATTGCCGTTGTCGGGGACTGGCATGGAGACGCGGGATGGGCAAAAGCCGTCCTGCGGGCACTCGCCAGGACCGCACCCGAGGTCGTGACCGTGCTCCACGTCGGCGACTTCTGGATGGACCTGAGAAAGATGGACCAGATCGCTGATGCCTTCAGCATCGAACGTGTCCTCTGGACCGTGGGCAACCACGAACCGTTCCCAGCCATCACCCCCCTCGCCGAGGCCCACCCGGGGCAAGCAATCCGGGTCAGCCAGTCGGTGTGGCTACTCCCCCGTCCGTTCCGATTCACGGTGGGTGGCCGTCAGATCCTCAGCCTCGGCGGGGCAACGTCTGTCGACAGGTACTGGCGCAGCCCGGGCGAGTGGCATCCGGAGGAGTCCATCACGGATGAGCAGGTCGCGACCGCGCAAGCCGGCGGACGAGCAGACATCTTCGTCACCCATGAAAGTCCGGCCCGTACGCCGGTGCAGGCAGTGAAGCGCATCCTCCGCACGAATCCGTTGGGGTTCCCGAAGGAGTCCCTCGTCGAATCTGCGGCGTCACGGGTGCGCGTTGCGAAGGTGTCAGAGGTTGTACAGCCTTCTATTCACCTGCATGGCCATATGCACGCCCCCGGCGCCGGTGTCCTGGCGGACGGCCGCCGGATCATCAGCCTCGGGTGCAACGGCCAGCAATCGAACCTCGCGATCGTCGATCTCGCGAATCTGAGCATCGACACCCCGTCGCTGAGAGAGATCCGCAGTGAGACTCCGCGCGAGACCCGACTGAGAGGGGGCGACCTATGACCCGCCCGCCCGAGCCGAACCCGTGGCCGGACGTCATCGGACCCTGCTACACCGACGACTCACTATTACGCGAGCTCGGCACGCAGGAGGCGGACATCACCGACGCGGCCCACCGACTGGAGATCCTCCAGTTAGTCACGGCCGAGGGAGTGAGCGTCTATCCCGCGTTCCAGGTGCGCAATCACCAGATAATGGCCGGACTCAACGTTGTCCTGCGCGAACTGACGAAGGGTCCGTACAGCCCGCCGATGTGGGCACAGTGGCTAAATAAGTCCACAAGACGGCCGGACGGGAGCACGCGCCGGCGTATCGACGAGCTCGCCGCTGGGGAACTTGATGCCCTCGTCCTCGAAGCCCGCAACACCGCGGCTGCATGGCACAGCGACGACCCACGGCATGCCCAGCTGGCGCCAGTGAGGCCGGCGCTGATCGAAGTGGCGGACACGCGGGACGGGGAGAAGGGCAGTGACTCGCGGTGAGCGACGTATCGAGTTGTGCAGAGCCGAAGTGGACGACGATAGACGTGGCCGGGCTGGCTGCCGCCACGCAGCCGGGATCGCGTCATCGTGCCCCCACCGCACCCACATGGCCTCGGCGGCGTCCGGTGGGCGAAGAAAACAGAAGAAATGAAATAGAGTTTTGCGCCCCCTCGGGCCGACCGAAGGCCGCGATCCGAACTTCTGCGGCTGGCGCGTGTGGCGGCAGCGAGCTGCCCCACGAGTTGGGCGACGATCGCCTGTCGGGCGAACGCGGGGGTCCGGTTGCACCTAGCGCCAGCGCGGTGACACCGCACCGGTTCACGTCCGCTGGAGACGGCGCGAGGGTCGCTGGGCCTTGACAGATCCCCAGTTCCGCCCAGTGGTCGCAATCGACATGGACGGGGTGCTCCGCGTGCCGGTTCGTTCTGGCGGGCACGACCCTGATCAGGTCATCGCCAACATCACGTTCCGCCGCGACGCGTATCCGACTCTGCATCATTCCCAGCCACCCTGGAATTCGAGAGGGAGGTACACCGATGAGCACGGCGAGGCCTTCTCCCGAGTCGGCGTCGAGTGGGTCCAAGATCTGCTCCGCCGCGGCATCGACGTGGTTTGGGCCACGACCTGGCAGCAACACGCCAACACCTACTTCGCGCCGGTCCTTGGGCTCCCTGAGCTGCCGATCGCGGTCTCAGATGACCGGAGTGGTCACGACGACCCCGGGATGTGGAAGGCGGCCCAACTCGCTACCGATTCTCGGTGGGCGGGCCGTCCACTGGCCTGGGTGGACGACGCCATCCCCTCGGGCCGGAAGATCGAAGACGCTCGCCGCCCAAAGGATCGCGCTCTGACCTTGTCATTCCGCGTAGGGGCGCCCTGGGATGGGATTCGTGCGTGGGAGGTCGCCGAACTCGACGCTTGGCTCGCACTGGCATCGACAGCGGCTGGTCACGTGGAGCTACGTCGACGACGCGCCCGCGAGGTCCGATCACTGGCCGCGGCACGGCGACGTGAGTGGGAGATGGCGGAACGCAGGTGGAGGTGGGAAGGCGCCCTGGAAGAGCTACTTCCAGATCATCACGACCTCGCCGTGACTCTCGCTCGAATCACGAGTCCACCTCCCGACAAACTGGTCGCTGAGATCTGCCGTAGGCATGGCGTCGACGGGGAGGTTGTTGTCGAGAACATCCTCAGGACCCTGAGATCGAGTCACTCGGGCGAGCGATAACGTCAGCCCTGCCCGGCGCTGCTTGAAGTTCCGAACACGCGGTGTCGGAGGAGCGACCGTCGTCAGGACTCGCTCCGCCACTCGCGCGAACAGACGCCGCGCCCGCCCACTCCTGTGCACGATTTCCACGCCGTCTCGGTCGTGGTCACATTCCCGAGAGAAGACCGCGCATACAGATGCCATGACGTCGCCCGAACCACTGCCCAACATCCAATCCCCCGCATTGGGGACCATCCGAAAGGTGGCCAAGTAATGGCTGGCCGCCCCCGACTGCAGCCTGGGCAGCTCGGGAGCGTCTCATTCGGGGAAGCGCCCGACGGCGTTCGTGGACGAGCTCGAGTCCGCGACGCGAGCGGAGAACTGCGTCGCATCAGCACTGTCGCTCCGACGAGGGAGGCGGTCACTGAGGAGTTGCAGCGCCAAGCGAGCGAACTGGTCCACCGTCAGTTCGCCGAAACGAAGGATGCCACACTCGGCGAGCTTCTTGACGCCTGGGTTCAGCGCTCCCAGCGCGTCTGCCGTCCGCAGACCGCCAGGACCTACGCCGGCACCGCGAAGTGGCTGAAGGAAGAATGCGGCGCGTTGAGCGTCCGGAGCTTCGACCTGCGGCAGGCCAAGAATCTGCTCCAGCGGGTTTCGGAGACCCGTAGGGGCGGAGAGGCCGCAGCTCAACAAGCCAAGGTGGCACTCACCGGTGCGCTTGCGCAGGCCATCGACCGCGACCTCATCGACCGGAACTTCATCCGAGACATCGAGCGCGAGCGCCCCCAAGCCGCGCCCCCCACTTACCTCACCCTCGAGCAGTTGGAGATTCTGCGCGCCGTCGTGCTTGAACGAGAAGAAAGGACCCGACCAAACGCCGGCGCTTCCGCTGGCCTGCTTCGCTGGGGCATCGAAGCCTGCGTGGGTTCCGGCCTCAGAATCGGTGAAGTCCTCGCCCTGCGCCGCGTCGACGTCGACATGGATACTCGGTGGCTCACCGTCCGCGCCACCCTCGTCGACGGCGACGAGGACGGCGGCTGGAAGAACACTCGCCAGACCAGACTCAAGGTCCTCGGACAGGCCCGCAGACAGCGGGCCAGCCGCTTCGCTATCGCTGCGTTGAGAGAGGCCAGCGCTGCCGGGAAGGACCCTGACCCATTGGCGCCCATCCTCCAGAGCCGGAACGGGACCTTCGTTGCCGCCCGCAACTTCCGACGACAGCTTCGAGAGGTGCGACTGCACCCCGGCCTCGTGAGAGCACTCGCGCGCACCGAACTCACGCCGGACGACCTCACCCCGCACATCCTCCGCCGCACCGCCGCCACGCTCTCAGCCATCGAGACAGGCGACCTGAGCCGAGCCAGCAACCTTCTCGGCCACACGGATGTCAATACGACGAAGCGTCACTACGTCGGTGTGGCATGGCGTCAGGTGGACGAGTCGGATGTCCTGGACACCATCTTCGGTCGCGGCACGGATGTCGACTGGTGAGCAACATCATTACGCAGTCACCGGTAGCTCGAGCGCGCCAGCGCCGCGCATAGGGATGACATGTCTACGAACACCGCAATCCCCACCATGACCTTCCTCACGCCCGAGGAACTCGCTTCCATGTTGCAGCTCCCCCAACGGACACTGGACGACTGGCGCTACCGCGGTGCGGGGCCTGCCTGGCTCCGCCTGGGGAAGCACGTCCGATACCGACTGGCCGCAGTGGAGCAGTGGCTGAGCAGCCTCGAGCAGTCCGCTTGAATCGCATCAGGTCGAGGCAGTGAACGAAATCCGTTCCTGCCTCGACCACGCGGAGACTCAGGTCCGCGGTGAGCGATCCCTTGAGGCGGGTAGACGACTCGACTCGCGTACGCGCGACCGCCAATTATGGTCCGAGCGCCTCGACGGACGAACCAACGATTTGTCTCTCAGAGGGCTCGCTCTGCGAGAGAGACGAAGGTCGAGCTGTGCGGGCCACCGCTACATCAGCTCCCGCCCACTCGCGACATCGCGCCGATCAATCCAGCTGACAGAGACCGTTCCAGTGGACGACCGTCATGCGCGCTATGGACCCGTGATGCGCGTCATCGCTCCGCTTTCTATGGGTTTTCGCGGTACCACATCTGACCCCTCACCGGGAGCCCGGGGTTTCCAACGGAGCGTTCCATTGCGAGATATACCTGGTACTTCTGCTTAGAGGAGAGGGGCAAGCGCCGAATTGAGTTCGTGGCGTCCTCTGTTGGAAGGCGTCGGGCTCGCGCGTGCTTCGTTGCGGGTCCGTCTGTGATCAGCAGCGGAACTGCTCTACGGAACGCAGCAGCTATCGCTTCCGATTCTCCGGCGTTTGGACCCGCAGTCACCTCGGCGATAATCGCGCCGGATTCCTGCGAAACGCCGGGATGTGGGCCGGGGTCAGATTGGCACGGAATGCAAGCCAACGCGAGGTCGCGTTCGCCACGGTCGTTTTCATACAGCGGGGCGTCGAGAAGGACGCCTTGGCTACGGCCTCCAAAAGCCTGCGCTGCTTCGCGAACGGCTGCGGGCCGATTGGAACGCGGTAGTCTCTCGAGCTCCTGCTTCACGGCCGGTGGCGCGCCGAGGCCACCCTCGAAGAGCTGACTCAAGAGTTGGATACCCCGAGGCACCGCCCCAAAGCAAAGGAGATAGCTCGTATCCACGAGATGAGTGATCTGACGTGGCATTACTCGGACTACTCGCTTAACCGGGGCAGATCGTCGTGCGCGACGAGTGCACGGACTTCTGGGACAGTTCGGGCGACGTCCAACAGCACCCACGCTTCGTCGGCGTAAAGCGGCCAGCCATCCAACTGGACTCGGACGCACTCTGACGATTCCGCGTCCAGTGCGACAACCTCGCCACGGGGGCCGTAACAAACGACTGGGTTTGCCGCAGCGAGGGGCGCTATGGGCGAGCCAATTGCGGCCGAGAGCGCAGCCCCCTTCTCGCCAGGGTCGTCCCATGCAGACGCGCCGACTTCTTCAAGGATGTGCTGCAGCGCCGCTCGCCACCATCGTCGGCCCAGAAAGCTCGTGCCCAGGGGGCCGTCGTACTTTGCGTTCTTGGAAGCAAGCAAGGCTTGCACGGCATCGCTCTTGAAGGTATCCACGTCGACACCCATCAAGTTGGCGGCGTACACGTCGTCGAGCAGGAAAGTCGGGTACGGAATCACGCGCTGCGCCAACCACCTGAGGTAGCTCCTGCCCGAGGTCGATTGAGCAAGCGCGTTCTGCGGGGGCCTGCAGTCATCGATCTGCGCACGAGCTAGGTCCGCCCATGCCGCGTCACCGAGGCCGAGCCACGAGTCACCATTCTCGGAGACGTTGATGCCAATGATCGAACGGGAAGCTTGCGCCAATTCCGAGACGCGATCACCGAAAGCCGCAGGACCGCTCTCGAACCGGAAGACCCATTCGAGGTCGTGCATCGAGGCGGTGAGCGGTTCCTGCCAGGGTTTGGGAAGGTCTTCGGACAGCTTGTCGAGCTCGGCGGTGAAGAGCGCTACGGCGAACCCCGGTTCACCCGCGCGATCTGCAAGTCGAGCACGACTACGCAGCGCCGCCGCGACGGAGAGCCCATCCCCGTTCTTCAACGCCGGAAGGTCATGGACGCGCGTTTCAATCGTCGCGGCCCACTCATCGCCGAGGTACTCGTCTACGCAGACGAGGTCGATGCCATCGAGACTAGAATCGTCGACATCGCCGGGGTCGAGGATCCGGAACTTCACGTCTCCTTGTGGGATCAGTGTGTGCCGCCCCGGAGTGTCGTCAATGATCAGAACGCGCGCTTCAGTGGATCCCATGCCCAATCAGACTTCCTCAGCTCTCCGGCAGCCATATCTCAACTGCAGTTGCCATGCCCCGGCCTGGCTCGACGAACGCAATCCGCCCGCCGTAGTCCTCGACAATTCGTCGAGTGAGCGTGAGCCCGAGCCCCAAGCCTTGCCCGAGTGTCTCGTCCATGTCACTGGTGGTGGTCTCGAAGGGACGGAACCATCGATCGCTGTTGGACATGTCGACACGAGCGCCGGTGTTCTCCACACGAAGTAGCACTCCCCCGTCGCTCTCCGTACCGGTGAGTTTGACCTGACGTTCTTCGGAGGCGTCGCCGGATGCGGCGGCCTTGACGGCATTGCTCAGCAGGTTGGTCAGGATGATGTTCGCCTCCGCCGAGAACATTGGAGGGGTGCGCAGACCAGGAGGGAGCGAATCGCTGATCGTGACCTCGCGCCGTTGTGCCGCGGCGGAGAGCAGCCGCTTAGCTGTCTCCCACCGTTCGCTCAGTCGTTGGCGACTTCTGCGGCGCCTGGACTCTGCGCCGAACGAATCCGAAAGGTAGACGGATTGACGCTCGAGCGTCGAGAGCAATTCGATCTGCGCACGGCGAATCCGCTGGATGCGCGTGCGCGCTTCCGCGGGGAGGTCCAGTTCGAGCAAGTCACCGAGCGCCGACTCTACAAGGCGAGCCTGTCCGAGCAGACTGTTCACCTCGTGGACAAAGGCACCCAGCTGCGTGCCGAGGCTAGCGAGAACTCGCAACTGGGCCTGCTCATCGGCAGCAGCAAGCGAGGCCGAGCCGATCTCGTCAAGCACGACCTGGAGTACCTTCGCGTGAACATCTTGCCCCTCGGGAGGCGAACCCGAGCCGCCTGCGGCGCGCAAAGCAGCCACCGAGTCACGGCCGACCTCGAGGAGCGTCCGCAGCTCTTGAGCTGCAGTGCGGGGGGTGGTTGAGGTACGACTCTCCGAATGTCTGGCACGGTTGAGCACTGCCTCGCGCTGTGCCGCGGCCGCGGCTGCTTCCTCCGCCTCGTCCCTTTCCTTCTTCTCCACGCCGAGAGCGGCTCGCATGCGCGTGTTGAGACTCACGGCGCGACTCATGATGTCGACGATCTGGTCAAAGTCGTCGTTTGGGAGGAATCCTTCCCGGTTCACCACCATCTGAAGGTTTGCGCTCGACTCGTCATGGAGGAATACAGCTCCGAAGTACGAACGGTTAGAGAGCCGATATGTCTTCTCCTGGACCTTCGCCTCCCGGTTGTCAGCGCTAGGGAGCTCACGTTCGAAGTCTGTACCGAGTCCGAGCTCCGCTCGCTGGCTGTAACCCCGGTCGATCCCCAACCAGTCGTTTCTCGGCGTGCCGTACGGCAGTACACGGAACCCCTCCGAGTACAGGCGAATTCCCGATGCAGCATTCGCAAAGGTGGTGAGCAGATCCTTGAGCGCTCGCGGGAAAGAATCAGTGCCCCGAACGAGCACTCGAGCCGTGAAGCGAGGCCCTAGCTGAGTTCGCCTCCAGGTAAAGTCGCGCTGCTCCGCGCCAGGGTGCTGCTTCTTCAGGTTGCGGGACGGCGTGATCCGGTAAGCGACGACTTCTTCGTCACGTGCGTCCACTTCGATAAGCCAAGCGATGTGAGCAAGCAGAGTCGGCCACTGCGACTCCGAGCCCGCAAACTCTCCGGAGAGCTCGACGGTAAAGCCAGGATCTTCCGAATCACTGTCTGCGATGTCGAGCGTGGGCATGAGGAGCGGTTCTTCGAACACTGTCTTCGGTAGCGTTCCCCACATCACCTCATCTGGCCTGGTAGATCGCACCTCTGCGAGAAAGTCGTTGAGCTGACGGGTCGACCACTCGCTGTGGAGCCGCGAGATGGTGAGTTCGGTCCCGCTCTCGCCGAGGGCCGGCGGCGTGCGGGTGGCCTGAATCAGCTTGGTCTCGTCGATGCTCTGCTCGCTCGCTTCGATCTCGACCCAGTTGATGTTCGCGGCGACCCCGTTAGCGTTGACTGGCCGTCCCAGCACCGTGTTGTCGGGGGTGGATTCCAGCGCCAGTCGCTCCCCCAACTTGTGAGCGGCCAATCGTCCAATGCCCTTGGCGCCCGTGTACTTGCGACGGTAACGAGGGCTACGACGATCACCTCCCTCTTTGCTGCGGCCGGCGATCCGGAGGAAGCTGTCGGAAAAGGTCTCGTATGTCATCCCGTGACCGTCGTCACGTACAGAGATCAGACCGTGGTTCGCAAGGGACTCCCCGTGGATCGTCACGATGCGTGCGTCCGCGTCATAAGCGTTCTTGATGAGTTCGACGAGGGCGGTGCTGTCCCGTCCGACCAGAAGCGTGCCAAGCTCACGAAGCAGATGCGTGTCCACCGAGAAAGCAAGAGCGTCTGGGCCAGACGTGTCTGAGTTCGGCATTCAGGTCTTTCGTGACGGCGAGTTGGACTCAGACTAGCGGCGAAGCGGCGTCTAGTTCGGTTGCGGGTATGTGACGTTCATGAGTGCTCGTGGGCTGAGCCGGTGAAGGCCGTTTGCTTCGCGGGTAGAGCTCTCCGCGAGAGACTGCTGACCCTCGTCACTTCTCAGCCATTCCAGGATCGCGTCGCGGCGATCTGACGATACCGACTCCTTCCATGTCCAACCGAAAAGGTTGTTCGTGATCGCTCGGCGGTCCTTGTTGACGCACACGTGGTAAGCGCCGCGACCAAGAGACGAGATGATCACGTCCGGAATCCAGATCTCCCCCGAAAGGTCGAACCACCGGTCTCGCGCTGCGCACAAGTGCCCTTCATTGATCCCGTCCTTGACTGCACCTGCGATCAGATTGTCGATCACGATGTCATCACCCGGTAGATAGTCCCCCAGGTTGAGGATCATCGAGGTCTCGACCGCAGGCTCTGAGGGACTCCCGCCAGGTCGCATTCGCCGAACCGTGGCGGTCAGCCACCGAGGATCAATGCCGTCCTTGACCGCCTGCTCGGCGGTGCGAACGAAGAACCCATTCGCACCTGTGGCCACTCCCCGAGAGAAGCGGCCGTACTCACTCAACGGCGCGCCCGTGATTTGCGCGCTTCTCGCTGGGCTTTCGGGTTCACGAACAAACGGCGACTCATCGGATGGCTCTCGACCCAGCAGCGTGTTCGTCGCACCGGTCCAGTCAGTGACTCTGAGCGGGTTCGCGCCTTGAGTTTCCGGGCCGACTTCGACCACCACAGCGTCCACAATCGCACCGTCGAACCTCCACGAGTCCGCGAGTCGGAGAGTGATGGGGCGAGAGACCAGGCTGCGGACGTACGCACGCAGCTTCTTCGCGTAACCCGCACTCATCCACCCGGCGGGAACGATCAAGCTCAGCCCGTCTTCGGGCCGAAGCTTCAGAAGCGTGATTGCGAGAAAGATAGTCGAGAGATTCGCTCTGGCGCTCACTCGACCATCGGTTGCTTCAACGAGAGCCTCCCGATCAGCACGGGGGATGAGCTGCCACCGGGTGTAGGGCGGGTTGCCGAGGTACAGAGTCGACGAATCCGGTTCTCGTGCCGCTATCCACGCGGAGTAGTCCGCCAGGACGAGGTCGGTGGACTCATCATCCAATGCCCTGAGCGCGACAGCTTGCAGCCCAAGAGTCACAGGATTGATGTCCACGGCCTTCACCGTCGCCGACTCCCAGCGATCTCGGGATGCAGCAGAGAACACTCCCACGCCCGCGCCCACGTCGACCACGCAACCGGGCGCGGGATGACGTTCCGCGTACCCGGCGACCATGCTCGCGGCTTCAGCCGTGGGCGTGAAGAAGGTGCCCAGCCGTCGGCGATTGGCAGCCTTGACGATGTCTGCGTAAAGCGCCGCGAGGTTCGTGAGCGGATCCGCAGCAACAACCCGCTCGAACGCGTCGTACACATCGTCCGGAGCTGTCACCTCTGAGTGCTTCCTCAACGCACGCACAACGTTCTCGTGCCGTCGTGAATCCTTCATCGCACGAAGAATGAGAGCCGATAAGCGTCCGAGATGAGCGCCCTGTGCCTCTGTGACACCGCTGAGACCAGCGACCGAGAAAGCCAGCGCGGAGTCCGCGGTCACCCACGCCAAGACGTCTCGGTAGTCGGCGCGGCGGTCGGGCTGACCCTCCGTTGACTCAATTACCTGCGAGTGGACGAGAATCCCGGTGGTCAAGCTGTCTCACCGTGAGCACGTCGAGGCAGATCAGAAACCATGAGAGCAGATTACCCAGCGGGGAGCGGGAGCACGGAATCGCCGGTTTCTGTGTAGATCGCGCTTGCGCACCCGTTCCACTCAGAAGGCGTTGGTAAAGTCACGGCGCCCGATACCGTCGGGCAACATCACCGATGGTGTTGGCACCGCTAGCCTGCCGGCGGACGCCGAATCTCCGCGTTGCCAGTGGCGGGCAGTAGATCTGGTCCAACGATCCTAACGAGCGGCTGAACCTCGAGATCCGCCGCCGCACCGATTTCGTCGGCATCTTCCCGAACCGGGACGCGATCATCCGCCGCGTCGGCGTCGTCCTCGCCGAGCAAACCGACGAACGGGCCGAAGGACGCCGCTACCTCGGCCTCGACATCCTCGCCAAAAGCCACCTCACCCTCGTCACCGAACCGACACCGAGAGCGAGGAGGTGACCGACCCCGTCCTCGAACTCACCGCCTAACCGAAACCAACGGCTAAAGGATCACTCACCGCTACAGCACATACCGGGGCAACCCCGTCGGTCCTGAGAACGACCGCGTGCTTGCCGAGCCGACGGGGACGCGACTTTCGTTAGCGCCGCCCCGATAGAGGAGCACGGCCTCGACAGCGGCCAGAGCGGGTCACGTATCCGCATCCCGAGCCTTGCGGCGCATCTGATCCACGAACGTTTCGGTGAGTGCCCATCCGTCGGCAAGCTCGCGCAACATCCTCGCTGCGCACTCCTTCTGCTCGCGCTGGGTACGCACGCCGCGGAGCTCGAACGCGAGACGACTGATCACATCCTCGTCGTCGGCAAGCCGAGCCTCCCACCGAGCCACCTCGTCGGCTGCGGTGCGACGCGCCGCGGTGACGAATTCGCGCGGGAAGATCAGGTCGTCAACAAGCGCAGGGTTTGCGTCCATCATCAGCCGTAGCTGAACCGTGCGCCTGTTGATTGTGGCGCCTCGGAAGTCCGGCGATTCGACGACCAATTCCATCAGCTGGCGGTGCGCGTTCCTACTCCGTTCGCGCATCAGCTCGCGGTCCATCTGCTGTAGCCCTTCAGCCTGGTACTGCTGCATCTCCGACTCGTCGCTGAGCGCGTCGTGCCAGTCGGTGGTGATGAACCAGGTGTGCAGCATCCCGTCCCGCGCCCACAGCACGGACAGTCGGAAAGTCTCACCTGCATGCTGGTCAGCGGCCGCCCGCAGGCCGGTATCTTCCGTGTCGATCTCGTCCGGGTCGAATGACTCGGCGAGCATGAACACGACGGTCGGCGACATCATGTCGAGCGTCTCTAGGAATGCCTCGACGGATGCCGTCGGATGGACGAAGATGACATCCGGTGGTCGGGTGGAAGACGGTGGCGCGGGCGCCACTTTCAACCCGGCGGCGTTCATGCGTGCGCGCAGCGTGAGCGCCAGGTCGGCGAGGCCGTCGGAGTCGAACGTCACTGTTGAACCGTACTCACTGCCGAGGAGAGATCCGTCGTCATCCGCACCTGAGAATCGCAGACGGTCTGGTGGATGTATTGGACCTGAGCCGCTGCCCCTTGACGTAGATGTTGTATGTGATGGGCGTTGATGTCACATCCGAACGCTCGATGCTCGGCGCGCAAGACTACCGCGCGTCCACGTCCCCGCGCCGGATCAGGCCCGGATACGGATCCCGAGAGACCGCGACTGACTCCCTGACTCGAGAGAACGGGGCAAAGGGCGATACGCAGTGCACACGCTCTGCGGGGTTGAAAACCACAGGGCCTTCGCCGAGCAGGCGTCGATCCAGCACTAACCGGTGATGATAGGCACCGACCGTCGTCCGCGTTCACGGACGCCTACCACGATCGAATAAGTGACCAATTTGTGGCCACGAGAGCGGGTGTCGGCGCCCTCTACGAAACAAAACCCCCGGGTGGAGCCGGGGGTTTTGCGTAGCGGGAGCGGGGCTTGAACCCGCGACCTCACGATTATGAGTCGTGCGCTCTCACCAACTGAGCTACCCCGCCACGAGCATCCGAGGGATGCTGCGAGCCCCGAGTCAGGATTGAACTGACGACCCCTTCCTTACCATGGAAGTGCTCTGCCACTGAGCTATCGGGGCGTGCTGCCCGCACGCGGGCAACTAGAAGAGGATACCAGAGTCGCGGCATCCTCGATGTCACGGGTCAGCCCTGCGTGTGCTCCTTGAGCCAGGGCAGCGGGTCGATCCGGGTCGTGCCGCCCAGGAGCACCTCGAGGTGCAGGTGCGCACCCGTGGACTTGCCGGTGCTGCCCACACGACCGATGACATCGCCCGCGTCGACCGTCTCACCGGGGGACACGCGAAGCGACCCGTACTGCATGTGACCGTAGCGCGTGGAGACGAGCTGGCCGTCGATGATGTGGTCGATGACCACGGTCACGCCGTAGTCGCCACCGGCCTCGGTCGCGATGCGCACGGTACCCGCGGCGACGGCGTGGACCTCGGCGCCGGCGCCCGGGGTGAAGTCGGTGCCGTGGTGCGCGCGAGAGAACTTCGACAGGTACGACGTCGAGCCGAACTGCGCGGAGATCGGCACACCCACAGGGAAAGGCCACTGCACGTCGGCCGTCTCGTCGTTGACCCAGGTGCCGGCGAATTGCGTGACCCCGGACTCGGCGGCCACGTCGGTCATCGACTCGATGTCGTACTCACCCGAGCGGGAGAGGATCGTCGCGCCGGCGTCGGAGTTGGCGACGTAGGCCTGGATCTCGGGAGCTTCGGCCTCGGTGGCCTCGGCGGCGAGCGAGATGTCGCCGCTCACGTCCTGACCGAACGCGCCGACGGCGGTCACGGGGGTGGTCGTGCCGATGGCGAGGAGCCCGACGACACCCACGACGCTGATCGAGAAGGATGCCGCAGCCGCACGCTTCAGCAGGACACGGCCGCGCCGCGGGCGACGGGGCTGCTCGGCCATGCGGACGCGCGTCGTGCGCTGCACGCGCTCCTCGGCGTCGACGGCGGCCCGAGCGACCTGGATCGGCGTCTCACCGGTAAAAGAGAACACCTTCGCGGCCAGCTCGAACTCGTCGATCGTCGGACCCGCGTCCTCCGCAGCGGTGTGCGTCGAGGATGCGGACGGCAGGACGATCGCCTCGTCGAGGAACTCGGGGCTGCCGGGAGCCTCGGGAACGGGCGAAACGACAGTCGTCGTACGCGAGGAGCGCGTACGACGACGGAGAGGGAGGGTGGCTGCCGAGGTATCGGAGATCGCCTCGGCGAGGGTCTCTGCGACGACCGACTCGGCGATGGAGGCCGGTGCGGCCTCTGCGCTCGGGATCGTCGACTCGGCGACGGGTGCGACCTCGTCGGCGGCGTTGCGGGAACGACGACGACGCAGGGCCGGAGCCTCGACCGCCTGGACCATCGCGATGACCTCGCCCATCGCGGCTGCCGCCTGCGTGACCGTGACCTCCGTGTCACTCGCCGCGGGAGCCGCCGCGGCGCGACGACGGAGTTCCGCGCGGGTCAACGGCATGGCGTCGGACGGAGCGGGGTGCCGGTCGCGACGCGTTGCGGGCGCGTCGGTCGGGGAGATCTCGAAAGTCAAACTGCGGGCTCTCGGGTAGAGCGGCGGGGGCCGCGGGCTTCAAGGTCAGAATCCTCCGCTCGGGCAGCGAAGGTAACGATCAGATAAACACGCTACACGACAGGGCTGAGAATGGCATGTCTGTTCACAGACCGATCGTGGCGACGAGCCTGTGGAAGAGTTCCGGCCCCGCGGCGATCGTCATGTCCCGGCCGGGGAACCCGTCCGGCGCGCCCGCCACCAGTCCGCCGGCCTCGGTCACCAGAAGCGCTCCGGCCGCGTGATCCCACGGGTGCAGTCCACGCTCGAAGTAGCCGTCCAGACGTCCGGCCGCGACGTAGGCGAGGTCGAGCGACGCCGCACCCGCTCGACGCAGATCCCGGACGAGCGGCATGACCGCCGCAACGCGCGCCAGGTCGCCCTCGTGGTGCTTCGGGTCGTATCCGAACCCGGTCGCCACGAGACCGCCGGCTTCGCCGACCTGCGACACCGAGAGCCGCTGCTCGCCCCGCCACGCACCACCGCCGCGGACGGCGTGGAACGTCTCGCCGACCGCCGGGTTGTGCACGACACCGGCGAGCGCCGTCCAGGTCGGCGGCGTGGGCTCGCCCGACACCGCAGCGATGCTGACGGCGTAGTGCGGCATCCCGTACGCGTAGTTGACGGTGCCGTCGATCGGATCGACCACCCACGTGATGTCCGAGGTCCCGCGCTCGGCGCCGGACTCCTCGCCGAGGAAGCCGTCCTCGGGACGCTCGGCGGCCAACCGCGAACGGATGAGCGCCTCGACCTCCCGATCGGCCTCCGTGACGATGTCGGCGATCACGGACTTCGTCCCCGCGATCGCGACCCCCTCCTCGCGACGGCGCCGGGCGAGGTCGCCGGCTTCGCGGGCGATGTCGAGGGCGAGGTCGGCGAGCGCAGCGGCATCCATCCCTCCACGCTACGCCGCTAGGTTGAGCACCATGAGCGCCATCCGCGACGTCGTCATCATCGGCGGAGGGCACAACGCCCTCGTCGCCGCCGCCTATCTCGCCCGCGCCGGACGCACCGTCACGGTGCTGGAACGGCAGGACCACGTCGGCGGCGCGGCCGTGTCCGAGAGGCCGTGGGCGGGTGTCGACGCCCGACTGTCGCGCTACTCGTACCTCGTGAGCCTCCTCCCCCGCACCGTCATCGACGATCTGGGCCTGCGCATCCGCCTCGAGCGTCGTCGCTACTCGTCGTACACGCCGCTGCCCGACGACCCGGGCCGCGGCATCCTCATCGACAACGCGGATGCCGGGGCCACGGCGGCGAGCTTCGCCCGGGTCACCGGCGACACCGACGAGGCGGATCGGTTCGCACGGTTCTACGAACGGATCGCCCCGCTCGGCGCGACGCTGTTCCCCACCGTGACCGCACCGCTGCCACGGGAGCACGACGCCCGCGCCGCCGTGGGCGACGACGCGCTGTGGGAGGCGGTCACCGCGCGTCCGCTCGGGGAGCTTCTGCGCGACGACCTGCGGACCGACGTCGCCCGCGGCATCGCCTTCACGGACGGACTCATCGGCACGTTCGCGCGTTCGGACGATGCCACGCTGCGCCAGAACCGGTGCTTCCTGTACCACGTCATCGGCGGCGGCACCGGGGACTGGGACGTCCCGGTCGGCGGCATGGGCGCGGTCAGCGGCGAGCTGGAGCGCGTCGCCCGCGCAGCCGGCGCCGAGCTCCGCACGGGTGCCGAGGTGGTCGCGGTTTCGCCGGACGGCGCGGTCGACCTCGCCGACGGTGAGCGCGTCGGCGCCCGCGTGGTGCTCAGCGGCGTCGGCGCGGGGGTCCTCGATCGCCTGCTCCGGGCGGGCGGCGCCGCAGGCACCGGCGCACCGATTCCCGAAGGCGCACAGATCAAGGTCAACATGCTGCTGTCGCGCCTTCCGCGCCTCCGCGACAGCTCAGTGGACCCTCGCGCCGCGTTCGCGGGGACGTTCCACATCAACGAGACGCTGACGCAACTGGACGCCGCCTACGACCGGGCCGCGGGCGGCGGCATCCCGGATCCGTTGCCCGCCGAGATCTACTGCCACTCCCTGACGGACCCGTCCATCCTCGGGCCGGAGCTGCGAGCCTCCGGCGCGCAGACGCTGACGCTGTTCGGGCTGCAGGTGCCGCACCGTCTCGTCGCGGACGGGTCCGCCGACCGGGAGGCCCTGTGGCGCGCCGCGCAGCGCTCCCTCGACTCGGTGCTCGCGGAGCCGATCGCCGACGTGCTGTACCGCGCGCCGGACGGGTCACCGTGCGTCGAGGCGCGCACGACGGCTGACCTGGAACGCGACCTCGGGATGCTGGGTGGCGACATCTTCCACGGCGACCTGTCCTGGCCCTGGGCCGCGGACGACGAACCGCTCAAGACCCCCGCGGATCGGTGGGGAGTCTCGAGCGGTGTCGACGGTGTGCTGCTGTGCGGGTCGAGCGCGCGGCGCGGCGGCGCGGTCAGCGGGATCGGCGGCCACAACGCCGCGATGGCGGCGTTGGAGATGCTGGCCGGCTGACCATCAACGCTGCGGCGGGGCGGGCGGGGAGTCCGGAAGCGGGGGCACCGGCGGGATCGCCGGCTCTGACGCGGCCGGCGCGGACTCCGGCGCCGGTGGAGCCGCAGGCGGAGCGGGCGACGCCGCCTCGGGTGCCGGAGCCGCATCGGGCGTCGCGGCACCGTACGGCTGCTGCGGGTACGTCGGCCAGCCGGTGTAGTAGGCGTTCCAGTCCGGGCTTCCGTCGGGCATGACGGGCAGCGGCGTCCGCCCGTCCGCGTAGGTCGGCCAGGCCTGCGCGGGCGCGGTGGCCGGTGCCGCGTAGGCGGCGCCGTCGTTCTGCGACGCGGCGGGGTACGCCTGCGAGCCGTACGCCGCAGCGGCCTGCGGCCGCTCCTTCTTCGGGGCGAACAGAGCATTCACGAGCGGGACGAGGGCCGTGCCCACGGCGGCGAGGATCGCGACCGAGACGAGCACACGCCAGTAGATGTCGCGGAACTCGATGAACTCCTCGAGCATCAGCGGGATGATCAGCATGATCGCGAGGATCACGACGAGTCCCATGGTGACGTAGGTCACGATGCTCGTGAAGGTGGTCTGGTAGCGGGCGAACGCCTTCGCATACAGGCGGATGTGAAGAAGCGCCCCATGCAGGATCAGCAGGATGAGCAGGAACTTGAAGAAGCGTTCGGCCCCGACGCCGTAGTCTCCTGCGGCCTCCGGCATCCAGATCATGAAGGCGCCGATGATGAGCGCGGCGACCCACGAGACGATGCTCGCGAGGGCGAACCACGCGGGTCGACGGCTCGCCAGGGATGCCTCGAGGATCGAGATCCCGGCGAACCCGGCGAGCAGCAGGATCGTGAGGAACGCCCGACCGACGATGCCGTTCGAGTCGCCGATCAGGACCCAGACGACACAGACGACCGCCGCAGCGATCAACGCGCCGATCGCGACCCAGATCGCGGCTCGGAAGATCTTGCTCGAACGGGGGGCGGTGATCGGTTCGCTCATCCTCGACATCCCTTCGGCGGAGTCCTCCCCCGCACTCGCCCCATCCTGTCAGACGTGCCGAGGAGCACGCCGGATGTCCACAGGGGATTGCGGTCGCGGGACCGAGGGGGGTGCGTCAGCCGGAGAGCACGATGACGCGGCGCTTCCCCAGAGGCTACCGACGGGGCATCCGGGCTGTCAGCTGTTCACCGACGAGAGGAAGTCGACGAGCGTCTGGGAGATGAGCTCGCGGGCGCGTTCGTTCGAGATCGTCGGGACGCCGTCGCCGTCCTGCGGCCCGTAGGCGCCGAACTGCGCGTGCGAGGCGCCGTCGATGCGGACGAACTCCGCGTCCCGGGGAAGGAGGTGCGCGGCTGCCTCGATCTTGTCCGCAGTGGCGAGCGCGTCCTCGGACCCCGAGACGGTGAGCACCGCGAGGTCGGAGCGGCCGCTCACGTCCTCGCTGCAGTACGACGCGAGGAGGATGAGGGCCGTGACCTCGGGGTCCTGCGCGTAACCGCACGCGCGGACACCGCCCATGCTGTGACCGCCGACCGTCCACCGCTCGACTCCCGGCACCTCGGCCGTGAAGTCGTCGAAGGCCCGGGTCTCGAGGATCGCGAGGTTCAGGGGCGGCCGCACGATGACGACGGACGAGCCGGCCGCGACCACGTCGGTGAATGTCGCCGCGTAGGCGTCGGGATCGACGCGGGCGCCCGCGAAGAACACGAGTCCGGTGCCGTCGGACTCGCCGCTCGGCGTCATGACCACCAGGTCACCGTCGGTCGCGACGGAGATCCGTTCGTCCGCTCGGACCGCCTGCCATGTGGATGCGTCCGCTTGGTAGGCGCTGAGCGCCCAGACGACGAAAGCGACCACCGCGACGACCACGACGGCGCCGAGGCCGCCTCCGACGACCGCCCACACGCGCCGAGCGCGTCGGCGCGGCCGACGCGGGACCGGTGCGTCCGCCCCGTGCTGCGACGCGGCATCCTCGTGCGTGGCCATGGCACCCCCAGATACGGCCACCGTAGGCGACGGCGCGGTGGCGCGGAACGAGAAAGGGCTGCGGAGATCTCCGCAGCCCTTGATGGTGGCGAGTGAGGGATTCGAACCCCCGAATGCAATGCAGTCTGATTTACAGTCAGATCCCTTTGGCCGCTTGGGTAACTCGCCAAGTGCGCACCCGCCCGGCTTGTGCAGTCGACCGGAGGCGCGATGACCTACTCTACCCTCCCCGAGGGCAGGACGAAAACCGCGGCGTCAGGCTGCGGAGGCGACGCGCTCGACGAAGGATTCGAGGCGGTGCCGCGTGCCGTCGATCCGCCGATCCACGCTCGCCCGGATCTCGCTCGGGGCCAGCGGGCCGGCGATGCGGACGTTGTCATGGCAGGTCAGATCCGCGCACACGTAGGTGCCGACGCTGTCGCCGCGGTCACCGGCATCCCCCGTCCGTCGGGCGGTGAACATCGTGACCTGGTTGCCCGGCTGCATCGTGTGGCAGATGTTGCACATGGCGGAGCGGCCCTGCGCGGCACCGTTCGCGGCGCGCAGCACGATGCCCGTCGGCTGCCCGTCGAGCTCGGCGACGACGTAACCCCGGCTGCGCGTCGTGGGGTCACGCCAGGCGAGGAAGTCCAGGTGGTCCCACTCGAGAAGGGGGAAGTCGTGGGGCGGTTCGAGGCGTTCCCGCTCGTCCTTCGTCGCATTCACCAGCACGTCCCGCAACTGGTCCTCTGTCAGCGGCCGCATCAGCCCATTGTACGAACGCACGGATGCCGCGGCTCCGCCGCCGTCGCGGCGGTCAGGCGCCGAGCGCCAGGATCAGCGACGACACGCCCACCAGCCCGACGCCGGCCACCGTGCCGATGGCAGGCCAGAGGAAGCCGCGGCGGCGGATCCCGGCGAACACCAGGCCCACGATGCCTGCCAGCATTCCGGCCGAACCGCCCGCCACGAGCAGGACGAAGGTGAAGATCAACAGCCACCCGTACTGCTCGTCGACGGTCGCGACGATGAGCAGCACGAAGAGCGTCGGCAAGACCGACAGGACGACGATCACGAGGGCGGCGACGCCCCAGGCTCGCTGAGCAAGCAGGGGTGCGGCGGGCGTGGTCACCCCGCCAGCGTAGGTGCGGCTGCGGCGGGGGCGTGGGTGACGCGCGGGACGTCAGCCCCGCGACGCGATCGTGCGGCTCGTCGGTCGCAGCTGCACGCGATCGCCCGGCTGCAGGATGCGCTCCGGCCCGCCTGCGTCGTTGAACTGCTGCACGGTGATCGCGTCGACGCAGAAGCGGTCGCCGATGCCGCGGTAGGTGTCCCCCGGCTGCACCGTATAGAAGGTGGGCTTGCCGTCGACCTTCTCGACCGACCCCTCGGCGTACTCGCCCTTGCCCGTGTCGACGATCGTTCCCGACATGCTGACCGGGATCCGTCCTTCGGCGTTCGGCTCTGCGAGCGAGATTCGCGCGATGGCGTCGCAGTCCTGGTGCGTGCGGTATCCGCCCTTCGCCGCCTCATTCAGCGCCAGCGCGGTCGGCTGCCCTTCCGCGAGGATCGCGAGGTAGTCGCCTGCGTAGATCTCGCCGGCGCCACCGAAGTTGTTCGCCCTGTTGAAGTCGCCGCTGTTGAGACAGAAGCGCTCCACGATCGCCCAGTACGAGTCGCCCGACACCACGCGGTAGACCGTCGCGAGGCCGTCCGCGTTGGACCGCTCGACGACGCCCGTCGCACCCGGGGAGATGTCGCCCCGATCCTTGCCGGCCGGCACACCCAGGCACTTGCTCTCGCGCTCCGGCGTCGGCGTCGGTGTCGGTGTCGGCGTCGCCGTCGGCACAGCAACCGTCGGGGTCGGGGTAGGCGTCACCATCCGTTGCGGCGGAGCGGACGTCGGCGGCGCTTCGGCGACCACCTCGTCGGTCGGGATCATCCCGATGACGGCGGGCGCGGCGAGAGCGAGAAGCCCCACCACCGATCCCACGGCGATGCCGACCATGATCTTCCCCCGACGATCCATGACTCGACGCTATCCCGCCCGGGTCACGGGCGCGCAACGATCCTGCGGCGGTACCCTCGAACGCATGGCCAGCGACAGCTCATTCGACATCGTCAGCAAGATCGATCGCCAGGAAGCGGACAACGCTCTCAACCAGGCGCGCAAGGAGGTCGAACAGCGATACGACTTCAAGGGGACCGGCGCCTCCATCGAGTGGAGCGGCGAGTCGATCCTCATCAAGGCGAACAGCGACGAGCGGGCCAAGGCGGTGCTCGACGTCTTCCAGTCCAAGCTGATCAAGCGCGGCATCTCGCTCAAGAGCCTCGACTCCGGCGAGCCCCAGCCTTCGGGCAAGGAGTTCCGCATCGTGTCGACCCTCAAGGAGGGCATCTCCTCCGAGGACGCGAAGAAGATCAGCAAGATGATCCGCGACGAGGGGCCCAAGTCGGTCAAGGCGCAGATCCAGGGCGACGAGCTGCGGGTGCAGTCCAAGTCGCGTGACGACCTGCAGGAAGTGCAGCGGATGCTGAAGGCCGCCGACCTCGACGTCGATCTCCAGTTCGTCAACTACCGCTGACAGAGGCGGTTGCACGGGCGGATTGTCAAGCCCAGGCGACCGCCCGGCACCTCACTTAGCGTGGCAGGTCAGCACCACGAACCAGTGAGGAGCCTCGTGCCCCCGCAGCACCACCACACCCCCGGAACGGTCTGGGCGCGCGTCGAGGACGGCTTCCACGTCGGCAGCCGCAACGGAAACTTTTTGGGCTACATCGAGCAGCGCAAGGACGGCCGCTATGTGGCGTTCGACATGCGGTCGGCGGTCGTGGGGACCTTCGCCGATCTCGTCACCGCGATGCGCACCCTCTCCGTCCCCGCCGAGCCGCCCGCGGCGTCCGGGATCTTCACCATCCGGGAGAACCGATGACCGACTCCCCCACCGTCTTCTCCGTCGTCTACTCGAGCACGGCGACCGCGCCGCTCGATGACGCGGCTTTGCGCGAGCTCCTCGAGCAGAGCCGCTCGTCGAATGCCGAGCGCGACGTGACAGGCATGCTGCTGTATCGGGCCGGCCGATTCATCCAGGTCCTCGAGGGCCCCGAAGAGGCGGTTCGCGACACGATGGGCAAGATCGAGCGGGACCCCCGACACGATCACCTGCGTGTTCTGATCGACGAGTTCATCGAAGAGCGCAACTTCGCCGAATGGACCATGGGGTACGAGCCGATCGATGTCCCCGACGGCGCAGCGCCCGAGGGATTCCGCGACACCTTCGACGACCTCGAGGCCCACGGCGACCCGTCGGCCACCCTGCGTGCCGCGCGGGAGCTGAGCCTCTGGTTCCGCGTGCGGTCGACCCAGCACTGACGAACGAACAACGGCCCGGATCCCTCAGGATCCGGGCCGTCGTCGTGTCCGCTGATCAGAGCGTGCTGGCGAAGGGGTCGAAGTCGACCGGCACCGGCGGGACGGGCGCGACTGTGCTGTCGATCTCGAGGTACTGGCCGGTCTCGGCCGAGTCCTGCGCCGAGAGCAGCACGTCGAGCACGTGGAAGCCGAGCTCGCCGGTCGCGACGTGCGGCCGGTCCTCTGCCACGGCGCGCACCATGTCGAGCACGCCGAGGCCACGACCGACGACCGTGCCCTGCTGCTCGACCTCGATCCACTCCTGCTCGGTCTTCATGCCGTCACGGAAGATGCCGAGCGGCTTCACGTAGGCCGTGCGCCCCTCGAACCGGTTGGGGTCGGGCAGCACGATCGACCCTTCGGTGCCGTGGATCTCCACGACGCCGTGACGCTCGAGCGCCGAGTCGAAACTCAGCAGGTGCGTGCCGTGCTGGCCGCCCTCGAAGGTCGAGAGGACCTGCACCGACGAGGGCACCTCGACGGGGAAGGCCTCGCCGGCACGGGGACCGGTGTGGATGTGACGCTCCGTGCGGAAGCGCGACCCGCGCGCGGCGACACCGGCGATCGGGCCCAGGAGGCTGACGAGGGCCGAGAAGTAATAGGGCCCCATGTCGAGAAGCGGACCCGCACCCTTGGCAAAGAGGAAGGCGGGCTCGGGATGCCACAGGTCGGGCCCCTGTGTCTGGAATGCGGTCTGGACGAACAGCGGTGTGCCGATGACACCCTCGGCGATCGCGCGCTTGGCGGTCTGGAAGCCGGGGCCCAGGATCGTGTCGGGCGCCGAACCGACGCGGACACCCGCGGCCTCGGCATCCTTCAACAGCTGGCGGGCCCCCTCGCGGTCGAGGCCCAGCGGCTTCTCGGTCCACACGTGCTTTCCGGCCGCGACCGCCTGGGACGACACCGCGATGTGCGATTCGGGGATCGTGAGGTTGACGACGAGCTCGACCTCGGGGTTGGCGAGGACATCCTCGAGCGTGCCCCAGGACGGCACGCCGTGCTCCTCGGCCTTGGCCTTGGCGCGCTCGGGGATGAGGTCGCCGATCGCGACCACCTTCACATCGGGGAAGGAGGTGAGGTTCTCGAGATAGGTCTGGCTGATGACACCGGCACCGACGATGCCGACTCCGACGGGACCGGTCATGCGATGAAACCGCCGTCCTTCAGGAACGCGTAGGACGCCGCGATGTCCTCGAACACGTCACCGGGGGCCTTGTCGTACTCGATGACGGCGAACTTGATGCCCGTGCCGGCCCGGAGCGATTCCGCGAGCGGAACGTCGCCGGTCCCCGCACGGAGCTGCTCGAGAGAGTCCGAACCGAACGAGTCGGCACCGGGAGCCCACGGGTTGGATGTCGGGGCGATGCCGTCCTTGACGTGCACCGCGACGAGGCGATCGCCGAGGCTCTTCACGAGCGCGGGCACGTCCTGGCCGCCGGTGAGCGCCCAGAACAGGTCGAGCTCGATCTCGACGCGGTCGTCGGTGAGCTCGAGGAAGCGCTCGTAGGCGGTCTGTCCGCCGAAGTCCGCGACGAACTCCTGCGCGTGGTTGTGGTAGCCGACCGTCAGCCCGAACTCCGCGGCCTTCGCGGCGGCGCGGTTCATGCGCTCCGCGATGTCGGCGACGCCCTCCTCCGTGAGCCAGCGCTCGGGGGCGACGAACGGGTCGATGACCGTCGTCATCCCGATCTTCGCGGCGGCCTCGAAGACGACCTCGTTGCCCGGGGTCGGGATCGATCCGTCCGGGGTCCAGAGCTCGTCCGACAGCAGCGGGGCGTGGCCGGTCGGCGAAGCGAGACCGCTGGCGTCGAGCGCCGCGCGGATCTCGTCGGGACGCCGCACGAAGTCGAACGCCTCCACGTTGCGCAGGCCGATCGCGGCCAGCTTGTCGAGCGATCCGGACATGTCCTCGCTGAACTCTTTGGCGAGTGTGTAGAGCTGGACAGAGGCGAGTGGCAGAGCCATGGGCCTTCCTTCGTACGTCGTTGTCGGATGCCGCGGGGCGGCGTGGCCACGACGATAGCAGAAAAACCTCCAGTTGGAGGTTTTTCCTCGACGGCCCTACTCTGTCCCCATGGGTGAGGATGACGATGCCGTGATCGGCCGGCGCGGATCGCAGCCGAAGGGTGTCGCCCGACGCCAGGAGATCCTCGACCGCGCGATCCAGGTCTTCCGCGAACGCGGGGCGCACGGCACCTCCCTGCGCAGGATCGCCGAGTCGATCGGCGTCTCGCACGCCGCCCTGCTGCACTACTTCGACTCGCGCGAGCAGCTGCTGGTCGCTGTCTACAAGCACGCCGAGGAGACCAGGGTCGACTCCCCCGGCTTGCGTCCCGGCATCGACACCATGGTCGAAGCCGCCATCAAGAACGTCGAGGTTCCGGGTCTCGTGACCCTGTACTCCACCCTCCTCGCCGCCTCTCTCGAGGGCGACTCCGGCGTCGGCCGAGACTTCTTCACGGCGCGCTTCACCCGGCTGCGCGCGTCGATGACCGACAGTCTGAGGCGGCAGCAGGCGGAAGGGCTCGTCCGCGACGACGTCTCGGCGGAGCATCTCGCCTCTCTTCTCATCGCGGCCTCCGACGGTCTGCAGATCCAGTGGCTGCTCGATCCCACCGTCGGACTCGAATCGACGCTGCGCACCCTCGGCGCGCTCCTGCGACCGCCGGCATGACGGCGCCGCTCCTGACCCGACGGCTCGTCGTCGTCCTGGGCTTCCTGTCGGCGGTCGGCCCGTTCGCGATCGACATGTACCTCGCGTCGCTGCCGCAGATCGCCCGCGAGCTCGACGCCCGGCCGGCCACCGTGCAACTCACGCTGACGGCCTTCCTGCTCGGCCTCGGCGCCGGGCAGCTGCTGCTCGGTCCGCTCTCGGACATGTGGGGGCGGCGCCGTGTCCTGCTCCTGGCGACCAGCGCCTTCACCCTCACGAGCGTCGCCATGGTGGCCGCCCCCACGATCGAGGTGTTCATCGTCCTGCGGCTCGTCCAGGGATTGTCGGGAGCGGCCGGTGTCGTGATCGCGCGGGCCATCGCCGTCGACCTCAGCACCGGCCGGACCGCCGTCCGGGCTCTCAGCCTCATCGCGACCGTGGGCGGACTCGGTCCTCTCGTCGCCCCTCCCATCGGCGGCCTCGTCGCGTCGTTCTCGGGCTGGCGCGGGGTGCTCACCGCTCTTGCGGTCATCGCCGTCCTGATGCTCCTCCTGGCCTGGCTCGTCGTGCCGGAGTCCCTTCCCCGCGAGCTCCGGCACACCGGCGGACTCGGAGCGATGCGCTCCTCGTTCGCGCACTTCCTGAGGGATCGGATCTACCTCGGATACACCGGCGCCTACGTCTCCGGGTTCGCCGGACTCTTCGCCTACGTCGCGGCATCCCCGTTCGTCGGACAGGTCATCCTCGGGATGCCGCCCTTCCTCTACGGGCTCGGCTTCGCCGGCGGCGGCGTCGCCCTCCTGGTGGCGAACCTGATCAACGCGACGTACGCGCCGCGGATCGGCCCCGAGCGGATGCTGGTGATCGGTGCCTCGCTCGGCGTCGCCGCCGCGGCGGTCATGACGGCGTCGGCGGCGACCGGCATCCTGTCGATCCCGCTCTTCCTCGCCTGCGCCTTCACCACGATGGGCGCCGCCGGACTCACGTTCGGCAACGCGAACGCGCTCGGGCTCGCCCGCGCGACGTCGAGCAACCGCGGTGCAGGAGCGGCGCTGATGGGCGCCTGCCAGTTCGCGACCGGCGCCCTCGTGACACCCATCGTGGGACTGTGGGGAGAGGAGACCGCGGTGCCCATGGCGTGCGTCATGCTCGCCGGTGCCGTGATCAGTCTGACGCTCGGGCTCGCCTCGAACCGCGCCGCGCACCGCTCGGCGTGACGGCGGGCCTCACTCGCCGCGCGAGACCCGCACCATCTCGTCGCGGTCGACGACTTTGACCCGCTCACGCTCGTGCGGCGCGCCGAGAGCGACCTCGTGCGCGTCGAGCCGGTGCCAGCCGTCGAGGTCGGTCCACGCGACCTGGCGCTCGGCGAGCAGCGAGATGATCGCGTCGTCGGACGGGTCCTCGGGGTTCCACCACGAGGCCTGGTCGTTGATGAGGTGACGGATCGTCTCCATCGCATCGGACTTGGTGTGCCCGATGAGACCGACCGGGCCGCGCTTGATCCAGCCGGTCGCATACACGCCGGGGACACGCTCGTTCGAGCCCTTCTTCAGCACCTGGCCTTCGTGGTTCGGGATCACACCGTGGCGCTTGTCGAAGGGCACGTCCGGGAGCGGCGAGCCGAAATATCCGACGGCGCGGTAGACCTGGCCGACCGGGATCTCGCGGAGCTCGCCCGTGCCCTCGACCCCGCCGGAGCCGTCGGGACGCGTGCGCTCGGTGACGATCGCCGCGACACGGCCGTCGGCATCCTTCTTGACCTCGACCGGTCGCGCCCAGAAGTGCAGGTGCAGACGGCGGCTGGCCTCGCCGCCGGCGTTGTTGACGCTCGGCCGCTGTCGCCACGACTGCAGCACGCGGTCGATGACCATGACCTGCTTGTTCGAGGCGATGGCCGTCTTCGAGGCCTCGTCGTAGTCGAAGTCCTCGTCGTAGACGACCATGTCGACGTCGCGCAGCTCGCCGAGTTCGCGCAGCTCGAGGGGGGTGAACTTCACCTGCGCCGGGCCGCGGCGGCCGAAGACGTGCACGTCGGTGACCGGCGACGACTTCAGACCCTCGTAGACGTTCGCGGGGATCTCGGTGGGCAGCAGGTCGTCGGCGTGCTTGGCGAGCACGCGCGCGACGTCGAGGGCCACGTTGCCGTTGCCGAGGACCGCGACGGATGCCGCGTCCAGCGGCCACTCGCGCGGGAAGTCCGGGTGGCCGTCGTACCAGCTGACGAAGTCCGCCGCGCCGAAGGAGCCCTCGGCGTCGATGCCGGGGATGTCGAGGTCGGCGTCCTTGATCGCGCCGGTCGCGAAGATGACGGCGTTGTAGTGCTTCTTCAGGTCGGCGAGGGTGATGTCCACGCCGAACCGGACGTTGCCGAAGATGCGGATGTCACCACGGTCGAGGACGTCCCGCAGGGCGTTGATGATGCCCTTGATGCGCGGGTGGTCGGGTGCGACGCCGTAGCGCACGAGGCCGTAGGGCGCCGGAAGGTGGTCGAAGAGGTCGATCGACACGTCGAACTTGCGCTCCGCCTTCAGGAGGATGTCCGCCGCGTAGATGCCGGCGGGTCCTGCGCCGACGATGGCCAGCCGAAGCTTGGTCATGGGTGTCCTTTCCGAGAGCCCGCGCACGGGCGTGACGAAGAAGCGGCGGTTCCGCCGGTGATCAGCTGGAGCGGTCGACGACGACCTGCGCGAACCGCGTCAGCGCCTCGCGGACGAGTCCGTCCGGCAGGGGCGCGAGGGCGGCCACGGCACGGTCGGACCATTCGTGGGCGAGCCGGCGCGTCGCCTCGGTCGCCGGGTGGTCGCGCAGCTGCGCGAGCGGGGCGTCGAGGATGACGGGGTCGGCGCCGTCCGAGATACGGGCGACGCCCTCGTCGATCGTGACCTTGAGCGCGCGCGAGGCCGGGTCGGTCGCTCGGGCGAGGAGCAGGTAGGGCATCGTGGGGACGCCGGCGCGCAGATCGGTGCCGGGCACCTTGCCGGTCTCCTCCGCATCGGCCGACAGGTCGATGACGTCGTCGAGCAGCTGAAAGGCGACACCGACGCGCTCACCGAACTCGCGCACGGGGGCGGCGTACTCGTCGGAGGCGTCGGAGAACACGACGCCGGTCTCAGCGGCCGCGGCGATCAGCGAGCCGGTCTTGTCGCTCAGCACCTGCAGATAGAAGTCCACCGGGTCGTCGCCCGGCTGAGCGCCCACGGTCTCGTGCATCTGACCGAGAACGAGTCGCTCGAAGGTGTCGGCCTGCAACCGGATGGCACGCTCCCCCACCTGAGCCATGAGCTGGCTCGCACGGGAGAACAGCAGGTCACCGGTGAGGATGGCGACGCTGTTGCCCCACACCGCATGGGCACTGGGCACACCGCGGCGACGGTCGGCCTCGTCCATGACGTCGTCGTGGTAGAGCGAGCCGAGGTGGGTCATCTCGAGCGCGGTCGCGCCCGCGAGGACGTCGTCGGTGACCCCGGAGCCGAGCTGCGCCGTGAGGATGGCGAGCATCGGCCGCATCCGCTTGCCGCCCGCCTCGTAGAGGTAGCGCGAGGTGACGTCGGCGAGCGAATCGCCGACCTTGAGCTCACCGGCGAGGCGGGCTTCGACGAGATCGAGCCCCTCCTCGACCGTGGCGAGCATCTTCCGCATGCGCGGGCCCACGAAGATGCGCTCGGTGACGCCGAGACGGCTCGCGATCTGCGAGCCCGGAGTACCGGGACGGGGGGTCATGCCTCCAGCGTACCCGTCGCGCCTCAGGCCCGGCCCGGGGTTGCGGGCTTGCGCGCACGGTGCAGTGCGACGATGCCGAAGCTCAGGTCGCGCCAGGCGACCTGCTCCCACCCGGCGGCACGGATGCGGCCGGCGAGCGTGCGCTGGTCGGGCCAGTCGCGGATCGACTCGTTGAGGTAGTCGTACGCGTCGGCGTTCGAGCTGAACGCGCGCGCGACGACGGGCAGGACGCGGTCGTTGTAGAAGCGGTAGAGCCCGCGCATGAGCGCTGCCGGCGGGCGCGAGAACTCGCAGATGACGAGCGTGCCGCCGGGCTTGGTGACGCGCAGCATCTCGCGCAGGGCCTTGTCGGGGTCGTTGACGTTGCGCAGGCCGAAGGAGATCGTGACGGTGTCGAACTCCTCGTCCGCGAACGGCAGCGCCGTCGCGTCCGCCTCGACGAAGGACAGGTTCGGGATGCCGCCGTGTCGCCGCTTCCCTTCCGCGATCATCCCCGCCGAGAAGTCGCCGGCCACGACCTCCGCGCCGGAGCGGGCGAGCGAGACCGAGCTGGCCCCGGTGCCGGCTGCGAGGTCGAGGATCCGCTGACCGCGGCGCGGCGCGATCGTGCGCGTCGTCGCGATGCGCCACAGCTTGTCGTTGCCGAGACTGAGGATCGTGTTGGTGCGGTCGTAAGCCGCGGCGACCTCGTCGAACATGCCGCTGACGCGCTCGGGGTCCTTGCCGAGGTCCGCGCGGGTGGACGGGGTGCGGGAGGGCTGTTCGGTCACGTGTCGAGCCTAATCGGGGCGGGATGACGCCGGGCTGTGCACGAGACTGGTGCGCCCGCCGCCGGATTAGGCTGACACGGTGACCTCGTCTGCGCTCAGCGCCCCCCGACTGCGGGCCGTCACCCGCCGGATCGAGGCGGTCGAGGACCCCCTCGCCTACGCCTCGCCCGACGACCCGACCGTCTGGTCTCGGCGCGGCGACATGCTCGTCGGCTGGGGTCGCGCCGCGGAGCTGCCGGCGGGCGCATCCGCCGTGGCCTGGTGGCGTGCGGTGTCCGAGGTCGCCGAAGTCGACGACAAGGTGCGGATGCCGGGGTCCGGCCTCGTCGCGTTCGGAGCCCTGCCGTTCGACCCCGCCCACAGCTCGTCGAGCGCAACGCTGACGGTGCCGAAGATGATCATCGGCCGTCGGGGCGAGACGAGCTGGGTCACGCATGTCTTCACCGACGGTGAGCCCGAGCGTCCCGAGCCGCAGTCCATCCCCTTCGGGCCGCACTGGTCGGCGGTCGTGGGGCCGGGTGCCTGCACACCCGACGGCTACCAAGCGGAGGTGCGGGCCGGGCTCGAAGCGATCGCCTCGGGCGAGGTCGCCAAGGTGGTGCTGGCGCGCGACCTCGTCGGGTCCGTGCCCGCCGGATCGGATCTGCGACGACTCGTCCGCGCCCTCGCCTCGGCCTACCCGGACACCTGGACCTTCGCCGTCGACGGCGCGATCGGAGCGAGCCCCGAGACCCTCGTCACGGTCTCGGGCGGTACGGTCACGGCGCGTGTGCTGGCCGGGACCGCCGCGCGGGGCGCCGACGCCGACGCCGACACCGCGGCATCCGTCGCCCTGGCGACCAGCGCGAAGGATCTCGACGAGCACCGGTACGCGGTGCAGAGTGTGCTGACGGCGCTGCGCGCGCACACGACGGCGTTGGTCGCCGAGCCCGAGCCCTTCATGCTGAAACTGCCGAACGTGTGGCACCTCGCGACGGACGTCGAGGGCACCCTGTCAGGGCATGCGTCCGCACTCGGTCTGGTCGAGGTCCTGCACCCGACGGCGGCCGTGGCGGGCACCCCGACGCAGGCCGCGCTCGAGGTCATCCGGCGGGTCGAGCCGTTCGACCGCGGACGTTACGCGGGCCCCGTCGGCTGGATCGACGCGAACGGCGACGGCGAATGGGCGATCGCGCTGCGCTGCGCGCAGTTCGACGTGCACGGCGACGGCGACATCGCGCTCACCGCCCACGCCGGCGCGGGCATCGTCGCGGGGAGCGACCCGGAGACCGAGATGCTCGAGACCCGCGTGAAGTTCCGTCCCATCGTCGACGCGCTCGCCTGAGCACGGGACGGGTCATTCTCCCGCGAGGAACGCCTCGACCGCCGCGGCGAACTCGGGGTGGTCCTGCGGACGGTGACCGTGCCCCGGCAGGGTCAGGCGGCGCGCACCCTGCCATTCGAGCACGTCCGCGATCGCGTCGTACTCGGCGTTCCAGCCGCCCGTGACGACGAGGGTGGCGATGCCGCGCAGCATCGCGGCGTCCACGCCGAACCCCCACGGCGGACGCCGGGCGGCGAACCGTTCGGCCCCCGGTCGCTCGGACTCCCACCGCGAGCGGTCGGCCGCCCCACCGAACATCAGCGGGCGCACGATGGACCAGTAGCCGAAGAGATCGCCCGCCTCCGCGACGCTCTTCGCACGGGAGATCTCAGCGATGTGGGCCTCGATCGCGGGGTGACCGCGAGCGATGTCGTAGAGCGCGGGCTCGACGAGGACGAGTGCGCGAGGCGACAGCCGGGCCGCGGCGAGCGCGACGGGGACGGCAGCGGCGGAATGGGCGAACACGACAGCGCCCCGCGGCGCGGCATCCGTCAACGTGAGGGAGAGCTCATCCAGCGGGCGGGTGAGATCGAGAGGCAGGTGCTCCGCGTCGGACTGCGCCGAAGACGGCCACGCGGACATCCCGTCGCGGTCGGTGCTGTGAACGTACAGTCGCACGGGTTCAGGGTACGGTCGACGGGTCCTCGGACAGGCCGATCAGCTCCGCGATGACCCGCGGGTGGGCCAGCACACGGAAGTGACCGCCCGTTTCGAGACGCACGTTCTTCGCGGCGCCGGGGAGCTCGCTGCCCTCAGGGATGTGCGGATCGAAACGGCCGTAGACCGACACGATGCGCGCGTTGACCTCGTGCTCGCGCGACAGCGCGAGGATCGTCGCGCTGCGCGGCGAGAAGATCCGCAGCGATGGAAGGACCATGAGGCGGCCGTAACGCGATCCGCCGAACGGGGTGGCCACGGCGAGCATCGCGCGCACCCGGCCGGTGGGCGCGTCGATGACCATGGCGCGTTTGCCGACCAGTCCGCCCTTGCTGTGCGCGAGCAGCACACAGCCGCGGAGGTCGCGCCCCTCAACGTACTCGGCGACCCGGGCGGCGGCCTCGTCGACGGGTCGCCGGTTGCGTCGGAGCACCGGTAGGACGTGGACGGGATGCCCGCGGTCGTGCATCACGCGGATGAGCGGTGTCATGAACCGCCAGGTCTCGTACACGCCGGGGAGGATGACGATGGGGGTGCGGTCGCCGTTCGTGAGCTCTCGCGGATCGAGGCGGGTGAAGGTTGCGGCGACCTGCCAGCGCAGCGCGTAGAGGTAGTCGCGCGCCCACCACACGGCGTTGCGGACAACGGCGGTCATCGCGCGTTCCGCGATCCGCTGAAGGCGACGATCGCGTCGGCGACGTTCCGTGGAGCGGTGTGCTGCACGACGTGGGGGCTCCCCGGTATCTCGAGGAGCGCGGCATCCGGTGCAGCCTCCGCCAACCGGCGACACCACTCGGCACCCGCGACCGGATCACGGGAGCCGCGGACGACGAGCAGCGGTCGTGTGAGAAGGCGCGCCCGATCCTCCGTGCGGTACGCGAGCATGTGTCGCAGCTGCCGCAGATACCACCGGATGCCACACCGTAGATAGTCACTGAAGACCATCCCGTTCGCGCGCGGCGGTTCGCGGACGACGTCGATCGCAAGCGCCCGTGCCTGAGCGCCGGGGGTGCGATGACGATCGTCGACGACTGGGCCCATCACGACGACGTGGCTGACCAGATCAGGCCGCTGCACCGCGAGCTCGATGACCCACTGGCTGCCCATCGAATGCCCGACCGCCACGATCGGGGCGAGGTCGAAACGGTCGAGGAGAGCGGCGATCGCCGCGGCCATGGCGGGGACGTCGAGCTGTTCGACGGGCTTCGGAAGCCCGCCGAACCCGGGCAGATCGATCGAGAGGACGTCGTGATCGGGGGCCAGAGAGGTGTGCAGGCGGCGGAGATATCGGTGCGACATGCCGATGCCGTGGACGAGGAGATACGTGCGAGCCGCGTCTACGCGCGGTGACTGGATGACACGGAACTGCAGGTCTCCGATCGCGACCTCTCGGGTCGACGACGCGTCTCGGTGCTGGGTCACACGGTCCTTTCCTCAGCCTGAGATCTCACGGTAGCGGGGAGGCCGCGGGTCGACGCGGGGCTTGACCAGGAGCGGAACCCGTGTGCCCTGGCCACTCCGTGGGCGTACCCGTCGCGCTTCCCGCAGATGAGAGGACTCTCATCTTGAGGGTGGGCATAACGGGTGTTCTCGACCGGTTGTGCGAGGGTGGATGTCGGTGGTCGGTGGCAGAGTGCAGGTATGGCGGACGCGATGGAAACCCCCGGTGGCGAGGACTATCTCGCCGCGTTGGCGGGCATCGTCGCGGACGTCGGGGATGTGGCCGTCGAGTTGGCTCGGGTTCAGATCCGCGAGCTGCGCGCCTTGGCTGCGGCGGGGCGGTTGGCGGAGGCGCAGGTCGCGCAGCGCAACGCGCGCGTGCAGGTGCACGACATGGCCTTGCGGTCGATCGCGGCGGAGGTCGGTGGGGTGATGCGTGTCACCGACCGGACCGTGCAACGCCGCATCGGAGAAGCGCGGACGCTGATCGAGGGGTTCCCCGCGACGGTCGAGGCGTGGGAGCAGGGCCGGATCGTCCGCGGGCACGCGTTCCTGATCGTCGAGACCGGGACGTCGCTGCCTGCGGAGGTGTGGGCGGAGTTCGAGACAGCGGCGATCACCCGGTGCGAGCAGGACACCCCCAACCGGGTGCGCGGCGAGCTCGAGATCCTCGCACACCGGATGCACCCGCGCTCGTTCGCGGAACGACACGAGGAAGCCGCCGCCCGGCGCTGCGTGCGACTGGTTCCGGGACGGGACGGGATGAGCGACCTGATCGCGAACCTGCC